>NZ_JALLGL010000033.1 GCF_023072675.1 Streptomyces sp. XM83C
CTGGCGATCAGCCTCGCTCACCTCGCCGGATGGAAGAACAACGCCGCCGCCCACGACCACTACCGCAACCACCCCGCCGACGCCCTACGCGAACTCGGTCTCACCGGATGAGCACGCATCACGCCTGGAGGTTGTGCAGGCGGGACACCGGCCACGCCGAGAACATCTCACCCGCGACCAGTAGTCACGGAACAACCCTTACTCGAGCGCCCCGGCGCGGCTCTCAGGGGTGCCCGTGATTGCAGACTGTGCAGGCTCTTTCTGCATCGCCTGCAGCAATCCCTGGGGGCCAGAACTGATTCATTTCAACCTTGTCCGAGTTGTAGAAGTTACTGCGTCCGCGCACCCGATCAAAGAAGAAGACCCACGTCAGGGTGAACCATTGGAATCCGAAGAAGCTCCAAGTTCCGACGAGAGCCCCTGCGTTATCCACCCATGGGCCGTGGTCGCCCAGCCATAGACTCCCTTCCTCCTCGCCGTGAAATTTCATGTGCTTGCCCATTTCTAGCTTCGCAAGATTAACCCCCATCTCCATATTCAGGTGCGGCGCTCGCTTTCCGCTGCCATCTAGGAAGTCAATCACCGCCTTGGGGGTCTGCAAGCCATCCTCGGCCAGGCGGCAGCCGATTGCCTTCACGAAGTACCTGACCAGCGCTTCTCTTTCGTTGCGCCAGTCGGATCCATAGATGTTGGAAAATTTGAAGGAAAAATACTCCTCGCCTACTCGACTATTCGTGCGAACGTATCTGGAGAAAGTCTCGTACGCTGCATCGAATGGCTGACTTCGCGAGTTATTACAGTTCGCGCAGAGTACTTTCGCAAACTTGAGGGTGTCAGAGTTCGGCCCTTGCACTTGCCCAAGATAGCTGCTTCCGTTAACCACTCGAACGACCTGGCCGCGCATCCAAGCCTTACCGAAGGTTCCCACGACGTCAGACTTCTTGTGTCGGTGCTCGCGGGAATCCGCTAGCCCTCCGCACCACCAGCATTGGTCGGGCCTCGCCCGTTGAAGATGACTCGGAATCCACGAAGGTAACTGGGAAGTCATGGCCTCATTTTCCCACCACGGCCTTAGGTCTGCAGGCGTTTCTGCGTCCGCTTGGGTTCAGGGTCTGCGGCCCTTCGATGTGCCGCGCTGCAGATCCTGGCGTGGCACCTTCCCGTCGCTCACCGATCCGAATGGACGGATCTACCCGACGGCGGTGATCTCTGATGGACAAGCCGGCGCTCCGCAGGCGGGAAGAGACCTGGCCACGTCGAGGTGGACCCTTCCCGGCATTGCTAGCCTCGATCCCTTCGAGGTCAGCCCAGCTGCCCAACAGCCTCCGTAGCAATTCCTTCGAATGCGGCCTGGTCGGCGGCGAAGTCTGAGTCGGGGATCGGCCAGTGGATCACGATCTCGGTGAAGCCGAGCTCCTGGTGGCGGCCGGCGAAGTCGACGAAGGCGTTCACAGACTCCAGCGGTCGGCCCCGGTCCGGGGTGAAGCCGGTCAGCAGGATCTTGTCCAGCTCGGCCACATCCCGCCCGGACTCGGCGCACGCCTTGCCGAGCTTCTCGACCTGCCCGCGCAGTGCCTCCACCGACTGCTCCGGGGTCCCCTCCTCGTACAACTTCGGGTCGCCCGTCGTCACCCACGCCTGCCCGTACCGGGCGGCCAGCCGCAGCCCGCGCGGCCCGGTCGCCGCCACGGCGAACGGCAGCCGCGGGCGCTGGACACAGCCTGGGATGTTCCGCGCCTCCTCCGCCGTGTAGAAGTCGCCTTTCTGCGAGACCGCGCCCTCGGTGAGCAGGCGGTCGAGCAGCGGCACGAACTCGCCGAACCGGTCCGCCCGCTCCTTCGGCGTCCACGCCTCCTGGCCGAGCGCGGTGGCGTCGAAGCCGTTGCCGCCGGCCCCGATGCCGAGGGTGACCCGCCCGCCGGAGATGTCGTCGAGCGAGATCAGCTCCTTGGCGAGCGTCACTGGATGCCTGAAATTAGGCGACGTGACGAGGGTGCCCAGGCGCAGGCGGTCCGTGGCCGTGGCGGCGGCGGTAAGGGTGGGCAGGGCGCCGAACCAGGGGCCGTCGCGGAAGGTCCGCCAGGAGAGGTGGTCGTACGTGTACGCGGCGTGGAAGCCGAGTTCCTCGGCGCGCTGCCACTTCGCGCGGCCTCCCTCGTGCCAGCGGTCGACGGGAAGGATCACGGTGCTCAGGCGCAGGCTCATGCCACCGAGCCTACGTCGGCCCCAGGGGTGTTCCCGTGCGACTCCAGAGCGTGACGTCCTCACGCTGCGGCGATCCGGTCTGGTGCGAGGTGGGCGGCACCCGACGGAGCCGTCTCAGTGTGGCGACGAGGCCCGCCGATCACCCTGGTGCCGGCTTATTGCGCAGCGGTGATCGACCATCCATGGCGGGAGAAGGACGGGCCTCCATCCCGGTACGCCGCCAGGGCCTGCGTGGAGGTCGGGAACGCGGGGGTGGGCAGGCCGCTCGCGGCGACCCACTCGGCCGTCAGGTGCTTGTCCGGCTCGGGGTTGGTCAGCTCACCGGCCCACGTGTCGGTGGCGAAGACGAACAGGACGAACTGCCCGGCCTGGTCCCAGCCCTGTTCGACGTGGATGACCTGGACGAGGGCGAGATCCGCCGGGTCGACGAGCAGGCCGGTCTCCTCCTTGAGTTCGCGGGCGGCGGCCTCGTCGAGGGCTTCGCCGGGTTCGGCCTTGCCACCGGGGAGGGTCCAGGCCGGCTGCGGGGACCAGTTGCGGGCTCCGTAGAGCACGGCGGCGATCGTGTCGGCGTCCTTGTCGTGGACGATCACGCAGACTGCGTTGCGGCTGTTCATAACGCTGGTGTTGATCACGTGCCCACTCCTCGTCGACGTGCCGGAAGGTGTCGGTGGTCCTGGCGGGCGGCTCGGACCGGCCGGGCCGCTCGGAACGTGGGGGTGCTGCTCAGCGGCCGAGCATGAGGCGATCGGCGTTGGTGCGGGAGAAGACCAGGTCGGTCATGTGCTTCGGGGTTTCGGTGCACCGGACCGGCGGCTGCGGTCGGCGCATGGCCCGGGGGTAGGTGGCCGGGTCGTAGTCGTTGGTGAGCGTGTACGCGTGGAAGCCGTGCTTGCGCAGGGTGTCGATGATGTCGGCGGCGCTCTCGCCCTGCTTGGCCAGGAGCCTGGGGGTGACTTCCACGACGAGTTCCGCGTCGTCGCGCAGGTCCACCAGCGCGGGCAGCAGCCCTCGGATGGCTGCTGCCTCGGCGCCTTCGACGTCGATCTTGATGATCCGGGTGGTGGCGAGCTCTGCCCTGCTGACCAGGCCGGCCAGGGGTGCGGTCGGCACGTCGAAGGCCACGTGGACGTGCCGGGGCCGGACGGCGGTGGTGTGACCGAGGTTGGCGGGGTCCTCCAGATAAAGAGTCAGGGTGCCGTGGGTGTCGAAGGCAGCGGAGCGGACGGCCCGGATGTTGGTGCGGTGGTTGGCGGTGGCCACGGCGGTCAGGTCGTCGTGGAACTGCGGGGAGGGTTCAATGGCGACGACACGGCCGTGGGGTCCGACGGCATGGGAGGCCAGGAGGCTGAAGGCGCCGCGGTGAGCTCCGACATCGATGAAGGTGTCGCCAGGCCGGAGCCGGTCGCGCAGGAAGGCGCTCAGGTTCGGCTCCCACTCGCCGAACAGGTACTGGTAGCGCTGGATGACGTCGCTGGTGGTGACGCCGACCTTGTCGCCGGACCTCAGTCCGACGGTGGCGTGGATGGGGTGAGTGCGCAGGTGCTCGTCGAGGAAGCGGCCGACGAGCTGGACCTTGCCCACGGTTCCGGGTGCGTGGCGGACGTAGGCCCGTAGCGCGCGGGCGAGTGCGGAGGCGGACACGGGCGGCTCCTTCGGGTGGTGGTGATGAGGAACGGGGTCCTGGGCTTGCCGGCGGTGGCAGACTGGCCAAGGAACGCTGGTGGTGTTGAGGGGAGTTGGCGGTGGCCGAGCGCACTCCGGTGGTGTTCCTGCTGGTGGGGCTCACCGGTTCGGGGAAGACCACCTATGCCCAGCGGAAGCTGGAGCCCGAGGGTGCTGTGCGGCTGTCCGTGGACGAGGTCGTCTATGAGCGGCACGGCCGGTACGGCGTCGACTACCCGGAGAACACCTACTTCGAGAAGGAGGCCCCGGTCGTCGCCGAGCTGCACGAGCGGCTGGCCGAGCTGGTCGCCGAGGGCCGGGACGTGGTGTGGGACCACGGGCTGTGGCCGCGTAAGGACCGGGATGCGATGAAGGAGCTGGTGGAGTCGGCCGGCGGGCGGTGGCGGCTGCTGTACTTCCCGGTGAAGCGTGACGAACTGCTGCGCAGGCTGGTGGAGCGCAACGAGCGGGAGGACGCCAACGCGCTCGTCGTGACGCCGGAGGCCCTGGACGACTTCTTCGCCCGCTTCGAGGCGCCTCAGGGCGAGGGCGAGGAGATCGTGGAGCCGGACTGGCTCTGAGTCATGTGCGGGCGCCAGGTGGTGGAGATCTTGGCGGCTTCGGCGGCCCAGCCGTCCGGCAGGCGGTCGAGGGTGACGCGGCGGAAGGCCAGACGGGGATCGGCGACGTCGATGCGGCCGTTGTGGCGGTCGACGTGCTGCAACAGGCGGGACGCCTCGCTGCGGACGGCCGGGGTGTGCTCGGCCCACTCACCGGAGGTGAACCGGTCGACCCGCCGGCGCAGGTCGTCCAGGACGCCCGAGCGCCACTTGAAGTGGTGCACGCACGCGAGCGTGTCCGGGTCGGGCTTGTGGCCCGGTGCCCGGTGGTTTCCGGACGCCACGGTCACCGAGGAGTGGGCGAGGACGATCTTGCGTGGATCGCCCTTGAGGAGCCGGTGGGTGAGGTGCCCGCCGAGCGGGAAGGCCCGGTCCAGTCCCGTTTCCGGGCGCCAGAGGGCCAGGCGGCCGTCGTTCGTGACGCGGTCGAGCATCAACCCGCCGATCACCTTGTGCCTGGCGGCCTCGGCCTGGGCGATCATCTCGGCGAGCGGGGCAGGGTAGGTCTGGAACTCGTCGGAGTCGGCGATCAGGTGCCAGCCTGTCCCGGCCTGCTCGCGCAAGGAGTCGCGGAGCCGGGTGTTGGTGTGCTCGTGCCACGGTCCGGTGCTGATCCGGGCAGGGATGATGTCGAGGTCGTGGCTGGCCGCGAGGAGCTGGTGCCGCCAGGCGTCGTGGACGTGGTCGGGGAAGTGGAAGGCGAGGTGGAAGCGTTCGATGCCGAGTCGGCGGTAGTGGGCAGTCCAGGCGGCCAGCAGAGCCGGTTCGACCGGGCCGACCACCGCGACCAGGGCGGGAGAGACGGTCGTCTTCATCGGCATTCCTTGGTCAGGCGGGTGTAGGTGTCGGCGAGGAAGGCGGCCTGCTCGGCCGCCGAGTGCATGTCCAGGACCCCGCGCGCCGAAGGACCCGGGCGGGCAGGCGCGTCAGTCGTGAGGCCGTCCAGCGTCTTGGCGAGGGCGTCCGGATCGTCGGCAGGGAAGAGCCGGGCCCACGGCTCCCCGATGAGCCGGGCGGTCAGCTCGGAGTCGTGTGCGGAGACGATCAGCGGGACGCCGAGGCGGGCGGCGTCCATGACCAGTCCTGATTCCTTGCCCACGCCGGGCTTCCGCGCGACAAGGGCCGCGTCGGCAGCGGCGTACACGAGCCGCAGGACCTGGTCGCCGACCGGGCCGGGCACGGTGTGAAGGCGGACTTTGGGGAGCTGATGCCAGCGTGTGAGGACGGCGTCGTCCAGCGGGGTGCCGCACACCAGGACGTGCAGCGGGGTGGTGAGGCGGGCGAGGGCGGCGTCGATGGCGGGGATGTCCTTGTACGGCCACCAGCCGCCGACCACGCACACCGCCTTCGCGTCGGCGGGGATGGTGAAGGCGGTGCGGGCACCGTCTCGTTCGGCGTCGGTCAGCGGGCGCCCGTCGTCGACCGCGAACGCTCGCACCTCACCCAGAAGGCGAGGGAAGGCCGGCGCGACCTGATCGCGGACAGCGGTGGTCGGATACAGCGCGATCACCCGTTTCTCGCCCCTGCGGGCGAGTCGGCCCAGCCACCGGACCAGGCGGTCTTCGGTGGTGACCGCCTCGTGGATGAACCGCAGGTGCGGGGTGCCGCCGAGCAGGGCGGCCACACCGTGCAGGGCCTCGTTCGCGCTGAGGATCACCACTGCCGAGGCCCGCGGGGCGAGGCGGCGTGCGGTGCGAAGGCAGGCGGCCTCGGTCAGGCACCGGGCGAGAAGGGTGACCTGGTGCGGGGACCTGCGGACCGCCAGCGGCCAGCGCCGGGAGGCGAAGATCTGCTGGCCGGCGGCGGAGACCCGTGCTGCCGCCCGCGCGACGGCCAGAAGGATCTTCGCCGCGGGCCCGGCCGGACCGACGGCGACCCGGGAACCGGACTGAACCAGCGGGCCCACGTCCTCGCTCAGGCCGCCCGGGGCGATGACGAAGCTGTCCGGCCGCGCGGTGGCGAGCGCCGCCAACGTGCGCTGGTGGTGTCCGCCGACCCGGTGCGCGTATGGCTCAATCAGCACCAGCGACCCGGGGGCGGCGTTCATCCGGTCACCGCCTGCTCGCCGTACAGCGTGGTGAAGTGCTGATACAGCCAGGGCGGGTCGTTGAGCGCCTCGAAGTGTTGCGGGTCGCGGGCGGCGGCCTTGGCGAAGCCGAGTCCGCCGCGGGCTCCGGCCGCCGCGTAGGCGGCGAATTCGCCATCGCGGCTGGCCGTCCAAGCGGCGATGCGTTCCTGGGCGGAGGCATCGGTCATGCCGTACTCGCTGCCGCGCGCGAGCATCGCGCACTCGCGAAAGCCCGCTTTCCACGCGTGGAACGGGCTCTGGTTGAACCGCGTGACCCCGGCGGTCTGGCGGCAGAACTCGACCCGGCCGGGCAGTGCGGCCAGCACGTCGACGGCCTGGCCCATCTCCCTCAGCGCCGAGCGGCGGATCAGCTTGAGCCCGCCGTAGCCGTAGGTCAGGCCGTTGACCGGGTTGACCGCCTGCCAGACCCGCATCGCCAATCCGTCAGCCAGCGGCTGAACCGCGGCGGTGGGGAACTCGGGGTCGATGGCGAAGTCACCGTCGGCAAGGAAGAACTGCTCGGTGTCGACCAGCTCGGCGGTGAGCCGGTAGGCGCGTCGCATCCCGCGGACTCCGTGCAGGCGCTTGACGTTGCCGCCCAGCACCCGGGCGAGGCGGGTGTGCAGACGGTCGGCCAGCGGCTCGTCGTAGGAGAGCTGGACCGCGTCGAAGCCGGTCACTTGATCGCCTCCAGGTAACGGGCGGCCACCATGGCGGGCGTGAGGTGGGCGGTGGAGGCGTACGCGCGCTTGGCGTGCACCAGGTAGAACTCGGCGTCCGTGGCGAGGCGCTCGGTGATCTGGACGGCCTGTTCGTCGGTGTCGAACAGCAGCTCGTGGTCGATGTGCTCGGCCAGCCAGCCGGTACGCGGGCCGATCACGGGCAGGCCCATCGCCTGGCAGTCGATCACCGACATGGACCAGGGGCAGCCAGATCGGAAGGGGGCGATGCCGAAGTGGGCGCCGGCCAGCAGGTTGCGGTAGCGGATGCGGTCGCCGCGGTCGGAGGCGATGGTGACGCCATCCGTGGTCGCCAGCTCCTCCAGGTGCCGTTCGGGGCTGGGGTCGAGACGGATGCGCTCGGGGCTACGGGTGCCGAACAGGTCCATCACCGTGAGCCGCACGGGGGCGTCGGCGACGAGGCGGCGGGCGAGCTGGGTGAAGCGAGCGGTGCCGTAGTGCCTGTACAGGCGGTGGTTGTAGATGCCGGTGGCTCGGCCTTCGGGCGGGGTGATGTCGGCCGGGTCGCGCACCAGCCGTACGTCCCTGGGGGCAGGGACGATGTGCAGCTTGTCGCCGAGGTCGACGCCGGTGCGGGCGGCAGCCGCGGTGGTCCAGGAGGCGGCGGTGGAGGAGTGGACCAGGATGCGGTCGCAGGCCGCGAGGCCGGCGGCGAAGGCCAGCAGCACGCTTCGGCTCAGGCTCCGGTCGTTCATCGCCGGGTCCAGCGCCAGGACTCCGGTGTCGGTGAAGGAGAACGGCAGATAGTGGCAGTAGCCGGCGATCAGCGCGTCCACCCCGGCTTCCAGGAGCGCGGCCCGGATCGCGGGGGCGGCCTCGATCTGGTTGGCCACCACCACCTCGGGCCGCCGGTCGCGGATCAGGGTGACCAGAGCGTCCATACCGGGGTCGAAGCGGGCCCGGTACTTGGTGGACGGCGAGACGGTGGGCGCGAAGTGCACGCGGGCGTCACCGACCGGGACCGGCGAGGCCACGGTCACTTCGGCCCCGGCGTCGGTCAGGGCCGGGGCGAGCAGGTCGGCGAAGGTGTAGCCGGAGTCGGCGGACAGCTGACTGGAGTTGGAGACGTTGAGCAGATACAGCACGCGCATCGCTGGGACCCTCCTGGTTTGGGCCCGGGGGTCGACCTGGGCCGGTAGAGGAAGGAAACTGGCGGCCGGGACCGTGACAGAATGGTGAATCGAGATCACTCACGGTTCATTCATCTCATCCGACGGCCAGGGCGGGGGCTTTGATGGACGCGCGGGACGACGCCTTGACGGTCGAGCAGGCCGCCGAGGCGTTCGCGGCGGAGGTCGCCTACTGGCGCGAGGTGCGGGGGCTGGCCAAGCGGGAGTTAGCCAGAAGGATGGGATTCGACCCGTCCTACGTAAGCCACGTCGAGTCGGGCCGTCACAAGCCGACCGAGGACTTCGCCCGACGCGCGGAGGAGGCTCTGAACGCGGGCAAGGCCATCTGGAAGCGCTGGCTGGACTACGAGACGGCCAAGACGCCCGTGGCACCGGCACCGGTCGTACCCGCCCCCCGCAGGGCCGAGCAGCCGTACGCGACCGGCTCGGCGATCGTCGTCGAGCACGACGCGGCCCGCCTCGACTACGACGGGCGCCTCTACCGGCTCACGATGCGCCGGCTGTTGCGGAACACCGGCGGTGAGCCGATCACCCGCTATCTGATCCGCATCAGCGTCGACCGCTACCCGGGCGAGCCGGAACGGTCCAACGCGCACTACCGCGAGCACCCGCTGACCTGGGACGAGCTTGCCCTGACCGCGACCTGTCGCGGTGAGGCGATGCGCTGGCAGGCCAAGCACGACCGCGACGCCTTCAAGGAGGTGTGGCTGCTGTTCGAGAACGAACAGGGCCGCTTCCCTCTGTACCCGGGCGAGTCGGTGTGGATCGAGTACGCCTACTCGGTGGGCGAAGAGAAGTGGGGCCGCTGGTTCCAGCGCGCCGTCCGCCTGCCCACCGAGCACCTGGCGGTCGAACTCGCCTTCCCCGCCGAGCTCGACCCGGCTGTGTGGGGCACCGAGACCTCCATGACCGCCGAGGCGGCGCCGCTGCGAACGGCCCCGGTCCAGCGCGAGGAGAGCGGGATGCGGGTCTTCTCCTGGAGCACGTCCACACCCGCGCTCCATGCCCGGTACCGTCTGGAATGGCGGTTCCGGGCGCGACCCGAACGTGAAGCGAGCCAAGGGGAGTTCAGGTGATCCAGGTGCGGCCCAGCGAGCAGATGCGCGGCCTCGGCGTCGTGCAGAACGGAGCCCCCGTCCTCGCCGAGCCTGCCCGCGCCTTCGACCTGCCGGCCGAGCGCGAGGCAGCCGAGCACGTCATCGAGCAGCTCTTCTCCGCGATGGAGCGAATCGGGCAGGTCCACCCCTTCGCCAAGGGCATGGGCATCGCGGCCCCGCAGATCGCGATCGGCCGGGCCGCCGCCGTGGTCCAGCCCCCCGACCCCGGTGCCCCGGCGATCGTCCTGCTGAACCCCCGAATCACCGACCGCTCCAGCGACGAGGACGAGCAGTACGAGGGCTGCCTGTCGTTCTTCGACGTCCGTGGCCTGGTCCCCCGGCCGCTACGGATCACCGTGGAGACCATCACGCTGGAGGGCCAGCTGGTGACCACCACCTACGAACGCGGGCTCGCCCGGCTGGTCCACCACGAGATCGACCACCTCGATGGCCTGCTCTACACCGCGCGGATGCGGACGGGCGTTGCTCCCATCCCCGTCGAGGAGTACCGCCAGACCGGCCGGGCGTGGGCGTACGAGCAGTGACGGCCGACAGCGCTGCCGGGTGCCGGCGAACGTCCGTCGTTACCTCAAGCCGTCCCCGGATGCGATCACCGAACCCACCAGTCTGCGTGCCCCGGGCGGCAGCGTCGATGCGCACGGGGACGAGAGAGCCAGGTGGTTGGTAGCGTCCTCCTGCAGCTGCGACACAGCATGCCAACGATGCACTTGGGATCGCCCACTCACAAGGAGAGCCAATGGCGCTGTTTCGCCGCCGCAAGGAAAATCAGGAATCACGTCCCATCACTGATCACGCCGTGGAACCCTTCGGAACTCGCTTCGCGGGCGCTTTGACAGTCCCGAAGAAGGAAGCGGACGCTCTGATAGCCGAGTCCCTCCTCTGGCAGTTTGTCCAGGATGCACTGGAAGAGGGAGAGGTCGAGTGGGTCACGTGTGGCGGTATGTGGGTTCCTGCTGACGCCCCGCCGCTTCCCGTGCGTTTCTACCTGACAGACCGTCGCGTGATCGTGGCCCTCGACAGTCCGAGCCTCCCGGCAAGAAGTATGGACCTCCCATTCGACGACATCGCCGTGTTCGACCCAGAAGGCCCTGTCGGCGGCCGTCGGCCGAAGCGAATCCAGTACCTCGTGATCACCTCCGAGAGCGGTAGGCCAGAGGACGGCGTCCGCACCATCGTCGAGTTCAACCTCGACGATGAAGGACATCGCTTCATCGGGACAGCAACGAAGGCTCTACGTGACCACGGTGGACTGCACGGTCGTCTGGAACGGGCCCGAAACTCTCGAAGCGAACCGTCCGCATAGAGGCTCCGCCCTCTTCAAGCCAGCCGCTGGTCCAACAAGCATGGTGTCTCGCCGCCGGCGTTCTTGTTGCGCAGTGTGAGCGGACACGCAGAGGGCCTCATTCTGCCGGGTGGATCCGGCAGCCGGGAGAAGTCTGGCCGAGCGTGTTCATGAGGTGGCGGACGAACGGAGCGAGGCGGGCGACTCCTCGTCATGGAGCCGCCTGCGCGGAACGGGACCGCCCGCATCTCGATCTACGGCTTTGGCTGGTCTTCTGGCCACATCGCGGGGCTGGCGCCGTCGAAGCCGTCCATGCACCCCTTCATGAAGTACTTGCGCACCTCGGAGATCGCACCCTCATCCATGGCGGCCTCGTAGTCCTGGAGCTGCTGCACGCACCCAGTGCCCTTCTCCGCTCCTGCCTGGCTCTCGTTGCGCCCGCTCAGGTATCCGGCCGCGTAGTCATAGGCGTTCGCTCCGCGCTGCACCTCGGCCCCGCAGCCGGTCGCAAAGGCGAGTACGGCGATGGAGGCCACCCCCCAGCGTCTGCTCATGTCCCCTCCCTGTGGTCTACATGAACGCGGAGACTGTAGCGCCCGCCCCGCTGGCCCGTTTGTTCGGCCGCCGATCCCCGGGCCCTTACCTCCCACCCCATGCCCCTCACTGCGGCCGAACCTTGTGGGGGCGCGTTGATCGACGTGTTTCTCTTCCTCACTTGATTCGGCTTCGGACGATGCAGGGATGCTGGGGCCACTGGGAGTGTTTGAGGACTCGATACCGATGTCAGGGGGGCCTGGCACACTGCGGCCCATGACTGCACGCGATCATCTTCGTTCCACGGCTCCTCGGGCTCTGCGCGACCTCGAAGCCCTGCAGGCACGGCTGGAGGCTGTGCGGACCGTACCCGCCGTACGTCCTTTGAACGACTGGGTGGAGAATCTGCGCGAACGTCTCGGGGACGGCGAGTCCGTGCCGTGGTTCGATCCCGCGTCTGGGGGCGTTGAAGCGCGCAGCTTGTTCCTTCTGGAGGCGCCCGGCCAGAAGTCCATGGGGGCGGAAGCTGCCTTGCGCCGTACGGGCAGCGGCATCATCTCCATCGACAACGACGATCCGACCGCGCAGAACTGCTGGACGCTGCGGGACGAGGCTGGTCTCCCCTATGAGCTGTCTGTGCACTGGAACGTCGTGCCGTGGTACCTCGGCACCGCAGACCGGATCGCCGCACCCGGGCGGACGGAGATACAGCGCGCGGCGCCGTTCCTGCATGAGGTGATCTCGATGCTTCCCGCGCTGGAGCTGGTCGTCCTGATGGGGCGCAAGGCGCAAGCCGGCTGGGCTGCCTATCAGGAGCAGTACGCGCCCAAGGTCCACACTCTTGCCACATGGCACCCCAGTCCGCGGGTGTTCGCCTCCCGGCCTGCGGCCCGCCAGGAGATCCTGGACACGTTGCGTCAGGCGGCCGATCTGCTGCGTTCCGCCTGAGACCGAACGGCGCACCCCGTGAACGCTGACGGGGCGCGTGCCCTGGGCGGGGCTATCTGCTTTCCCCTGTCCGGCTTCGGTGCTCTGGTGCTGGGTGGGGTCGGCGAGGTGAGGCTCGTCGGCCACGGGGCAGTTGTCAGTCGGGGGTGGCAGGATGCCCGGTCATGGGAACGAGAGATGACAGTGACGAGGCGTACGTCGTCGATCTGTGCAACCGGATCCTCCACGAGAGCGCCTTGACGCAGCACAAGTTCGACTGGCTGCTGGGAGATCCCGGATCCAACGGCCGTCGGGCCAAGCTGCCCGTTGACGCCTACTGGCCCGGTCACGAGCTCGTCGTCGAGTACCGCGAACTGCAGCACGACCAGCCGATGCCTCACTTCGACAAGCCGGACCGGCTGACCGTGAGCGGTGTCCACCGGGGCGAGCAGCGGGCCCTGTACGACGCCCGACGTGACACAGAGATCCCCGCACACGGGCTACGGCTGATCGTCGTCCGCCCGGCCGACCTTGACGCTGACAGCCGCGGACGGCTGCGCCGCAACGAGAAGGCCGACCTGGAGGCGCTGCGCAAGATCCTGGCCCGCGACAGCGACGAGGACCGCGTCACCGACGCCTTCCGCACGTGGCTGTTGGCCGAGGGCTGGACCCCGGTCGACCCCACGGACCGCTGGACCGACCTGGAGGCTGTACGCGACCACGAGCGGCTGATCTGCGAAGCCAAAGGCCGCACCAGCGAGAAAGGCATCGACGCCGACATCGCCTACGGCCAGCTGCTGCGCCGTATGACGAGCCAGGACCCTCACATACGCTATACGCTCGTCGTGCCCTCGTCGTCAGTCAAGGCCGCCGAACGAGTCCCGCTCCATGTCCGTGAGCTGCTGCGCATCGATGTGTACGAGGTGACGGACGACAACAGGGTGTGCCAGGTGACTGGGTAGGGCCACAGAGACGCTCCCACCTACGCAGCCAGGTCCCCGCGTCGGGCTGCTCGGCACCGATTACGCCGGTTTCGTGCCTGCCTCGGTGCCGGACACGTCTGGATGTTCTGCGTCACCTGCACGCTTCCGTGTTCGTCGATGCCGACAGCAACAGTCGACACCGAACAAGACAGCTTGCCGAGTGGGGAGATTGGCCAAGCAAGCTTGGGGACACCGCTGAGCACCGGTGCGGGAAGTTCGAAGAGCCCCATGAATGCGGAAGAGGTGGCGTAGGCGATCGCCCTCGGGACCCGCGTTTTCGCTCCGGCCCCGAGGGGGCGCTCTGGCTCAGTCCAGGCGGATCAAGCGCTGGGCGAGAGTGCGGGCCTCTGGCGGGAGAGCCTCTACGATCTCTCGCGCGTAGGCGCTGTCGGGTCGGGCGGCGAGGTCCCGGACGACGCCCCAGTTCTCCGCGATCCGTTCCATGGCCTGCCGTGCGCAATGGATGGCCTCCTGCCTGTGGGCCAGGAACTCTTCGGCGCGCTGGTGGGCCTGGTGCCAGGTGATGTCTCCCTGCTCGGCGAGTTGGGCCAGGGGCGGGGTGGTGTGGCCGTCTGCGAGGTGGAGTTCGTCGGCGTCGGCGATCTGATTCCGGATGCGGTTGTCCTCCTGTCGTTCCTCCAGCGTGGCGATGGCTTCGTCGAGGGTGAGGTGGCCTTCGGTGACGAGCTGGGCGAGGTCGGGGGCCCGCTCGCTGAGGCGGTCGCGCTTCTCCTGGAAGGCTGCGGCCTTCGCCTTATTCTCACGGGCGATGTCGTAGGCGGCGTCGAGCGGGTAGGCGCCGACGCGGACCTGTTCGGCGAGCTCGGGGGAATAGGTGAGGACGATGTTGGCGGCGGAGAGGCGGGTGCGGCTGAGGCTGTGGGTCTTGGCCAGGTCGCGCAGGGAGTGTCCCGAAACGGAACAGGCCATGGCGGTGATCATGGCCTGCTGCCCCTTGCTGAGGTGCCGGCGGTAGACGTTGCTGGAGAGGATGAACGCTCGGGGGTTGTCGCCGGTGTAGGTGGTGAAGCGCGGTTCGACGCTGGCGATCTCGCAGGCGGCGAGGCGGTTACGACCGTCGAGGAGGACACCGTCAGAGTCGACGACGATGGCCTTGCGAAGGCCCTCGTTCTTGATCGACTCGGCGAGGTCGAGCAGTTCGTCCTCGCTGAGCATCGGGAAGATGTCGGCGGCGGGGTGGATCTTCAGAGCGGGCTCCTTGCTGTCGGCTGCTGTGGGGTCGGCACTCTGCGGGTGCAATTCGGTGGTGTGGGCGGATGGCTGCCGGATGGCTGTCATAGGGCTCCTTGCGGCTATCAGCGGCTTCGGTGGCGTTGCTCGGCGGGGGTGATGGGCGCCGTGGCGGGTTGGGGGTCTCGTGCCTGGTGTGCGCTGGGTGCGGGCGCCATGGTGGAGCGGCGGCGGGCGGCTTCGGCGCGGGGGTTGGGTGCGGGGTTGCGGCTGGTGTGCTGGATGCGGGTGATCAGGACACGGGCGGGTTGGCGGGCGGTGGTGAGTTCACGCTTCTCGGCGGCCTCCTTGAGGAGCTGGTGGGGTTTGTGGCCGCCCGCTTCGGCGTCGGCGAGGACGGTGGCGAGGGCCGGCCAAGCGGGGTCGGTGAGGATGCGGTCGGCGTGGTCGGGGACGGCGGCCCGGACGTCGTGGGCGAGGGTCCGGCGGGCCTGGTCGTTCGGCCGGCGGGTGGCGAGGCTGTCGACGACGGGCGTGAGGGCGTGGTCGGCGGCGGTCTGGAGGTGGTGGAGGGTCTGGCGGGCGGCTTCGGCCTGGTGGGCGTGGTTCTTCGCTTCGTGCCAGCGGGCGGCGACGATCGTGGCCCAGACGAGGGCAGCGAGCAGGGTCGCCAGGGCGCTGCCGTCGGGGCCGGTGGCGGTGTGGGCAAGGTCGCGGGCCGCCTTGCGCAGGGTGTGGGCGGCCTGGTGCTCGGCGCGGATCTGGGAGCGCTGGGCGCGGACGAATGCCCGTGAGGCTGCTCGCAGTTCGGCGTGAACGTGGTTGGGGACTTTCTGGGCGGTGGCTTCGATGAGGTCGCCGAGCGCGGTGATGTGGGCCTGGGCGTGGGCGTCGTCGGCCATCCCCTGGTGGAGGGTGCCGAGGGCGTCGGTGGCCTGATGCCAGGGGGTGGCAGGCTGGTCACGGCGTGCGGTCGGGTGCTCCTCCGGCGCGGTCGTCTCCAGGCGGGCCCTGAGCTTGGGGAGGGTGAGGTCGGGGGCGATCTTTCCGCCGGGGTGGAAGATCTGTTCGCCGTCCTTGTTGAGGTCGCCGGGGCGGCCGACGGCGTAGCCGAGGAGGTCTCCGGACGGTCCGCGGCGGGGTTTGACCGCGATGCCGTCGGCTTCGAGGTAGGCGAGGAGTTCCTCCGCGCTGCTGGCGTGGGGGATGGCGGCGCGGATGCGGTCCTGGAGCCAGTCGCGGCTGGTCTGCTCCCAGCCGAGGCGCTCGGCCTTGTGCATCTCGGTCTGGCTGGGTGCGCGTCCGGCGGTGCGGTCGCCCTTCTTCAGCTGGCGTAGGCCGTAGTCGGTCTCGATCTGGCGGCAGGCGTCGCCGACGCGGATGCCGCTGTCGTGGAGCCTGGGGCGGCGGCCGTCCTCGCGGACGGTGGTGGCGAGGATGTGGATGTGGTCATCCGCGTGGCGTACGGCGATCCACCGGCAGGCCAGGTCGTCGCCGGGCGGGGCGATGCCAGCGGCTTCGACGATCCGCTGCGCGATCTCGGCCCACTCGGCGTCGGAGAGGTGGCGATCGGTGGGGGCCGTGCGGACGGGGCAGTGCCAGACGTGGTCGGTGACCTTCCTTCCGAACTCGCTGTTCCGAAGATGGACGGGCTCGTCAAGGTGGCGGGCGAGCTGGGTGAGGGTGGCGCTTTGGTCGCGGCCGGGGTCGGGCATGCCGAGCATGGCGAAGCCGGCGACGATGTGCGGGTCGGTGTGCTCGTCGTGGCGGCCGGGGCCGTAGAGGTAGGCGAGCAGGCCACGGGTGTTGGACCCGGCCGGTTTGATGGCGGCGATCACGCGGCCTGGTCCTTCCTGGATTCGGTCGGTTCGCGCAGGGCCTCGGCGATCAGCTCCAGCAGACGGTGCAGCTCGGCAAGACGGTGCCGGATATCGGGTGGGGTGAGGTCGCTGTTGAGGGCGCGGGCGATCTGGTTGACGTTGACGCCGATGCGGTTGAGCTCGCGCAGCACCTGGGCGCGGAACATGTGGGTGCGGCGGCGGTCCTCGGACAGCGGCAGGTTCGCCGTGAACCTGCCGGACACGAACGCGAGGACGATGTCGGCGGCGAAGCCGGATTCCCCCTTGTAGCCGTGCTCAACTGCGGCCTCCTGGAGAGCGTTGTGCTCGTCGCCGGTGAACCGAAGCGGTCCGACTCGGACGGTCCGCTTGGTGCCGGTGAAACGGCGGATCGTCGGCTGGACGCTCTGCACCGCTCGCTCGCCGGCTGTCGGTTCTGTGGGGGGTGCGGGGTGGAGGATCTGCTGCTGGACGGTGTGGAGCTCGTCCGGGTCGGGGCCGCCCTCGGTCCCGACCTCCCGGTCCGGCGCCCCCTGGCGTCGGGCCGTCTCCGCCACCCCCGGCGCGGAGATCCCCGAAGACCGGCCTTGAGTCGGACTCGGGGTACTACTGGCTCCGCCAGGAGCCGCCCGTCCGAACGCCAGCCGCAAACGGCACAGCAGCGTAGGCGACTTCGCCAGCGACGGCAGATCGTCGGAACGGTGATCGGCGTGGTGGGGGTCGTGCGTCACGATCGGGATCTCCGGGCGGGGGCGGGAAGATGGGCGAGGTGGTCGTCAGCCGTCTTGGGAGGCGCTCAGTTCGGCCTTGACCGCGCGGACGATGACGCCGGCGTCGTCGCTGGCGACCGTGTATCCGTCACCGCGTACGGCCTGCTCCAAGAGGTCGCGGGACAGGCGGCCGTGCTCGTCAAGGAGCCTGCGGGCGTAGGCGCGAAGGACGTCGGCGGTGGCGCGCGGTTTGCCGCTCGGCCGCTTCGGTTTCGACGTGGGGCGCTTGGCCGGTGGGGTACGCGAGCCGCTGTCCGAGGGTGACGGAACCGCCTCGTGCTGGCGGGCTGCCCGTTCCGGGCCGGAGTGGGCGGTGGGTTTCGGGCGGGCGGATTCCGGGCGGCTGCCCGGGTGGGGTTCCTCGTCGCCCGGATCTGACGGGTGCGGGCGGGCGCGGCCCTCTGCCCGCCCGTCCCGGTCCGCCCGCTCGTCGCCGTTCGCCCGGGAGTGGTCGGGCTGTGCTGTGCGCGGGCTGACAGGCTGCCCGGCGGGCGGGGTCCAGCGCCCGGGCAGGTCGATGGTGGCCAGGGCGGCTGCTTGGCGGCGGGTGGCGAGCTGGCGCAGCAGCTGCTCGTTGCGGAGCGGGTCGGCGTCGATGCCGGAGCGGGCCAGGGCCCTGGACAAGCGGCGCACGGCGCGTCGGCCCGCCCGCCCGGTGCGCTGCCCGGGCGTCACTCCGCGAGGCGGGCGGCCAGGGCGACGGCCCGCTGCGTGGCCCGGTCGCGGATGATCTCGGCGGCGCCCTGGTCCTGCTCGACGATCCCCAGGCGGGCGAGCAGCCGCTCGCGGGCCTGTCGTGTGAGGACGGCGGCGAGTCCGCGGGAGGCGGCGTCGGGGGTCCGCTGTCGCAGTTCGATGCCCATGGCCAGGTGCCACAGCACGGCGGCCATCACGGGGCCGGTGAAGGCGCGCACGGTGCCGCCGACGGGGCCGGCCTCGGCGTAGGCGGGGATGGTCTGCATGGCGGTGATCACCCAGACCAGGACTCCGGGCAGACCCGCCGTCTGCCGTGGCCCGTGCAGGTTCTGGCGGGCCATCAGCGCCATCGAGAACAGGGCGAGCTCGGCGGCGGCGAACATCGCGGTGCGCTCGGCGGTGTTGCGCATGTCAAGGTAGTGGGCGGCGAACCGCCAGCTCGTGTCCGCGCTGTAGGCGGTGCACACGAGCGCCGCCACGGTCGCGGCGACGACGGCGGCCGAGAGACGCCGCTTCCGATCGCGGGTGTGGCCTTGGCTGGATAGGGCCCTCATGCCCGCACTCCCGTCGCCGTGACGACGAGCTCTCGGGCGGTGCCGGCCTGGGGTGCGGTGACGAGCAAGGGTGGTTCTCCACGAGCTGTGAGGGCGGGGCGCTTACGCTGCCCCCTCTCCAAGGAGGGGGCAGCGCGTACGCGCCAAGGGTGTGAATGCGCCGTTCGATGGCACGTAGGCGTCTGATCTGCGGTTTCCCGAGATTCGTACGCGGCGAAGGCGGTGCGTACGCGCCCTCGGCGGTCCGGGGCGCGTACGGCACCGCGTACGGGTCCGCCGGTCAGGAAACGGCGGTCATGAGGCGGTTGACGGCCTTCCAGCGGGTCGCCTGGCCGCCCCCGGTGCCGCCGCCGGCACCGGTCTCCTGGGTGGCGTGTCCGCTCTTGGTGAGGTTCTCCAGGCGACGCCTCGCCCTGGCGATGTCCGCCGCGATGGGCTTCTCCTCGCCGGTGATCTGGGTGGCGAGCTGACGGGCGGTGAGCCCGTTCGCGCCCGCCTGCCGCAGGAGGGTCAGCGGGTCGAGGCTCGTGTCGACGCGCGAGGTGCCACGAGGGTGGTCGTGGATGATCGGCAGCGGGCCGATCTCGTCGTCGATCGTCTTGAGGTGGTGGAGGTGGACCACCGGGTCCCCTGCCGCGCCGCTGAGGAACAGGACGCTTCCCGCGCCGGCGGTGAACCAAGCCGAGCCGTAGACCTGGTCGAGGACAGGGCGCTGGGTGCGCGAGGCGTCGGGACCCTGCTTGCGCTGGTGGTGCAGTTCGAGAAGCTCGACGCCGTTGCGCAGGAGCTGCTGGCGGGCGTTGTTGTACGCGAGGCCGGCCTCGTCGTCGGTGAGCTTGCCGACCACGTCCTTGAGGCTGTCGATCACCACGGTGTCCGCCCCGTGTTCGGCGGCCAGCTCGGCGAGAAGCTGCGGCTCGGTGTTGAGCGAGGCGGGCAGCGGTCCCGACCAGAAGACCAGGCGCCGGCGCAGGATGTCCCGGTCGGCCTGGTGCACGACCCGGGTGAAGGCACGGGCGAGCTGGCTGGGCCGGTCCGCGGCGATGTAGAGGACCTTCTCGCCCTCGCGCACGGGCATGTCCAGGACCTGGGCGAGCAGGCCGAGGCGGGCGAGGACGATCTGCTGCGCGATCGTCGACTTTCCGACGCCTGGTGGCCCGACGAGCATCAGGCTCTCACCCGAGGCCCATGCCGCTTTTCCCGGCGTCCCCCACACGGGCTCGGTGGTGGCGGGGGTGTCGGTGACGAAGGACCAGCCGTCCACGGCGTACCGCTGGAGCCGTCCGCCCGAGCTGCGGCGGGCGCGGTCGGCGGCCTCGCTCAGCGACGCCGCCAGCAGGCTTCGTACCTCGGCCGGGTCGGCTCCCGGCGCTGTGGCGCCCTGGAGCACGCGGACCGCCGTGGCCTGCAGGACGCGCAGGTCGGCGTGGCCGCGGATGATGTCCGCGTAGTACGAGGCGCCCGACCCCACGGCCGCCGAGGTCGCCAGGGAGTGCAGGTACTGGGGGCCGCCGACGCGCGTGAGGTCACCCGTGGACTTCAGCCGGTGGGACAGGGCGATCGCGTCGGTCGGCGCTTCCTGCCTGCGCAGCTCCAGCAGGGCGTGCCAGATCGTGGTGTGCGCGGGCCGGAAGAAGTCACCCGGCTCCAGCACCTGCCGGACCTCGTCGATGACCGCGCCCTGGAACATGCAGGCCCCGAGTACGGCTGCCTCGGCCTCCGCGTCGTGGGGCGGGGTGGCCGAGACGCCGATCGCGTCCTGCGGGCCGGGGTGAGGGTGAGTGAATGGTGCTTGCCACTGCGGGGTCGTACCCTGGGGCACAGAGCTTCCTTGTCTCGGGCCGATACGGACTGGCAGGTCCCGGCACCGTGTAGATCGTTTTGGGCGGTCGTCTTGGGAGTCGCTGCGGCCTTGGTGCTCCAACACCGGGGCCGCTTCTCTGTACGGGGTCTCAGGCAGCCTTCTCGTACCGCGATCCGGTCATCAGGTCGGCCAGCCGTGCCGCGCTGTGCGGGCTGATCGTCGTGGTGAATCCGGCGCAGACACGTCGCAGGGCCTGAGCTCGGGCTTCCTCCTGTCGCGCGGCTCGGGTCGTCGTGGGGGTGGTCGGTGCTGTGCTTGCCTCGGGCAGCAGGCGCACGGGCAGCTCCTCGTGGGCGGTGCGGGGATGGCAGTCCCCGCACCGCGCGGGTCGTCGGGCGGTCGGTACATCGCGCCGCCTCCGAGTGCTCCAACACCCGGGGACGTGCATGCCGCCGGCGGACGACTGGCAGGTCGACCGCCGCAGCAGTGCCCCCAAGGATCCAGAGAATTCCCGGTTTACCTAACCGGCGATTTGCTGCTATGTTTCCGCCCGCCGTGAGCGGCGCCGCCCCATCGAGCAGCCCTCAGAGCTGGTTCTGCTCGATGTCGATGCGGTCCCAGTCGAAGACTCCGCTCGGCTTGCTCGACGCGTCGATGACCACACCGGAGAAGAGGAAGCGGAGCACCGCGTTGCGCCGCTCGTCCGTCATCTCGTCGGCCTCCCAGGCAGCTCTGGCCCCCGGCCCCGTGAGCCCGTCGAGCAGCTTCACCGGCCGCACGACCATCCGCCGCTGGGCCTTGGCGATCCGGTCGGTGATCTCCTTGCGCATCGCCCGGTACTCCGCCGTGGAGATCTCCTTGGCGGTCCACATCTGGTTGAGCTCGGCGAGCTGCTGCTGGTCCGCCTCCACCGCCTCGGTCAGGGCGTTCGTGGGTGTGGCGGAGGCGAGTTGGCCTGAGACGGTGAGTCGGCCGAGCAGGTCGATCGCGGCCTCGGTGACGAACTCCTCCAGCTTCACAGCGGCGATGCGGCGGACGCACTTCTTGTCGTCGTTGCGGCTCTTGCGCGTGCACAGGTACGAGGGCGCAGCACCGACCTTGGTGCCGGACATGAGAGTGCCGCAGCGCCCGCACATGACCAGGCCGCGCAGCAGGTAGAAGCGGCGCAGCTCCAGGTTGGTCTGGTGGATCGCGGACCGGTACTCACGGCGGGCGCGCACCTCGGCCCAGGTGCCGGCGTCGATGATGGCGGGCCACTTCCCGGGGCCGACCTCCTCGCCCCGGTGCATGCGGATGCCAGCGGCGTGGCGGGAGTCGAGCAGGGCCCGGACGGTGCCCTGGGTCCACTCCTTGCCGTACACGGTCTTGATGCCGCGCTTGTGGAGGACGAGGGCGATGGAGACCGGGCTCTGGCCCTTGAGGTAGCGGTCGAAGACCTCGCGGACGATCTCGGCCTCGTCCTCCCTGACGGTCATGCCGTCGGGCTCGTACCCGAACCGCCGCTTGCCCGAGTGCGGCATGCCGGTCTCGGCCCGCTCCGCGAGCGCGGACTTCAGGCGGCGGGAGGTGTCGTCGGAGGAGCGGCAGGCGTGGGCGACCTCGATGCGGAGGATGAATCGGTCGTCGGGGTCGGAGAGGTTGCGGCGGTTCGCCTCGCCGTGCAGCACGATTTCCTGCTCGTCGGAGACCTGGAGCAGCTCCTCCAGGTCGCGCGGCTGTCGCATGAGCCGGTCGGGGTGGTACGCGATGATGTGCCGGAACTCGCGACGCCGGGCTCGTTCGAGGAGCTGGTCCCAGCCGGGGCGCTTGCGGTTGCGCCGCCAGGCGGAGCGGCTGTTGTCGACGAAGACATGGGCGGGGTCGATGGCCAGGCCGCGCCGCTCGGCGATCTCCCGGCAGATGCGTTCCTGCCGGTCGACGCCGGTCTGGTCGTCATCGTCGGCCTGGGATATTCGGCAGTACAGGGCGGCCGGTTCACCTGGGGTGATGGTCGGCTCTCGGCGTTTGGGGCGGGGCATGGCACCGATGGTATGAGCATGGGTTGGGCTCGCCGAACTTCCGGCACCCGGTGACCCTCGCCAAGGAGCTGATCTCCCTCGACGACATCTCCGGCGGTCGCGTCACCCTCGGCATCGGCGCGGGCGGCACCGGCTTCGACGCCAGCACGCTCGGCCAGGAGCCGTGGAGCCCGAAGGAGCGCGCCGACCGGCTCGCCGAGTTCGTGCCGCTGCTCGACCGGCTGCTCACCGAGGACGCGGTGACGCACGAGGGCACGTACTACTCGGCGCACGAGGCCCGCAACATCCCCGGCTGTGTGCAGCGGCCCCGGCTGCCCTTCGCGGTGGCCGCCACGGGCCCGCGCGGCATGCGGCTGGCGGCCCGGCACGGGCAGGCGTGGGTGACCACCGGTGACCCCAAGCTGTACGAGAACGGCACCCCTGAGCAGTCCGTCGAGGCCCTGCGCGGGCAGATCGCCAAGCTCGGCGCGGCCTGCGCGGAGGCCGGGCGGGACGCGGCGGAGCTGGACAAGATCCTGCTCACCGGGTTCACCCCCGACCGCGGGCGTCCGCTGGAGTCGCTGGACGCGTTCGTCGACTTCGCGGGACGCCATCAGGAGCTGGGCTTCACCGAGATCGTCGTCCACTGGCCCATCCCCGACTCCGATTTCGCCGCCGATCAGAAGGTCTTCGAGCAGATCGCCATGGAGGCCGTGGCGCAGCTCGGCTGAGCGCGGCCGGCGAGCAGTCGGGCCGGCGGCCCGGCGGGCCGAGGGACGAGTGGCCCGGCGAGCCGAGGGGCCCGGCGGCCCGAGGGGCCGAGGGACGAGTGGCCCGGCGAGCCGAGGGGCCGAGAGGCCGAGGGGCGAGCGGCCGGCCGAGTGGCCGAACCGCATGGCCTCGCCCATGGGGTAATCCCTCAGATGTGCGGACTCCCGCACGGGCGTGCGGGCATATGCGGGAGAATGGCCGGGTGACCTCAGCGACTCGACAGCCCGAGACCCCGGCCTCCACTGTTCCGCCGCGTCTGATCGCCACCGACCTGGACGGCACGCTGCTGCGCGACGACAAGTCGGTGTCCCCGCGGACGGTCGCCGCCCTGGCCGCGGCCGAGGAGGCCGGTATCGAGGTCTTCTTCGTCACCGGCCGCCCCGCCCGCTGGATGGACGTCGTCAGCGACCATGTCCACGGCCACGGCCTGGCCATCTGCGGCAACGGCGCCGCCGTGGTCGACCTGCACGGCGGCCCCGGCGCCCACCGCTTCGTCAAGGTGCGGGAACTCGCCCGGGACAACGCCCTCGACGCCGTACGGCTTCTGCGGGAGGCCGCACCGGGCACGGTGTACGCGATCGAGCAGACGTACGGCTTCAACCAGGAGCCGGACTATCCCAAGCTGCACATGGAGATCCCGGACATCCTCATGCCCGCCGAGGAGCTGCTGGGCGCCGACGGGCCCCTGCCCGACGAACCCGTGCTGAAGATCCTCGCCTACCACCCCACGCTCGACCCGGACGCCTTCCTGACCGTGGCCCGCCTCGCCCTCGGCGACCGCGCCAACGTCACCCGCTCCAGCCCCAGCGCCCTGCTGGAGATCAGCGGCCCCGGGGTCTCCAAGGCCAGCACCCTCGCCCTGTGCTGCGCCGAGCGCGGCATCTCCCACGAGCAGGTCGTCGCGTTCGGGGACATGCCCAACGACGTCGAGATGCTCACCTGGGCCGGCCGCTCCTACGCCATGGGCAACGCCCACCCCGAGGCGCTCGCGGCGGCATCCGGGCAGACGGTGGCCAACAACGACGACGGTGTGGCCGTCGTGATCGAGCAGCTGCTGGCCGAGCTGCCGTAGAGGGGCGCACCGCGGCTGAGCGTCCCGGCCGCCGCGCGGTGGGGCTCCGGGCGTCCCGCGCGGTGACAGGGCTGCCGCAGCCGGGCGGCGAGACCCGCCTCGACAGCCGCGCCGCCGCGCTCCTCGCCTCCGCCTTCGGCTCCTGGGCGGACTTCTCCGCCCGCTGCACGCCCGAGCCGGCCGTCGCGGCCCGGCGGCCCGGTGCGGTCAGCCCACCGGCACCCCGCGCTGCGCCAGCCACTCCACCGGGTCGAGCGACGACCCCCACTCCGGCGTCACCCGCACCTCGAAGTGCAGATGCGGGCCGGTCGAGTTGCCGCTCGTGCCGGACTGCCCGACCCACTGTCCGGCCAGCACCCGCTCCCCCTGGTCCACGGTCACCGCCGCCAGATGGGCGTACTGCGTGTAGTAGCCGCCCGGATGCTGCACCACGACCTCGATACCGAAGGCACCCCCGCACGAGACCCGCACCACCCGGCCCGCGCCCACCGCCCGCACCGGCGTGCCGATCGGCACGGCGAAGTCCTGCCCGGTGTGCCCCCGCGCCCACCGCGAACCGCCGCTGCCGAAGCCCGCCGACAGCTCGTACGACTCCACCGGTGCCACCCACGCGCGCGTGCCGTCCAGCGGCGGCTGGTCCAGCCGTACGGCACCCCGGCAGCTGCCCGCCGCCACCGCGCTGTCCGCCTCCCCCTGCAACCGCCGACGCGCCTGCTCCAGCTTGTCGTCGATCTCCTTCTTCAGCGCGGCGAGCTCACCGCTGCGGCGCTCCAGCGCCTGCCACGCCGACCGTGCCTTCGCCCGGTCCGCCGCGAGCCGCGCCTCGGCCCTGTGGCTCTTCTCGATGGCGTTGTTCACGGCCAGCTGCGTCTGGGAGAAGACGTGCTGCCCGCGCATCAGCTGATCCGGTGTCTCCGCGAGGAGAATCTGCGCCGTCAGCGGCAGCCCGCCACCGCTGCGGTACTGGGCCCGCGCGATACGCCCCAGATCCTCACGGAGGGCCGCCGACTCCCGCCGCTCACGCGCCAGCAGCTCCTCGTACCGCTCCGCCTGCGCCCGCTGCACCTCCGCGTCCCGCCGTCCCGCCTCGTACCGCTGCGTCGCCACAGCCGCGTCCTGGTACAGGCGCACCACCTGCGCGCTGAGCCCCCCCGCCGCCCGGATCGTCGCCCGGATCTCCCTCGGCCGACGTGGGACGCGCCGCGAGAAACACCAGCGCGCACAGCAGCGCCGGGACGAGCAGCGGGTGACGGCGAAGTGAGCGCATGTCAGCGATCGTGGCCCGCCCCGCGCGGCCGGGTCCTGTTCGAGTCGTGCACCTGGGGGACGTACCGCCACGGATGGCGCAAGAACCGCACCTGCCCGCATGCCTGACAGCCCGTCGGGCCGGATCACGCCGCGAGCAGCTCCCCGGCCGCCGCCTCCCGCTCGGCCATCCTGCGCAACGGGCCGTCCACGGCGGCCAGTTCGGCGTAGCGGCCCCGCTGCACGACCCGGCCCGCGTCCAGGACCAGCACCTCGTCCACCGCGTCCAGCCCCGCCAGCCGGTGCGTGATGAGCAGCGTCGTACGGCCCTCGGTGGCGGCCAGCAGATCGGCGGTCAGCGCGTCCGCCGTCGGCAGGTCCAGATGCTCGGCCGGCTCGTCCAGCACCAGCACCGGGAAGTCCGCGAGCAGCGCCCGAGCCAGCGCCAGCCGCTGCCGCTGCCCGCCCGACAGCCGGGCCCCGTGCTCACCGACCAGTGTGTCCAGGCCGTCCGGCAGACCGTCCACCCACTCCAGCAGCCGCGCGCGGGCCAGCACGCCCCGCAGCTCCTCCTCCGTGGCGTCCTTCTTCGCCAGCAGCAGGTTCTCGCGCAGCGTGCTGTCGAACAGATGCGCGTCCTGCGCGCACAGCCCGACGATCCGGCGCACGGCATCGCCGTCGAGGCTGTCCGCAGCGACACCGCCCACCGTGTACCGGCCGGCGCTCGCGTCCAGGAAACGCAGCAGCACCTGCGCCAGCGTCGTCTTGCCCGCCCCCGAGGCGCCCAGCACGGCCACCCTGCGGCCTCGCCCGAGCGTCAGGTCCACCCCGGCGAGCGCGTCCCGCTCCTGCCCGGCGTGACGGGCCGTCAGCCCCTCCAGGACGACCGGGAAGGGGTCCGTGGGCGGCTGCGCGGGCTGCTGCGGCTCCCGCACCGGCTCGGGGGAGTCCAGTACGTCGTACACGCGCTCGGCGCTCCTGCGTACCCGCTGCCGGTACTGCACGGCGAGCGGCAGGCCCAGCACGGCCTCGAACGCAGCCAGGGGAGTGAGTACGACCACGGCAAGCAGCACACCGTCCAGCCGGCCGTCGGCCACCGCCCGCGCCCCGGTCAGCGCGGCCCCGGCGACGGTGAGACCGGACACCAGCGCGGTGAGCCCGTCGCCCAGCGCGGTGGCGGTGGCGGCGCGCGACGCGATCCGGGTGAGCACTGAGTCGGCCCGCCGCGTCTCGGCCTCCCGCGAGGGCAGCGCGCCCGCCACGGTCAGTTCTGCCGTGCCGGTGAGCAGGTCGGTGACCCGGGTGGCGAGCTGCCCCCGGGCCGGGGCCAGCCGGCGCTCGGCGTGCCGCGCGACCGCGCCCGTCAGCAGCGGCACCCCCAGCCCCGCCGCGAGGAGACCGGCAGCGAGGACCGCGCCCGCCTCGGGCAGCAGCCAGGCGGTGAAGCCGACGGACACCGCGCTGACGGCCACTGCGGCGCCCGCGGGCAGCAGCCATCGCAGCCAGTAGTCCTGGAGGGCGTCCACATCGGCCACGAGTCGCGTCAGCAGATCGCCGCGTCGGGTGCCGCGCAACCCGGCGGGTGCCAGCCGCTCCAGGCGGCGGTAGACGGCGACGCGGGTCTCTGCCAGCGTCCTCAGCACGGCGTCATGGGAGACGAGCCGCTCGGCGTAGCGGAACACGGACCGTCCGATGCCGAAGGCGCGCGTCGCCGTGACGGCCACCATCAGATACAGCACGGGCGGCTGCTGGGCGGCGCGGGAGATCAGCCAGCCGGACGTCGCCATCAGACCGACGGCGCTGCCCAGCGCGAGGCTGCCCAGCAGCAGCGCCAGCGCCATCCGGCCGCGGCGGGCACCGGACAGGGCGCGGACCCGGCGCAGGACATCGGAGCGGGCGCCCGCTCCCGGAGCCTGGTCGGATGCCGGTTCGGGGCGGTCCGCTGCGGTGTCCGTCGGGGATCCGGCGGCCTGTGCCTCGCGCGGTCCGGCCGGGGCGGGCACAGGGACGGCCGTGCCTTCCGCTGTGCCGGCGGGCTCCAGCCTCACGACCCGGTCCGCGACGGCGAGCAGCGCCGGACGGTGCACGACGAGCAGCACCGTGCGGCCGACGGCGAGCCGCCGTACCGCCTCGACGATGTCCGCCTCGGTACGGCCGTCCAGCGCGGCCGTGGGTTCGTCGAGCAGCAGCACCGGCCGGTCCGCGAGGAACGCGCGGGCCAGCGCCAGCCGCTGCCGCTGCCCCGCGGACAGACCGGCCCCGTCCTCACCGAGCACCGTCCGTGGCCCGTCGGGCAGCGCGTCGACGAACTCCAGCGCCCCGGCGTCCGCGAGCGCCTGCCGTACGGCGCTGTCATCGGCTTCGGGGCGCGCCAGCCGCACGTTCTCCGCGATCGTCCCGGCGTACAAGTGGGGGCGCTGCGGTACCCAGGCGATGCGCGACCGCCACTGCTCCAGGTCGAGGTCGGCCAGGTCGGCGCCGCCGATGCGGACCCGCCCCTCGGCGGGCCGCACGAAGCCGAGCAGGACGTTCAGGAGCGTCGACTTGCCGGCGCCGCTGGGGCCGACGAGCGCCACGGTCTCCCCCGGCTCGACGCTGAACGACGCCTTCGTCACCGCGTCCGTGGACCGGCCGGGGTAGCGGACCGTCACGTCCTCGACGGTGATGCCGCCCGCGGGCACGGCGGCCGTGCCGGAGGCGGGCAGCGGTGTCTCGAGCACGGCGAAGATCTCCTCGGCGGCGGCCAGGCCCTCGGCCGCGGCGTGGTACTGCGCGCCGACCTGCCGCAGCGGGAGATAGGCCTCGGGTGCCAGTACCAGGACCACGAGGCCGTCGTAGAGGTCCATGTCGCCATGGACGAGCCGCATGCCGATGGTCACGGCGACCAGGGCCACCGAGACGGTCGACAACAACTCCAGCGCGAAGGAGGAGAGGAACGCGATCCGCAGCGTGCGCAGGGTGGCCTGCCGGTACTCGCCGGTGATACGGCGGATCGACTCGGCCTGTGCCTTGGCCCGCCCGAAGACCTTCAGGGTGGGCAGTCCGGCGACGACGTCGAGGAAGTGGCCCGAGAGCCGGGAGAGCAGCCTCCACTGACGGTCCATCCGGGCCTGCGTGGCCCAGCCGATCAGGACCATGAAGACGGGGATGAGCGGCAGTGTGGCGACGATGATGACGGCCGAGACCCAGTCGTCGGTGACGATCCGCGCCAGGACCGCCACCGGCACGACCACGGCGAGCCCCAGCTGGGGCAGATAGCGCGAGAAGTAGTCGTCCAGCGCGTCGATGCCACGAGTGGCGAGGGTCACCAGGGACCCGGTGCTCCGGCCGTCGAGCCGGTCAGGGCCGATCCGGGCCGCCCGCTCCAGCAGACGGCCTCGCAGCTCCGACTTGACGGCGGCGCTCGCCCGGTGGGCGGCGAGTTCGGTGAGCCAGCCGACCAGGCCACGGCCGCAGGCGACGGCGGCCAGGAGGAGCAGGGGAGTGCGCAGGCCGGAGACCGACTGGCCGTGCTGGAAGGCTCCGACGACCACATCGGCGATGAGCATGGCCTGTGCGATCACCAGACCCGCGCCGAGCATGCCCAGGCCGACGACCGCGGCCAGGAAGACACGGGTGGCGCGGGCGTACCGGACAAGGCGCGGGTCGATCGGTTTCACGTGGAACAGGCCCTTCGGTCCAAGGGGTGTGTTTCACGTGAAACACACCCCGGTGGCGGACTCAGTGAGCGGCTTCGGCGATGTGCTGCGTGCCGATCCGCTTGCGGAACACCCAGTACGTCCAGCCCTGGTAGAGGAGCACGAGCGGTGTGGCGATCCCGGCACACCAGGTCATGATCTTCAGGGTGTACGGGCTCGACGAGGCGTTGGTCACCGTGAGGCTCCACTCCTCGTTCAGGGTGGACGGCATGACGTTCGGGAAGAGCGTCAGGAACAGCATCGCCACGGCGGCCACGATGGTCAGGCCGGACAGGGCGAACGACCATCCTTCGCGGCCTGCCTGATTGGCCACCAGGGCCGCGACCAGGGCTGCGACCGCGACGACCAGCGCGACCAGGCTCTGGGGGTCGCCGCTGTCGATCTGGGTCCACCCCAGGAACAGCAGGGCCAGCACGGCGGTGAGCAGACCGATCCGGCCGGCCAGCCTGCGCGCTCGTTCCCGGATCTCACCGACGGTCTTGAGCGCCGTGAAGACCGCTCCGTGGAAGGTGAACAGCGTCAGGGTCACCACTCCGCCGAGCAGGGCGTACGGGTTGAGCAGGTCCCAGACGTTCCCCACGTACTCCAGGTTCTGGTCGATCTTGACGCCGCGCACGATGTTTCCGAAGGCCACGCCCCACAGGAACGCGGGGATCAGCGAGGTCCAGAAGATCGCCGTCTCCCAGTTGCGCTGCCAGTGCTCCTCGGGCCGCTTCGCCCGGTACTCGAAGGCGACACCGCGCACGATCAGGCAGACCAGGATGACCAGCAGCGGCAGATAGAAGCCGGAGAAGAGCGTGGCGTACCACTCGGGGAAGGCAGCGAACGTGGCGCCGCCCGCGGTGAGCAGCCAGACCTCGTTGCCGTCCCAGACCGGGCCGATCGTGTTGATCAGCACACGCCGCTCGGGCCGGTCGCGCGCCAGGACCTTGGTGAGGACGCCGACCCCGAAGTCGAATCCCTCGAGGAAGAAGTAGCCGGTCCACAGGACGGCGATCAGGACGAACCAGACGTCGTGCAGTTCCATGACTGTGCAGCTCCCTCGGCCTAGTACGAGAAGGCCATCGGCTTGTCGGCGTCACGGGGGTCGCCGCCGATCTTCGTGGGCGGGTTCAGGTCGGCCTCGGTCAGCTCGGGCGGGCCGGCCTTGACGTACTTCACGAGCAGCTTGACCTCGACGACCGCGAGGATCGCGTACAGCGCGGTGAAGACGAGCATCGAGGTGAGGACCTCGCCCTGGGAGACGCCGGGGGAGACCGCGTCACGGGTCTGCAGGACGCCGTAGACGACCCACGGCTGGCGGCCCATCTCGGTGAAGATCCAGCCCCAGGAGTTGGCGATCAGCGGGAAGGCGAGGGTCCAGACGGCGATACGCCAGTACCAGACGGTGAGCTTCGGGCCGAGTGCCTTGTTCGGCAGGAGCACCAGATGCGGGACCTCGTCCTCACCGACCCTCAGATGCTGAGGCAGCAGGAACTTCTTGCGGGTGAGCCACAGTCCGGCCAGGCCGATCGCGAAGGATGCCATGCCGAAGCCGATCATCCAGCGGAAGCCCCAGTAGGCGACCGGGATGTTGGGCCGGTAGTCGCCGGGCCCGAACCTCTCCTGCTCGGCCTTGTTGACGTCGTTGATGCCGGGGACGTACGAGGTGAAGTCGTCGTTGGCGAGGAAGGACAGCAGGCCCGGGATCTCGATCGCGACGGTGTTGTGGCCCTTCTCGACGTCGCCGTAGGCGAAGACCGAGAACGGCGCGGGCTTCTCGCCGTCCCACAGGGCCTCGGCAGCGGCCATCTTCATCGGCTGCTGCTTGAACATGACCTTGCCGAGGACGTCTCCGCTGACCGCGGTGAGCAGACCGGCGATGACCACGGTGACCAGGCCCAGCCGCAGGGAGGTCTTCATCTCCCGGACGTGCTTCTTGCGCGCCAGATGGAAGGCGGCGATGCCGACCATGAAGGCGCCGCCGGTCAGGAAGGCCGCGGACAGGGTGTGAAACGCCTGGCTGAGCGCGGTGTTCTGGGTGAGGACCGCCCAGAAGTCGGTGAGCTCGGCCCGCCCCTTGTCCTTGTCGATGCGGTAGCCGACCGGGTGCTGCATCCAGGAGTTGGCCGCGAGGATGAAGTAGGCCGACAGGACCGTGCCGAGGGAGACCATCCAGATGCAGGCGAGGTGGATCTTCTTCGGCAGCTTGTCCCAGCCGAAGATCCACAGGCCGATGAAGGTGGACTCGAAGAAGAACGCGATCAGTGCCTCGAAGGCGAGCGGCGCCCCGAAGATGTCACCGACGAAGCGGGAGTAGTCCGACCAGTTCATGCCGAACTGGAACTCCTGCACGATGCCGGTGACGACACCCATCGCGATGTTGATCAGGAAGAGCTTGCCCCAGAACTTGGTCGCCCTGAGGTACTTCTCCTTCTCCGTGCGCACCCAGGCGGTCTGTAGACCGGCGGTGAGGGCGGCGAGGGAGATCGTCAGGGGGACGAACAGGAAGTGGTAGACGGTGGTGATGCCGAACTGCCAGCGCGCCAGTGTCTCGGGCGCCAATGCCAATTCCACGTCGCCTCTCCTTACATCGCCGTGGTACAGCGGCAGATTTGCCCCTTGTGTCCCGCACAACTACGGAGCAACCGGGACGCGCTTGTGAACGCGTTCACATTCACAAGCCATTATGACGCACTGATTTTCGGACGATGAAGGGGGGTCCCCCATGGCCGGCCCGGCACCCCCTTGGCAGCGACTTCAACATATTGTTGAATTGCGCGCCATGCAGATGTACAGCACGCGCATCCGGATCTCATGGCCGTCCGGCCATCTCACCGCCACCCTCGACGACACCCCGACCACCCGGGCCCTCGCCAAGGAGCTTCCGCTGGTCTCTGTGGCCCGCACCTGGGGAGAGGAGGTCTACTTCGACACCGGTGTCGGCGTTTCACGTGAAACGGACGCCCGCCAGGTCGTCGAGCCGGGCACAGTCGCCTTCTGGACCGACGGCGACTCCCTGGCCCTCCCCTACGGCCCCACACCGATCTCCCAGGGCGACGAATGCCGCCTCGCGAGCCCCTGCAACATCCTCGGCCGGCTCGACGGCGATCCCCGGCTGCTGGCGACGGTGCGCGACGGGGACCCGGTCCGGGTCGAGCTGATCGACGACTGACGGGCCCCACGCCGTACGCGTGAAGCCCGTCGGTGTCACCGGGTGCCGTGCCGGACGGTCCATGCCCCGCAGGCGCGACCCACAGGTGCGAGCCGAGGTGACCCGTAGATCCGGACGGCAGCCTCAGGGGCACAGACCTCAGATGTCCTTGCGGAAGTCCTCCGCCACCTTCAGGAAGATGTCGTTCGCCTCGCTCTCGCCGACCGTGACCCGCACACCCTCGCCGGGGAACGGCCGGACCACCACGCCCGCCTGCTCACACGCCTGAGCGAAGGGCATCGTGCGCTCCCCCAGCCGCAGCCAGACGAAGTTGGCCTGGGTCTCGGGCACCGTCCAGCCCTGGGCCCGCAGCGCGTCCACCACACGCGTCCGCTCGCACACCAGCGAGCCGACCCGGCCGAGCAGCTCGTCCTCGGCGCGCAGCGAGGCGACCGCCGCGTCCTGCGCCAGCTGGCTCACACCGAACGGGACCGCCGTCTTGCGCAGCGCCGCCGCCACCGGCTCGTGGGCGATGGCGAAGCCGACCCGCAGCCCGGCGAGGCCGTACGCCTTGGAGAAGGTGCGCAGCACGCAGACGTTCGGCCGGTCCCGGTACAGCTCCACGCCGTCGGGCACCTCGGCGTCACGGATGAACTCGCGGTACGCCTCGTCCAGCACCACCAGGACATCGCCCGGCACCCGGTCCAGGAACCGCTCCAGCTCGGCGCGCTTCACGACCGTGCCGGTGGGGTTGTTCGGGTTGCAGACGAAGATCAGCCGCGTGCGGTCGGTGATCGCGTCCGCCATCGCGTCGAGGTCGTGCACATCCCCCGGGGTCAGCGGCACCTGCACCGAGCGGGCCCCGCTGATCTGCGTGATGATCGGGTAGGCCTCGAAGGAACGCCAGGCGTAGATGACCTCGTCGCCCGGTCCGGCCGTCGCCTGGAGCAGCTGCTGGGCCACGCCCACCGAGCCGGTGCCGGTGGCGAGATGCGAGACCGGCACACCGAACCGCTCAGACAGCTCGTTCATCAGACCCGTGCAGGCCATGTCCGGGTAGCGGTTGAACGCGGCAGCCGCCGCGGTGACGCTCTCCATCACACCCGGCAGCGGCGGATACGGGTTCTCGTTGGAGGACAGCTTGTACGCCACCGGCCCCCCGGCCGCGGCCGGCTTGCCCGGCTTGTAGGTGGGGATACCCTCCAGCTCCGCGCGCAGCTTGGGGCTCGTCTCGCTCACCGCAGTCCTCCTCGCGACCCCCGGCGGCCTCGTCACCGCCGTCGGCATTCAATACTGCTCACCTTATGAGGATTCGGCCCTGCTGCGTACAGGTGCGCGGTAAAACCCGGGGCCCTGAGCACCGCCGGACACCGCGGCCGAGCACCGCCCCGGACCGCACGAGGGGCAGCGCGATGCCGGGCAGGGCGCGGCAGGGAGCCCCTTCCCCGGGGCGCCGGGGATCTCCTCGCCCCCGCCCTCGGATGTCGTCC
>NZ_JALLGL010000340.1 GCF_023072675.1 Streptomyces sp. XM83C
ACCTCCAGCCGCAGCAGCGCCCCCCGGCCGCCGAGCGCGTCTACGCCCACGTCAAGCAGCGCGTCCTCGACCGCCGCTATGAGGGCGGCACCCTGCTCACCGAGGGTGAGCTGGCCGACGCCGTCGGGGTCTCCCGCACACCCGTACGGGAGGCGCTGCTGCGGCTGGAGGTCGAGGGGCTGCTCAAGCTGTACCCGAAGAAGGGCGCCCTGGTCCTGCCGGTCTCCGCGCAGGAGATCGCCGACGTCGTCGAGACCCGCCTGCTCGTCGAGGAGCACGCCGCCCGCAAGGCCGTGCCCGCCCCGGCCGGGCTGATCGAGCGTTTGGAGGAGCTGCTGGCCCGGCAGAAGGAGCAGGCCGCCGCCGGTGACTTCGCCGCCGCGGCCGTCACCGACCGCTGCTTCCACGCGGAGATCGTCCGCAGCGGCGGCAACGAGATCCTCTCCCGCCTCTACGACCAGCTCCGCGACCGCCAGCTGCGGATGGGCGTCGCCGTCATGCAGTCCCACCCCGACCGCATCGCCAAGACCCTCGCCGAGCACGAGGAGATCCTCGGCGCGCTGCGCTCCGGCGACGCCGACGCGGCGGTGGCCGTGGTGCACCGGCACGTGGGCTGGTTCTCCCACCTCGCCCGGGGGGAGGTGCGATGAGCGGCGTCTCCTCCGCACGGGCCGCCGCCCTGCCCGGTGACCCGCCCGGCGGGCGGCGCGCGCTCGCCGTCTGGGGCATCGGCGTCTCGGTCTACTTCGTCGCCGTCATCTTCCGCACCTCGCTCGGCGTCGCCGGACTCGACGCCGTCGAACGTTTCGACGTCGGCGCGTCCGCCCTGTCCACCTTCTCCATCCTGCAACTGCTGGTCTACGCCGGCATGCAGATACCCGTCGGCCTTCTCGTCGACCGGCTCGGCACCAAGAAGGTCCTGGCGCTGGGCGCCGTGCTGTTCACCGCCGGACAGCTCGGCTTCGCCTTCTCCCCGTCGTACGGCACCGCTCTCGCCTCCCGCGCCCTGCTGGGCTGCGGTGACGCGCTGACCTTCATCAGCGTGCTGCGGCTCGGCGGACGCTGGTTCCCCGCCCGGCGCGGGCCGCTGATCGGGCAGCTCGCGGGGCTCGTCGGCATGGCCGGCAACCTGGTCTCCACCCTGGTCCTGGCCCGGCTGCTGCACGGCATCGGCTGGACCGCCGCGTTCGGCGGCAGCGCGCTGGCCGGGGCCGTCGTCCTCGTACTGGTGCTGCTGTTCCTGAAGGACCACCCCGAGGGGTACGAGCCGGAGCCCGTCCCGCACCAGGGCGCCGCCTACGTCCGCAAGCAGATCGCCGCCTCCTGGCGGGAGCCCGGCACCCGGCTCGGACTGTGGGTGCACTTCACCACCCAGTTCCCGGCGATGGTGTTCCTGCTGCTGTGGGGACTGCCGTTCCTGGTGGAGGCGCAGGGCCTCAGCCGGGCGACGGCCGGTGAGCTGCTCACCCTGGTCGTGCTGTCCAACATGGTCGTCGGTCTCGTCTACGGCCAGATCGTCGCCCGGCACCACGAGGCGCGGCTGCCGCTGGCGCTGGGCACGGTCGGCGCGACGGCGCTGCTGTGGGCGCTGACCCTGGGCTGGTCCGAGTGGTCGTCCGCCGGGCGGGCGCCGATGGGGCTGCTGCTCACGCTGTGCGTGGTGCTCGGGGCGTGCGGTCCGGCCTCGATGATCGGCTTCGACTTCGCGCGGCCCGCGAACCCGCCGCAGCGGCAGGGCACGGCGTCCGGCATCACCAACATGGGCGGGTTCATCGCCTCGATGACCACGCTGTTCGCGGTGGGTGTGCTGCTGGACGCCACCGGCGACGACTACACGGTGGCGTTCTCCGCCGTGTTCGTGCTCCAGGCGCTCGGCGTCAGCCAGATCCTCCGCCTGCGCCGCCGCGCGGCCCGCAGGGAACGGGAACGCCTGGTGGCGAGCCGGGTGGAGACGGTGCACGTCCCGGCGTGACCCGAGGGGCCACCGCGTCCGGCATTCACCGGCTCACCGGCCGGCCCACCGGCTCACCGGCCCGCAGGCTCACCGGCCCGCAGGCTCACCGGCCCGCAGGCTCACCGGCCGCGCGGGCGCCGGAGGGGCTCCCGGGACCCCGCCCCCGTCAGGGCGTGACCGTGAAGTTCCGCAGGATCGCCGCCGCCAGCTCCTGGTCGCCCTCCACCTTCAGCCGGTCCGCGGCCTGCTCCGGCGTGACCCGGCCGCAGGCCAGCCGGACGTACGTCTCCCAGTCGAGGGTGAGCGCGGCGGCGGGGCCCAGCGCGGGTGCTGTCTCCAGGGTGCCGCGGCCCTGGATGTCGATGCGGATGGTGCGCAGGAACTCCACCGGCCCCTGCACGTCGAACACGACGGCCGAACTGCGCGGCGCCTGTGCCCGCTCGGCGACGACCTGCGGCAGGGCGTCCAGCAGCACATCGCGGGCGACGAGCGCGCCGGGGGAGTCGAGGTTGCCCGGCCGGCCGAGCGCGGTCCGCAGGTCCTGCTCGTGCACCCACACGTCGAAGGCGTGGTTGCGCATGGACTCTTCCAGCGTCAGTTCGCGGCCGAGCGGGCCGCGCACCTTCGCGCCCGGGTCGCGGGAGTCGTTCCGCAGCTGACGGTTGCGGCGGATGATCGTGTACTCCAGCTCGGCGGTCATCTCCGGCGCCGTGTGGTGGCGGCGCACATCGACCTGCATCTCCATGTACCGCTGGTGGTCGTTGGTGACGTGGAACAGATCGCGCGGCAGCGTGTGGATGGGACGCGGATCGCCGAGCATCTCGCAGTCCAGGCCGATGACATGCGACACGATGTCGCGCACCGACCAGCCCGGGCACGGGGTACGGCGGTTCCAGTCTGCCTCCACCAGCGGCTGCACCAGCTCGGATATCGCTTCGATGGAGTGGGTCCAGGCATCGGCGTACGGCTGGAGAGTGGGATGCAGACTCACGGAACGGGACCCCTCGGCGGTCGGTACACGGGCAGGTTGTGGCGGCGTTGCCATCGGGAGGCGGCACACTCGGCGGGTGTCTTGAAACGCTAAGTTACGCTGCTCTGAGGCACCCCGGCAGTGCTTTCGTGTGACGATCGTAGGCCTGTGTGGGCATTCGCGTGGACGCCCTCGGGGACGGTTCGAGGCCAGGACGGTGGTACTGTGCGCGCTTCCCTCATCCAGATCGCCGTAAGCGAGGACGAATCGGTCGAGGCGCGGCGGGAGCGGGCCGCGGCGCTGGTGCGGGAGCAGGCCGGAGCCGCCGACCTCGTCGTCCTCCCCGAACTGTGGACCACCGGCGCCTTCGCGTACGAGCTGTTCGGCACGGAGGCCGAGCCGCTGGAGGGCCCCACCTACGAGGTGATGGCCAAGGCCGCCGCCGACGCCGGCGTGTGGCTGCACGCCGGGTCCGTCCCGGAACGGGACCCCGAAGGACCCCTCTACAACACCTCCCTCGTCTTCTCCCCCACAGGTGAACTGGCCGCCGCCTACCGCAAGATCCACCGCTTCGGCTTCGACCAGGGCGAGGCCGTGCTGATGAGCGCGGGCCGGGACCTGGTCACCGTCCGCCTCCCGCGGACCACCCTCGGCCTCGCGACCTGCTACGACCTCCGCTTCCCCGAACTGTTCCGCGGGCTCGTCGACGCCGGCGCCGAGACCCTGCTGATCTCGGCGGGCTGGCCGGAACGCCGCCGCGCCCACTGGACGCTCCTGGCCCAGGCCCGGGCGGTGGAGAACCAGGCGTACGTCCTCGCCTGTGGAACGGCCGGTACGCACGCGGGAGTTCCCCAGGCGGGTCACTCGATCGTGGTCGATCCCTGGGGCGAGGTCCTCGCCGAGGCGGGCCCCGACGAGGAGGTGCTCCGCGTGACCCTCGACCCGGCGAAACCGGCGACGACCCGCGAACAGTTCCCGGCGCTGAAGGACCGGATGCTGGGCCTGACCCCGCCCCGCCGCTGACCGTCCGTCAGTCGTCGTCCTCGTCGCCTTTCTCCGCGAGCTGGATGACACACACCGCCACGGCGATCAGCAGCGCCGGATCGGCGTCCTCCCTCACCACATCGAGCCCGTACGTCTCACGGACACGCAGCCACCGCCGCGACACCACGGCCAGCAGCTCACCGTCGTACTCGATGGCGAACTCCCGGTCGAGGATCTTGCCGCTGACGTCGAGTTCGGTGCCGTCGACCAGTGAGACGCGGTAGTGATTGCGCAGCAGGGACAGCCGCTTGCGCCGGATCCGCGCCAACGCCTCGCCGTCCCGCTCGACGACCATGGTGTCGCGCAGCGCGAACATCTTCTGATGGACGTCGATCAGCACACGCCCCTGCCGGTCCTTCAGCTCGAAGGTGTCCCGCAGCCGCATCGCCTTGCCGTCGACGAGGAACACCTTCTCGCCGCGCTCGTCCTCGATCCAGTAGTCGTCGCCGAAGCCGAGAAGCCGTTCCCGTACGAGATATCTCATACGCCCACCACTTCCCCACCCACCCGCCAACGACGCGGTCGCTGGGCCGACGGGACGAACCGGGCCCTGACTTGAACATGGCGGAACGGGAGGCTCGATTGACGTGATGGTGCATTGTGCCGCGCACGGGGCGGCCGTGACATTGGCGGCATGGAGCGCCAGACCCCGTACCCCTGTCTCCGCCCCGAGGACGCCCCCGATGCCGCCGCCTTCGTCGAACTGATGCGGGCCGCGAAGGAAAGGTCCGGGCTGACCTACCGGGAACTGGAGGCCCGGGCGGCGGCCCACGGGGACGTCCTGGCCAGAAGCACCCTCGCCAACGCCCTCGCCCGGAACGCCCTGCCCCGCGCCGACCTCGTCGCCGCGTTCGTACGGGCCTGCGAGGGCGAGGAACGGGTGCCGGCCTGGCTCGCCGCCCGGGACCGCCTCGCCCTGCTCACCGTGCTCGCCCCGACGGGACAGGACGCCGCGGCCGGGAACGGCCGCCCGGCCGGAGACGGCGCCCCGGTCGCCCCCCGCGCGACCGGCGCACCCCCCGACGCGTCCGGCGCCCCCCAGCGCCGGTTGCGGCGTCTCCGCCGGCTCACGGCGCTGTGGCGGCGTCTCCCCCGGCCCTGGAGACTGCCGCTCGGCGCCGCCGCCGGACTTGCCGTGCTGCTCCTCGCCGGCCTCGGCGTGCACGTCCTGACCAGCGAGGCCCGCGACCCGGCCGGCCCCGGACTCACCGGGCTGCCGACCGGACCCGTGGAGTTACGGCCGGCCCTGTCCCCCGAGCTGTGCCTGACCGACGGATTCACCCGGGACGGCCGCTACGACTCCCAGGTCGCCGTGCACCGGCCCTGCACGCAGGCCGTGCCGCCGGTGACCGAGCTGGTGCCCGCCGGCGACGACACGTACCGGGTGAGCTGGCGGCACCCCGAGCACGGCGTGGGCTGCCTGACGGCACTGACCGGCGACCGCCTCGACGGCCTGCTCGAACCGCGGGACGACTGCTCCGTCGGGACCCGCTTCCGGGTCCTGCCGGCCCCGCCCGGCTCCGGCCGTTCCGGGACGACGCCCGTGTACCTGGTCAGCGCCGACAGCGACCGGTGCGTGGGCGCCGCCGAGACGACGGTGCGTGCGGGGACGGAGGCGAAACTCGCCGCGTGCGACGGGTCGCGGGCGCAGCGGTATCTGCTGGGCGCGGCTCAGCAGCGGTAGGAGGAGCCGCCGTTGTCCAGGTATGCGTCGTAGATCCAGCCCAGGCTGCTGCCGTTGGCGTCGCGGATCCACGTCCAGGTGTTGCCGTAGTCGTTGACGACGTAGCAGTCGTAGTACACGCGCGTGTCCTTGGCGACGTATCCGACGGTGGTGCAGTCCCCGTACGGGCCGGTGTGGACGGCGGCACTGCCGGGCTTGCTGACCCTGCCCGACCCGGGGTCCTTGTCCCTGTGCGGCCAGTAGGCGTTGCCGCAGGTCACCGCAGCGGGCGCCGCGGGGGCCGCCGCCTGCGCGGCGGGGGCGGCGAGACCGGCCACGACGAGGGCCGCGCCGGCGAGGGTGCCCGTCAGGGCATGGCGTACACGCATGCGTTCTCCTGAGGTCGCTGGATGGAGGAAACCCCGGCCTCCGACGCCGGGCCCGACCGACGCTGCCAGCACCCCGCCGGCAGGGACAACGCTTTCTGTCTGTCCCGGACAGTCCCGGACAACGCCCACCCCTCTGACCAGCAAGGACACGCCCCTTCCCTTCGACGCAGGACCCCGGGTCGGGCAGGGTCAGCAAGCCCGGCAGTGCCGCCGTCCACACCGGCCCGTACGGGGACTGCACCACCGTCGGATACGTCGC
>NZ_JALLGL010000341.1 GCF_023072675.1 Streptomyces sp. XM83C
ACCCCCCACAGCAGCCCCCTCACCGCTACGCAAAACCCCAAGCATCTCCCGCAACTCGGTCAACGCCTGCCGACCCATGTCCCCCACCAGAGCGGCATTCCGCACCGCCTTCTCCGGGTCCTTCCGCGCCACGGCCTGCAACGCCGCCGCATGCACCACCATCAACGACACCCGATGCGCCACCACGTCATGCATCTCCCGAGCAATACGCGTCCGCTCCTCACTCCGCGCCCACTCGGCCCGCTCCTCCGCACGCTCGGCCAGCAAATGAAGCTCCCGCTCCAAACTGTCCGCCCGCTCCCGCAACGACTCCATCAACCGCCGCCGCGCCCCCACATACAGCCCCAACAACACCGGCGGAGCCGTCATCCCCAACGCCATCGTCACCGACGCGAACGGCACGAACCAGCCACCGACCGACACATCCCCCCGCACCATGTCCTGCCGCAACCGCACCAACGTCACCAGAAACATCCCCACCAAGGACATCCCCGACAACGCCGCAATGATCCGCCGCGGCAACTCCGCCGCCGCCAACGTGTAAAGACCCACCACACCCATCAGAAAACCCATCTGAGCAGGCGTGATCGCAACCGACACCAACACCACCGCGACCGGCCACCGACGCCGCACCACCAACACGGCACCGGCCAACACCCCGAAGACCACCCCCACCGCCACCGGGATCCCCGCATCCCGCGCGAACGGCACCCCCTCCAGAGCGCACTCCACCGCCGACACCAGCGCCAGCCCACCGTCCAGCACCGCACTGCGCCATCGCGTCCACCACCACGGCCCGACCGGCCCCGTCCTGGCCGCCGCGTGGTCTGCCCCCGTCGTGGTCATGCCTCCAGCCTACGGGCGCCCCCCACGGCAATTCCGGCGAGTTTCCCTACCACCCCGGAACACACTCCGTAATCGAATGACATCGAAACCAGCCGGTATCCCCCGAACTGGTGAACCGACCACTGTTCGACCCTGGAATCGAACATTCCGCCCGCACGGTATGCCCATGGCACATACCAGCAGCAAGTACGCCGACTGCGAAGCCCGACGGGAACAGGCCATCGCCCTGCGACGGGCGGGCCTCAGCCGACGGCAGATCCGCGACCGCCTCCCGATCGGGAACAACGACCTCCTCAACCGCCCCCTGGAAGGCGAACCGCCACCAGAGTGGACCAAGCGCCCGAACGCCGAGGAAGGAGGTGGGAGCACTCAGCACGCGCGAGCTGTCCATCGCCGGCGTGGGCCTCTACTGGGCCGAGGGCGCCAAGGACAAGCCGTACGCACGGCGTGAGCGCGTGAGCTTCGTGGCGCAAGAACGCAGGGGAGGCCTACCGGGGCTGTTCGGCGATCAAAGTCCTGGAGAGCGCCGACCTGTACCGTCGCATCGAAGGCTGGTGGTGCGGCATAGTAGGGGCTGCATCCGCATCCGATCCATGAAATCGGACATGGCGGCAATCCCGGGTCGTCTAAGGGCAAGACGTCAGATTTTGGTTCTGATCATGGGGGTTCGAGTCCTCCCCCGGGAGCACCTGCACAGTTCGGGTCCTGACTGACAGCACAGTCAGGACCCGCTCTCATGTCCCCCCTGAAACGCCCCGGTATCCTTCGGATGTCCACCCCCACCCCACCACCAGCCGAAGGGCACCTTTGTGAGCGTCATCCGCCCGGCAGCCGTCGTCGTACTCGCAGCGGGTGAGGGCACCCGTATGAAGTCGGCCACACCCAAGGTCCTGCACGAGATCTGCGGTCGCAGTCTCGTGGGGCATGTTCTGGCCGCCGCCCGTGAGTTGGACCCCGAGAATCTGGTCGTCGTGGTCGGGCACGCGCGTGAGAAGGTCGTCGCCCACCTGGAGGAGACGGCTCCCGGCGTGCGCACGGCCGTGCAGGCCGAGCAGAACGGCACCGGGCACGCGGTGCGCATGGCGCTGGAGGAGCTGGGCGGGGGTGTCGACGGGACCGTGGTCGTCGTGTGCGGTGACACGCCGCTGCTGACCGGTGACACCTTGAAGCAGCTGTCGGCGGCGCACTCGGCGGACGGGAACGCGGTGACGGTGCTGTCGGCGCAGATGCCGGATGCGACGGGTTACGGCCGGATCGTGCGGGACGCGTCGGGTGCGGTGACGGCGATCGTGGAGCACAAGGACGCGTCGGAGGAGCAGCGGGCGATCCGGGAGATCAATTCGGGTGTGTTCGCGTTCGACGGCCGGTTGCTGGCGGATGCGTTGAAGCAGGTGCGTACGGACAACAGTCAGGGTGAGGAGTACCTGACTGATGTGTTGGGGATCTTGCGTGCGGCTGGGCATCGGGTGGGTGCGTCGGTGGCGGGTGATCATCGGGAGATCGCGGGGATCAACAATCGGGTGCAGTTGGCGGAGGCTCGTCGGATTTTGAACGAGCGGTTGCTGACGGGCGCGATGTTGTCGGGTGTGACGGTGGTGGATCCGGCGTCGACGTGGGTGGATGTGTCTGTTTCGTTCGAGCGGGATGTGGTGGTGCATCCGGGGACGCAGTTGTTGGGGTCGACGCATCTGGGTGAGGGGTGCGAGGTGGGCCCGAACACTCGTTTGAGGGACACTCGGGTGGGTGCGGGTGCGCGGGTGGACAACACGGTGTCGGATGGGGCCGAGGTGGGTCCTGGGGCGTCGGTGGGGCCGTTCGCGTATTTGCGTCCGGGGACGCGTCTGGGTCTGAGGTCGAAGATCGGGACGTTTGTGGAGACGAAGAACGCGCAGGTCGGTGAGGGTACGAAGGTGCCGCATCTGTCGTATGTGGGGGATGCGACGATCGGTGAGTACACGAACATCGGTGCTGCGAGTGTGTTCGTGAACTACGACGGTGAGCGGAAGCACCACACGGTTGTCGGGTCGCACTGCAAGACGGGTTCGGACAACATGTTTGTGGCTCCTGTCACTGTCGGGGACGGTGCTTATACGGCTGCCGGCTCTGTGATCACGAAGGATGTGCCGCCTGGTTCTCTTGCTGTGGCCCGTGGTCAGCAGCGGAATATCGAGGGTTGGGTGGCTCGTAAGCGTCCGGGCAGTGCGGCTGCGAAGGCGGCTGAGGCGGCGTCCCGTGAGGCGGGCGGCGAGGGCTGACCGGAAACGGGTGCGTCTGAGACGGCGTACCGTGATAAGTGCACATCGCACCCCCACCAGCTGAGATGGTCTTGCCGTTGTGTGGCGAGGTCTGTTGAACACCCAGCTGTGACACCACACCTCTGAGGAGACAGTGCTGTGACCGGGATCAAGACGACCGGCGAGAAGAAGATGATGTTCTTCTCCGGCCGCGCCCACCCCGAGCTTGCCGAGGAGGTCGCCCAGCAGTTGGGTGTCGGGGTTGTCCCGACGAAGGCCTTCGATTTTGCGAACGGGGAGATCTATGTTCGGTATCAGGAGTCGGCGCGTGGTGCTGACTGTTTCTTGATCCAGAGCCATACGGCTCCGATCAACAAGTGGATCATGGAGCAGTTGATCATGATCGACGCTCTGAAGCGGGCGTCGGCGCGTTCGATCACGGTGATCGTGCCGTTCTACGGGTATGCGCGGCAGGACAAGAAGCATCGTGGGCGTGAGCCGATCTCGGCGCGTCTGATCGCTGATCTGATGAAGACGGCGGGTGCGGATCGGATTCTGACTGTGGATCTGCACACGGATCAGATTCAGGGTTTCTTCGATGGTCCGGTGGATCATCTGTTTGCTCTGCCGTTGCTGGCCGACTATGTGGGCCGGAAGGTGGATCGCGAGAAGCTGACGGTGGTGTCTCCGGACGCGGGTCGTGTGCGGGTGGCGGACCGTTGGTGTGACCGTCTGGGTGCGCCGTTGGCGATCGTGCACAAGCGGCGTGACAAGGACGTGGCGAACCAGGTGACGGTTCATGAGGTCGTGGGTGAGGTCAAGGGCCGGGTGTGTGTGCTGGTCGATGACATGATCGATACGGCGGGCACGATCTGTGCGGCTGCGGATGCGTTGTTCGCGCATGGTGCGGAGGATGTGATCGTGACGGCGACGCATGGTGTGTTGTCGGGGCCGGCTGCTGATCGGTTGAAGAATTCGCGGGTGAGTGAGTTCGTGCTGACGAACACGTTGCCGACGCCGGGTGAGCTGAATCGTGAGTTGGACAAGATCACGGTGTTGTCGATCGCTCCGACGATCGCTTCGGCGGTGCGTGAGGTGTTCGAGGACGGTTCGGTGACGAGTCTGTTCGATGAGCAGTGAGGTGTGCGCGGTGTGAGTCGCGTGTGCTGAGGGCTGTGCAGGAAGGGTTCTGCACAGGGTCTCGTTGATCGTTTTGGGTGCGGCCTCCCTGTCCGAGTAGACTGTTGCAGTTGCTCGGCGAGGGAGGCCGTACCTGTGTGTGGGTGCGGTGGTCCGTTATCGACGCGCTCTTCGTAGCAGGCCGTTCGTGGCCGGGTGACCTGTCCCGTGCTCCACGAGCGGGGGACGTTCCCTGTCTGTTCGTTTCGTCTCCTACGAGGAGTGATCGCATATGTCCGAGGTGAAGCTCGCCGCCGAGACGCGCACCGAGTTCGGTAAGGGTGCCGCGCGTCGTATCCGTCGTGACAACAAGGTTCCGGGTGTGCTGTACGGGCACGGCGCTGAGCCGCTGCACCTGACGCTGCCGGGTCACGACCTGCTGCTGGCGCTGCGTACGCCGAACGTTCTGATCTCGCTGGACATCGACGGCAAGACGCAGGAGCTGGCGATTCCGAAGGCTGTGCAGCGTGACCCGCTGAAGGGTTTCCTGGAGCACGTGGACCTGCTGCTGGTGAAGCGTGGCGAGAAGGTCACGGTCGAGGTTCCGGTGCACACCGAGGGTGAGCTGGCCCCGGGTGGGAACCTGCTGGAGCACGTGCTGGCGGCGCTGCCGGTCGAGGCCGAGGCGACGCACATTCCGGAGCAGCTGACGGTGTCCGTGGAGGGCCTGGAGGCCGGCGCGTCGGTGCACGCGAAGGACGTTCCGCTGCCGAGCGGTGTGTCGCTGGCGGTGGACGAGGACGCCGTGGTGCTTCAGGTTCTGCAGGCGCAGGCCGAGGAGGCCGCCGAGGGTGAGGGCGAGGGCGAGGAAGAGGCTGCGGAGGCCTGATCCTGTCCCGTTCTTCGGGGTTTTCGTCGTTTGCCGGCCGCTGTTTCCGTCCCTTTTTCGGGGTGGGGGCAGCGGTCGGCGCGTATGCGCGTATGTGAGGAGATGTGCGGGTGGCGATCGAGGCCGGTGCTCCGTGGTTGATCGTGGGGTTGGGCAATCCGGGGTCTGAGTATGCGATGAACCGGCACAATGTGGGGTTCATGGTGGCGGATCTGCTGGCTGAGCGGGTGGGGGCCCGGTTCAAGCGGGCGGGCAGGGCGCAGGCGCAGGTGGTGGAGGGGCGTATCGGTCCTCCGGGGCCGTTGAACCGTCGGGTGATCGTGGCGAAGCCGATGTCGTTCATGAATCTGTCGGGTGGTCCGGTGGGTGCGCTGCGGGATTTCTACAAGGTGCCGGTGGGGCATGTGGTGGCGGTGCATGACGAGCTGGACATCGATTACGGGGTGTTGCGGCTGAAGCTGGGTGGTGGGGACAACGGTCACAACGGGTTGAAGTCGATCACGAGGGTGCTGGGTGCGGATTATCACCGGGTGCGGTTCGGGATCGGGCGTCCGCCGGGTCGGATGCCGGTGGCGGATTTTGTGCTGAGGGATTTCTCGTCGGGGGAGCGCAAGGAGTTGGAGTATTTCGTGGACCGTGCGGCGGACGCGGTGGGGATGTAGTCCTTGTTCGGGGTGGGGTCCTGATTTTTCCCTTTCGTGAGTTGACCGGTCGCGAGGTCATGGCCAAAGATCGCGGCCATGCCGTCCGCTGTGGTGTCTCGTCGGGTCTCCGTCGCCGCGTTGAGGTTCGGCCGGCTGGCCTCGATGTCGGTGGTGGCCGTGCTGATCCTGGTCGCCGGGGTGTGGGCGTCGTGGGGTGATGCGCAGCATGTGATGTTGCCGAAGGGGCGTGAGCAGGGCACGGTCCGGGTGACGCGGTGCGGTGAGAGCAGGTGTTCGGGGTCGTTCGCGTCGTCGTCGCCGGGGGTGGGGGCGCGGTCGGCGGTGGTGCTGGAGCGGTCGGTGGCGGTGCGGCCGGGTGGGTTGTATGCGGTGGTGGTGAAGCCGGGTTCGGATGTGGCGGTGCGGTCGGGTCCGGCGGGTGTGCTGTTCGCGTGGGTTCCGCTGGGAGGTGCGCTGCTGCTGGCGTCGGTGGTGGTGGCGGGCGGGCTGCGGCGGACGCGGG
>NZ_JALLGL010000342.1 GCF_023072675.1 Streptomyces sp. XM83C
GGGGGGCTCCTTCGGGGCCCCGCCCGGGGCCCCGTCCGTCACCGGTGCCGGTGTGTCCTGCGCGTCCGTCGGCGTGCTCTGCTGCTCGGTCATACGGCCTCCCCCGGCTCCTTGATGCGGTCGAGCTGATCGCGGAACATCCAGGCGGCGCTCTTGGTGTCGAGCGGTTCCGCGCCCTCCGCCGTGGCGGTGACCAGCACATCCCCGACGGACCCGACGCAGAGCAGGCCGACGAGCCCGGAGTCCTCCGTGTCGGGCACTTCGAAGCACGCGGCATCGGGGTACCCGCTGATCTTCGGCCCCTTGGGCAGCTCCACGGCGTCGAGAAGCCCCTTCTGGAACCGCACCGAGCTCCGGGCGGTCGCCGTACTGTCCAGACGGGCGAGGACGAGGCGCATGACGAAGACACCGTCGCCGTACAAGGAGACGTCCTTGCTGAGGTAGCTGCGCATGGCCATGCCCTTGATCGGCTGCCCCTCCAGCACCTTCTCCAGCTTCTGGCGCTGGGACCGCGGCATGTCCGCGAGCTGCTGCTTGCGCAGCGCCATCGCCTGGGCGCCGGTCAGCGTCGCGTCCGAGCCGAACTCGCCGTAGTCGGGTCCGCGCACCCATTTGTCGGTGCCGTACGGCACGAGCAGCCCGGCGAGGCCCTGCGGGGGCGGGGCCTTGTACTCGGTGGGCGAGTCCCCCGGGAACTTCCAGCTCGGGGCGCCCGCGTCCCGGTCGGCGCCCTGCACGGTGACGGCGGTGAAGGCGACCCCGCCGATGACCGCACCGGCCAGCAGCAGCGCACCGGCCATCCTGGCGACGCGCCCGGCCCGCCGCGGCTTGCGGGACGGCTGCGGCTCAGCGCCGGCCCCGTCCTCGGATACGGCGGTCGCCTCCGGTACGGCGGCGGTCTCCTCGGGTACGGCGGCCGTCTCCTCCGGCGCTGAGGGCTTCTCCGGCGTGGGCGTCCCCTCCGGTACGGCGGCGGTCGCCTCGGGTACGGCGGTCGCCTCGCGTACGGCGGCCGTCTCCTCCGGCGCTGAGGGCTTCTCCGGCGTGGGCGTCCCCTCCGGTGCGGCGGCCCCCTCCTCCGGCGCGCCCGACGGTTCCTTGTTCAGCTCGGTCACAGCCGCTCCAACTGCCGTACCGACAGGTCCATGATCGTCTTCTTGCTGATCGGCTTGGTGTCGGAGACGAAGATCTGCATCATGATGTCCCCGCGACAGGCGAGTGCCGAGGCGCGGTAGTAGGGCTCGTAGCCCGGCTCCTTCTCGGGCCGGGTGAAGGTGAGTGCCGTTCCGTTGCCGGTGCCGGGGATGGGCCAGCTGTCGGCCTCGTACTCGTCGCGCGCCCAGAGCCGGCTGTCCTCGACCGTCTCGGCCGCGGTGACGTGCTGCTCCTGCCGGAACTGCACCAGCCGGATCTCCACGACCTGGTCGCCGGCCTCCCACAGGGTGATGGCGGCCCTGCGGTACTCGTCCGCCACGAGTTCATCGAAGGCCCCTGCGGGGTCGTCGTACGTGTCGGCGTACGCCGCTATGTCCATCCAGCCGTCTTCGCCGGGCGCCCAGTCGACGTACCTGGCGCCGGCGGGCTTCTTCAGCAGCAGCTTGCGCAGGTCTCCGTCGGCCTTGACCTTGCGGTCCTGGGCGGCGGACAGCGGCTCGGGTGCCGGGCCCTTCGCCCGGCCGAGGACCGGCTGGGACAGCGGCGGCAGCGGCGTGGGCGGGCGGTCGGCCTGGATCAGATAGCCGGTGCAGGTGCCGGCGATCACGCCGAGGGCTGCGGCTCCGGCGATGAGCAGGGCGGTGCGGCCACGCCGACGCGGCGTGGGTCTATCCTCGGGTGCTTCTTCCACTGCCTCCCCCACAGATGTGAAAGTTCGTGATTCCGCGCTTCACAGCAGACTCGTGGGTAACACCAGTAGTTGTAGGGGAGTTGATTACGATTCGAACATGGCGAAAAAGCTCGTGATCAAGGTGACCGCCGGGGCAGACGCACCCGAGCGCTGTTCCCAGGCCTTCACCGTGGCGGCGGTGGCGGTGGCCAGCGGCGTGGACGTGTCGTTGTGGCTGACCGGCGAGTCGGCGTGGTTCGCGCTGCCGGGCCGCGCGGCCGAGTTCGAGCTGCCGCACGCCGCTCCGCTGCCGGATCTGATCGACTCGCTGCTCGCGGGCGGCCGTATCACCCTGTGCACGCAGTGCGCGGCACGCCGGGACATCACGGAGAAGGACGTCATCGAGGGCGTGCGGATCGCCGGGGCGCAGGTGTTCGTGCAGGAGGCGATGGCGGACGACACGCAGGCGCTGGTCTACTGACGGCGGCGCCGGTGGCGGTGGCGCCGGTGGCGGTGACGGTGGCGCCCGCTGTCATGGGCGCCGCTTCTTGCCGTCCAGCTCGTCCCACCACTCGTCGGACTTCGGGTCTCCGGAGGGATCGTCCCACCAGCGGTCCTCGGGGCCGCGCCGGTTGGCCACGATCGCGGCGAGCGGCGGGATGACCATGGCGACGACGCACATGCCTACCGCGGCCGGCACCGACCAGATGCGCACGACGCCCCAGGCCAGGACGAAGAGCGTCAGGCAGGCCCCCATCATGGCGAAGTACACGTGCCGGCGCCGGGCGTACATGTCTCCAGGGTAGTTCCGCGCACCCCCGCGGCGGGCGGACCGTAAGCCCGCACGGCGCACACTCGCGGCGGGCGGTCCGTAAAGCGGCACGCCCCCGCGGCGAGCGGGTCGGATGCCCGCACGGCGCACCCGGCGCACGTCCGCCGGGCATGCCGGAGGGCCGCACCCCAGGCGTCCAACCCGTGGGGTGCGGCCCTCCTGTCGTCTCGGGCCCGTCACAAGCCCGGAGTCCGTGAGGCGGGTGCCTCCCGGTCTCAGACCGCGATCGCGACCTCCGCCAGACCGCCCTGCTGGGCGACGACGGTGCGGTCGGCGGTGGCGCCCGGAACGAGGGCGCGGACGGTCCAGGTGCCTTCGGCCGCGTAGAAGCGGAACTGTCCGGTGGCGGAGGTCGGGACCTCCGCGGTGAACTCACCGGTCGAGTCGAGCAGGCGCACATAGCCCTGCACCGGCTCGCCGTCGCGGGTCACCTGGCCCTGGATGGTGGTCTCACCGGGCTTGATCGTCGAGGCGTCGGGGCCGCCGGCCTTCGCTCCGCACATGTTGAACTCCTTGAGGGGTAAAGGTCGGTCTGGTCTTACTTGTTGGCGCCGAGCTCGATCGGCACGCCGACGAGGGAGCCGTACTCGGTCCAGGAGCCGTCGTAGTTCTTGACGTTCTCCACGCCGAGCAGCTCGTGCAGCACGAACCAGGTCAGCGCGGAGCGCTCACCGATACGGCAGTAGGCGATGGTGTCCTTCGCCAGGTCGACGTTCTCCTCGGCGTAGAGGGCCTTCAGCTCCTCGTCCGACTTGAAGGTGCCGTCGTCGTTGGCGTTCTTCGACCACGGGATGTTGCGCGCGGTCGGCACGTGGCCGGGGCGCTGCGACTGCTCCTGCGGCAGGTGGGCCGGGGCGAGCAGCTTGCCGGAGAACTCGTCGGGCGAGCGGACGTCGACCAGGTTGTGCGAGCCGATGGCCGCCACGACGTCGTCGCGGAAGGCGCGGATCGAGGTGTCCTGCGGCTTGGCCTTGTAGTCGGTCTTCGGGCGCTCGGGCACCTCGTCACCGGGGACCAGCTCGCGGGCGTCCAGCTCCCACTTCTTGCGGCCACCGTCGAGGAGCTTGACGTTCTCGTGGCCGTACAGCTTGAAGTACCAGTACGCGTACGACGCGAACCAGTTGTTGTTGCCGCCGTAGAGGATCACCGTGTGGTCGTTGGCGATGCCCTTGTCGGACAGGAGCTTCTCGAAGCCCTCCTGGTCGACGAAGTCGCGGCGCACCGGGTCCTGGAGGTCCTTCGTCCAGTCGATGCGGATCGCGTTCTTGATGTGGTTCTTCTCGTAGGCGGTCGTGTCCTCGTCGACCTCGACGATGGCGATCGACGGGTCGTCCAGGTGCTCCTGAAGCCAGTCGGCGTCGACCAGGACGTCGCTGCGGCTCATGCTCGTTCTCCTCCGGGGCAGTCGCGGCGGGGGTGTGCAGGTGAGAGGGGGCGCGCGCTCAGCGGTGAGCGGCGCACGAAAGCCCTGATGCAGGGCGCGGGGATGCGGAGGGCGTGCCTTGCGGCGGCCTTCCGGTCAGAAGGTGCGACAGAGCATGGCGGCAACGCGGCACAGGTCCACTGCCCGCCGCTTCGTGAGATCCGCCTGTCGCTTCATGCCGTCGATCGTAGGGACGACCGGGCGGGCGTGTCACCGGCGTGTCGGATGATGAGATGCGATCGTCCGTATTTCGAGATCCGATGCTGAGGAGCCGCTTCGGCGCCGCGTCCGCGGCCCGGCGTCCCGGCCGCCGTACCCGAGCTGCGGACAACGGTGTCTCGCCAGTCGGACATCCCTGGTGGGAGGGGTCGTACGCGCACGTGAGGCCGTGGTGGCCGGCCGTCGTCGTCCCTACCCCGCGAGCCGCACGTTCGAACCCCGCACGCTGATCTCGACGCCGTCCTTCGCCGCCCGCACCGACTCCAGCTTCACACCGCCCGGCAGCTGCTCGATCTTCTGCTCGAAGTCGGTGACCGAGCGGGCCGCGTCCTCGGCGATCTGGATGCCGACGTCGGGCAGCGAGTCCGCGTGCACCCGGACGGTGTCGCCCTGGACGGTGACGGAGCTGAGCACCGACACGGTGCGCGACAGGGACGTCCCGCGGACCGTCACGTCGACCTTCATCCTGACCTTGCCGTTGCCGCCGTCGGACAGGCCGACGACCTTCGCGGTGACGCCGGGCATGACCCGCGTCGGCTCGTTCTTCGCGGCCTTCAGCAGCTCGTCGTAGCCGATGGTCGCGGTGCCGGTGGCGGTCTTCGCGGTGGCGGAGCTGTAGTCCCCGGAGAACTCGACGCCCTTCATATGGGCCTCGATGTCGTCGATCCGGATCGTGCGCGCGCCGTCCCCGGTGGGCGCCAGGTAGTCCTTGATGCCGATCTCGACGTCGTCCAGCTCGCCGCCCATCACCTGGGTGAGGAAGGGGAACCCGTGGATGGACACGTCCGGGGTGTCGGCCAGGCCCTCGCTGCTGCGCACCTTGTCGGCGGCCTCGTTCTCGGCGAAGTTCACGGCGAGCCGGTCCGCGATCACGAACAGCACGCCGAGGATCGCCACGACGACGAGCAGTATTCGCAGAGCGCGCATGCCTGGGTTCCCCCTACTGGACGGTCACGTCCGCCCACCGTAGCCCCGCGCGGGCACGAAAACGGAGGGCCCCCGGGTCACTGTCGATCATCTGTGACACGGGGGCCTTGCGGCGGAGGCTCCTGTACGGCCGCTCCGACACGGACGTTCCGAGACCTACCGATACGGACGTTCCGATACGGAGGCTCAGCCCAGGGCGCGGCCCAGGATGTAAGCGACCGGCGCCGCCGCCGTCAGCGGCAGGGCGACGCCCGCCGTGAAGTGGACGAAGCGGGAGGGGTAGTCGTACGCGGCGACACGATGCCCGATCAGCGCGCACACCGCAGCCGCGGCGCCGAGCAGCGCACCCTTCGAGCCGAGCCCCGTCATCCCGCCGACCACCACACCGGCACCGGCCGCCGCGAGCAGCGCCACGACCACCGAGGCGGGCGTCGGCATCGGCAGCGCCCGCGCCACCAGCGCCACGGCGACGGCAGCCGCGCCGACGGTCACCGCGTCCGCGTCGGCCGCCAGATACCCGGCCGCGAGGACCGACAACGCCGCCGCGACGACCGTCGCCATCAGGCCGTACATCCGCTCGTCCGGGTCGGCGTGCGAGCGCAGCTGGAGGACGAGACAGAGCAACACCCACACGCCCAGCGTGCCGAGCACCGCCGCCGGCCCGTGCTCCCTGCCGGCCGCGAGCACCGCCGCGTCGGCGACCAGCGCGCCGAGGAAGGCCAGCGCGATGCCCTGCCGGGCCGGCCACATGCCGTTCAGCCGGAACCAGCCGGCCGCGGTGACACCCTGGAGGACGACGAGGGGCACGAGCAGCGCATACGTCCCGACGGCCGCCGCACCCGACAGCAGCAGGCCGAGCAGTGCGGTCAGCAGCGCCGGCTGCATACCGGGGTCGATGATCGGGGAGCGCCCCTCCAGCCGGGCCCGCTGGGCGTCGGTGATACGGGCGTTGCCGCCGAGGGTGGCGGGGCCGTATGCGGGCTCCTGCGGTTCGGCGGCGGGCTGGGC
>NZ_JALLGL010000343.1 GCF_023072675.1 Streptomyces sp. XM83C
GGGGTGGGGGCGGAGGGGGCCATGCGGGCAGCGTAACCCGACGCCGCCCCCCGCTTTCCGCGCAGTTCCCCGCGCTCCTTGGGGGTGCCTGGGCTTTCGTTTCCACCCGCGGGCCGGTGGAGGCTGGTCGCGCAGTTGCCCGCGCCCCGTGGGTGGCGAGTCCTGCGTGGCTGCGGGCAGTCGTGCCGCAGGGGCGCCGGGGGTCCCCCTCCGGGGGAGGCACCCCCGTAGCGCCGGGTCGCGCGACCCACCCCCGGCCCGCACCCGCTCCGGTGGGCTGTTGAGCCGGGGGCTCAGGGGCGACCCCGGCCGGGTCAGGCCAGGAGGCCTGAGGATTTCCAGAGGCGGCGGCCCACGCCCCGCAGCACGCCGATGTCGTCCAGGAAGTCCGTCAGCCGCTTCGCCCCCGTCTGCATGACCTCCCGCCGATGCCCGCTGGCCTTGACCTGCGCCATCGCCTCCCGCTTGTCCAGCCCGACGTTGGTGTACACCTCGGGGTTGACGAACGCGACGGAGAACACCCGCGCGAACTCACCGGAGGTGACCCGCGTGAACTCCTGGGACCACTTCGGCGCCGTCAGCATCTGCCGCCGCAGTTCCTCACGCGCGTACCGCACATGACGGGCCTCCTCCACGACGTGGATGCGTGTCACACCCCGGATCAGCGTCTGCACCCGCTCGTCGGGGAACGTCAGCCGCTGCATCCAGTCGAGCACCTCCTCGCCGAGGAGCGTCGCCGTGAACGACCCCGGCGTGGTGGAGATCGTCTTGAACAGCCGCCCGAGGTTCTGGTGGACGCGGCTCACCGGGTACCACGGGGTGCCGCCGCGGGATATCACCCGCGCGAACATCTTCGAGTGCCGGCACTCGTCCTCGATCTCGGTGAGCGCGTACCGGACGTGCGCACTGGTCGCCGACTTGTCGTAGATGTGCCGGACCAGCAGCTGCATCAGGATGAGCTCGAACCAGATGCCCAGCGAGGCCAGCGCCGCCGCCTCGTGCTGGGACAGCAGGATCCGCTGCTCCTCGCTCATCCGCTTCCACATCGGCGTGTCGTACAGCGACACCAGCTCCGGCGGCCAGAACCACTTGCCTTCCTCGAAGGGCGCGTCCCAGTCGAGTTCCTTGTCCGGGTCGAAGGAGTGCTTGGCGGAGGAGGCGAGGAGGCGTTCGGCCACCTGTTCGCGGTCCTTGAGCAGGCCGAGCGCGTCGCGCAGCCCCTCCAGCGCGTCGGCATCCGTCAGGGTCGTCATGGCTGATCCACCTCGTCGTACGGGGGTGTGGGGACAAGTCCCGCGGGGCGTGGCGGGGTTACCCACCGGTCACCCTCTTATGAGACTGCTTGTCAGCAAGGTCGTCAATCCCTCCCGTCGTACTTTGTTGACCCGGCGTGCGCCGCGTGTGAGATTGCGGGGCATGCCGAGCTTCGACCTGTACGCCGATCCACCGCCCCAGGACCCCCGGTGGGAGGTCCCGGCGAGCGGCGCGGCCCGTTTCGGATGGGAGTACGACGACGGACGCGAGCGCCTCCTCGCCCTCTACCAGCGGGGCAAGGACAAACAGTGGGACGGCGCCCGCCGCATCGACTGGGACCTGGAGGTCGACCCGTACGACCCGCTCGGCACCCCCGACGAGGCGATGTCCGTCCACGGCACCAAGTACTGGGCGAAATTCAGCGAGAAGGAGCGGGCCGAGCTGCGCCGGCACTACGCCTCCTGGCAGTTCAGCCAGTTCCTCCACGGCGAGCAGGGCGCGATGATCTGCGCCGCGCGCATCGTGGAGTCCGCGCCGGACATGGACGCCAAGTTCTACTCGGCCACCCAGACCATGGACGAGGCCCGGCACGCCGAGATCTACGGCCGTTTCCTGCACGAGAAGATCGGCCTGCTCTACCCGATCAACGACAATCTTCAGGCCCTGCTCGGCGACACCCTGCGCGACAGCCGTTGGGACATGCCGTATCTCGGCATGCAGGTTCTCATCGAGGGCCTCGCGCTCGCCGCGTTCGGCATGATCCGCGACACCACCGACAAGCCGCTGCCCAAGCAGATCCTCGCCTACGTCATGCAGGACGAGGCCCGCCATGTCGCCTTCGGCCGGATGGCGCTCCGCGACTACTACAAGCAGCTCACCGACGCCGAACTGCGCGAACGCGAGGAGTTCGTCATCGAGGGCTGCTACCTCATGCGGGACCGGCTGCGCGGCACCGAGGTCCTGGAGAACTTCGGCATACCGAAGGCGGAGGCCGAGGCCCTCAGCGAGCGGTCGGAGTTCCTCGCCCTCTTCCGCAAGCTGCTGTTCTCCCGGATCGTGCCCTGCGTGAAGGACATCGGCCTGTGGGGACCGCGCCTTCAGCGCGCCTACGCCGACATGGGCGTCTTCGAGCTGGGCGACTCCGACCTGGACGCGCTGATGACGCAGGACGAGGAGATCGCGGAGAAGCTCGACGCGGAGCGGTTCGCCGCGGAGGAGCGGGAGCGCGTCGCCGAGGTGGCGGAAGCCGTCCGCGCCGGCGCCGCCGACGACTGACGGCAGGCGGGCGTCCGGGTGCCGGTCAGGAGCGCAGCACCGCCTCCATCACCGCCCGCGCGATCGGCGCCGCGTCCCCGCCGCCACTGATCTCCCCCCGGTCGGCGGCGGCGTCCTCCACCACGACCGCCACCGCCACCGACGGCTCCACGTCCCGCGGCCCCTGCGCCCACGACACGAACCAGGCGTACGGCGTCCCCGAGTTGCCCAGCCCGTGCTGGGCGGTGCCGGTCTTGCCGCCCACGACCGCGCCGGGGATCGCCGCGTTCGTGCCGGTGCCCTCCCGCACCACGTCCGTCATCAGCTCCCGCAGCCGCAGCGCCGTCGACGGGTGCATGGCCTGCCGGACGGGCCGGGGGCCGGGCGTGCCGACCGTGGTGCCGTCCGCCCGCGTCGTCCGCTCCACGAGATACGGCTCCCGCACCTGCCCGCCGTCGGCGACCGCCGCCGCCACCATCGCCATCTGCAAGGGCGTTGCCCGCGTGTTGTACTGCCCGATCGACGACAGCGCCAGCTGCGCCCGGTCCACGGTCGTGTCGAACGTGCTCGGCACGACGGAGAACGGAATGCGCACCCCAGGATCGTTGAAGCCGAAACTCTGGGCGGTCGCCACCATCCGCTCGGCGCCGACAGCGACACCCAGCTTGGCGAACACCGTGTTGCACGACCACATGAACGCGTCCCGCAGCGGCGCGTCCGCGCACCCCTCGCCCTCGTTGGTGAGGACCGTTGTCGTCCCCGGCAGCCGGTACGGGTCCGGCGAGTGGGTCGGCGCGTCCAGATCCGTGACCACGCCCGCGTCCAGCGCCGCCGCCGCCGTCACCACCTTGAACGTCGACCCCGGCGGATAGGTCTGCCGCACGGCACGGTTCAGCATCGGCTTGTCCGGGTCCGCGTTCAGCCGCGCCCACGCCCGCTCCACGTCGGGCCCGTTGCCCGACAGCAGCGACGGGTCGTACGACGGCGCCGACACCAGCGCCAGTACCCGGCCGGTGGCCGGTTCGATCGCGGCCACCGCCCCCTTCCGCCCCGCCAGCCCCTCGTGCGCCGCCCGCTGCGCGGCCGGGTTCAGCGTCGTGACCACGTCACCGCCGGGTGCGCGGCCCCGCGTCAGGTCGTTCAGCAGTGCGAACGGCGTGAGCATCGGGTCCGTGCCGGACAGCACCCCGTCCTCGGTGGCCTCCAGCAGCGTCGTGCCGTACACCTGCGACGCGAACCCGGTGACCGGCGCGTACAGCGGGCCGTCCGTGTACACGCGTTCGTAGCGCAGCTGCTCGCCGGTGTCCTTCGACGCGGTGACGGGCCGTCCGCCGACCAGGATGTCGCCGCGGGGCTGCCCGTAACGGGCGATGACGGGGCGCCGGTTGGCCGGGTTGTCGTCGTAGGCGCGGGACTCGACGACCTGCACGCGCGCCGCGTTGACCAGCAGCGCGGCGAGCAGCAGGGCGCAGAAGACGGCGGCGAAGCGGATGCAGCGGGTCACGGCGCCACCTGCCCGTCGTACTGACGGCGGGCCGCGTGGCTGACGCGGATCAGCAGCGCGACGATCGCCCAGTTGGTGACGACCGACGAGCCGCCCTGCGCGAGGAACGGCATCGCCATGCCGGTCAGCGGGATCAGCCCGGTGACACCGCCCGCGATGACGAACACCTGCAACGCGACGATCGACGCAAGCCCGACCGCGAGCAGCCGCCCGAAGGGCTCCCGCAGCGACAGGCCCGCCCGGTATCCGCGCTCCACCAGCAGCCCGTACAGCAGGAAGATCGCCGACAGCCCGGCCAGGCCCAGCTCCTCCCCGGCCGTCGCCAGGATGAAGTCGGACTTCGCGGCGAACCCGATGAGGACGGAGTGGCCGAGGCCCAGTCCGGTGCCGGTGACGCCGCCCGCCGCGAACGCGAACAGCGACTGTGCGAGCTGGTTGGGTCCCTGCCCCGCCTCGATGGAGGCGAACGGGTGCAGCCAGTCCTCCACGCGCGCGTGGACGTGCGGTTCCAGCCGGCCGACGGCGACCGCGCCGAGCGCGGCCAGCAGCAGCCCGACGGCGATCCAGCCGGTGCGGCCGGTCGCCACGTACAGCAGGACGACGAACAGCCCGAAGAAGAGCAGCGAGGTGCCCAGGTCGCGTTCCAGGACGAGGACACCGACGCTCAGCAGCCACACCGTCACGATCGGGCCGAGCACCCGGCCCGTCGGCACCTGCACCCCCCACACCTTGCGTCCCGCGTACGTCAGCGCGTTGCGGTTGGCGGCCAGGTACGCGGCGAAGAACACCGCGAGCAGCACCTTCGCGAACTCGCCCGGCTGGATGGAGAACCCGGCGACCCGGATCCAGATCCGGGCGCCGTTGACCGCCGGGAAGAGGATCGGCAGCGTCAGCAGGGCGAGCGCGGCGGCCACACAGACGTAGCTGTAGCGCTGAAGGACGCGGTGGTCGCGCAGCGCGGCGACGACGAACGCGAACAGCGCCACCCCGAGCGCCGACCACACCAGCTGGGTGGGCGCGGCCCGGTCGTGCGGGGTCTCCAGGTCGAGCCGGTAGATCAGCACCAGCCCCAGACCGTTCAGCAGCACCCCGATCGGCAGCGGCAGCGGATCGGCGTACGGCGCCCGCCACCGCACCGCGAGATGGGCCAGCAGCGCGAGCACGCCGAGCCCGGCGCCGTAACCGACGGCGCCGGGCGGGAGGGTGCCGGTGCGGGCCAGGCCGACGGCGCAGTAGCCGCACACCGACAGCAGCACGGCGACGACGATCAGGGAGAGCTCGACGCCCCGGCGCCGGGGGAGACGGACCGTGGGAGCGGGGGCGTCGGCCGCCGCTGCGGCGGTCCGGATTCCGGCCTTGGCCTTGGTCATGTCCGGAACTTACCCAAATGGCATGAGTTGGTCGCTGTGGCATGCGGGTGTGCGGCCTGCCGGAGCGTCAGCACCAGCGGGGTTCCGCACCGAGCGTGCGGATGTACGCCGCCGAACCCCACGCCCAGGTGCCGTCGGTGAGCAGGAACCAGCGCCGGTCGCCGTTGACGCTCTGGCCCTCGGTCTTGCAGAAGATGTGCACGATCTCGCCCTCGTGGGCGGTACGGATCACCTCGCTGCCCCGGTTCGGCGCACTGCGCAGCAGCAGCGTGCTCGCGGTGACCACACCCCGGTACGTGCGCTGGTCGTCGCGCCCGCTGTCGGTGCCGTGCCAGTTGCCGTTGCCGCCGGTGGCCTCCCAGTCGCCGCCGTTGCCGTTGCCGCCTCCCTGGGTCTGGGCGGTGCCTTGGGGCCGGTCGGGCCACTGGGACTGGCCGCTGGTCTGTGGCTGGCCGTCGGGCCGGGGGTTGTCGGGCCGCTGCGCCTGGCCGTTGCCCTGCTGTCCGCTGCTCTGCGACTGGCCGTTCGTCTGCGCGTTGCCGGACCACTGCGACTGGCCGGAGCCCTGAGCCTGGCCCGACCACTGGGACTGGGGTTGAGACTGGGCCTGGGACTGGGTCGAGTCGGGGTCGTCGCCGCCTGTTCCGGCGCCGGCGGCGGCCGGCGTGACGAGGACGGCTGAGGCCAGGGCGCCGGCGGCACCGGTTATGGCGAGACGCGTGAGGGCGGAGCGCAGGGACATGGCGTTACCTCCAGGTGGGGGCAGAGGTGTCGAAGCTGACTTATCGCCACATTAGGGGCGGGGTGTCTTATACA
>NZ_JALLGL010000344.1 GCF_023072675.1 Streptomyces sp. XM83C
ACCCGGCCCCGTCCTGTCCGCCGTCCCCGAGCCCGGCGGCCCCGGGCCGGGCTCGGGGACGGGCCCGGGGCCGCCGGGCTCGGGGACGGCGGACAGGACGGGGCCGGGTCGGATACCGAGAACGACGGACGGAACGAAGCCCGGTCCGGCTCCGAGGACGACGGACGGAACGAAGCCGGCTCCGGTGTCGGCCCGGGTCGCGAAGACCGGGCGCGCTCCGGTGCCGACGGCGGCGGGGCCCGGGTGCGTGATCCCGGGCTACAGCCGGAGCGGACACGGCTCGCGTGGCGGCGTACGACACTGGCGTGCACGGTGGCCGCGGTGCTCGGCGCGAAGAGCGCACTGGCCGGCGGATCCGGGCCGGCCAGGGTGGCCGGGTGTGCGGTCTGTCTGCTGCTGTGGCTGGGCTTCCTGCTGGTCGCCCACCACCGCATCCGCGCCCTCGCCTCCGCGGTCCGGCCGTCGGCGCTGGCCCCGCGGCATGCGACCACCGCGGCGCTGTGCACGGTGGCGCTGGCGGTGTGCGCGACGGTGCTGGTGACGTGACCGGTGGTGTGACCGGGCGGGGCGCCTGGGCGGGCCGCGCCCGTGGCCCGGCGGTGCCGGTCCTCCCGCCGGCAGCGGGACGCGCCGGGGCCTCGCACCTATCCCGCAGACACGGTCACCACGACCTTCCCCCGCGTCCGCCCCGTCTGGCTGAGCCGGTGGGCGTCCGCCGCGCGTTCCAGGGGGAAGGTGTCCGAGACGTGCACGCTCACCGCGCCCTGCTCGCACAGCTCCGACAGCTGCCGCAGGTCCTCGGCGTCGGGCCGTACCCAGGAGTAGTGGCCGCCGTAGGCGAGGACGTCCGGGTCGGCGACGGAGGACAGCCGGCCCCCGGAGGACAGCAGCGCCACCGAGGCCTTCAGGGCGTCGCCGCCGACCGTGTCGAACGCCGCGTCCACGCCTTCCGGCGCCAGTCCCCGCACCCGGTCGACGAGCCCCTCGCCGTACGCGACGGGCTCCGCGCCGAGCTGCCGTACGAAGTCGTGGTTGGCCTCGCTCGCCGTGCCGATGACGCGGGCGCCGAAGTGCCGGGCGAGCTGCACGGCGAGGGAGCCGACACCGCCGGCGGCGGCGTGCACCAGGACGGTGTCGCCGCGGCCGACGCCGAGCGCCTTGGTGAGCACCTGGTACGCGGTGAGCCCGGCCAGCGGCAGTCCCGCCGCCTCCGCCCAGCCGAGGTTGCGCGGCTTGCGGGCGAGGGTGCGCACCGGGGCCGCGACGAGCTCGGCGAAGGTGCCGCGGCAGAGGAAGTCCTCGCGGACGTATCCGATCACCTCGTCGCCGGGCGCGAACTCGGTGACGGCCACGCCCGGCCGTACGACGACCCCCGAGACGTCCCAGCCGGGGATCACGGGGAAGACCGCCTGGAACATGCCGTCGAGGTAGCCCTCGCGGCACTTCCAGTCGACGGGGTTGACGGCCGCCGCGCGCACCTCGACCAGGACGCTGTCGGGTCCGACCTTGGGGTCGGGCAGCTCGCCGTACTCCAGGACCTCGGGGCCGCCGTAACGGTCATAGGTGATCGCCTTCATGGCTCCGACCCTCCGGGGCCCGCCCGCGCCACGCAACCGGGATGCCCCGATATGCGGCGTTCGCGTGGCAGCCTGTCCGTCGGCATCCCCCCGGCGGCACGAAGGTGAGCACCATGACGACCCCGCACCACCAGCACGCCTCCCACCCGCACACCCACGGACCGGGCTGCGGGCACATCGAGGTCCCGCACGACGGCCATGTCGACTACGCGCACGACGGCCATCTGCACCGCGAGCACGCCGGCCACTGGGACGAGTGCGAGCGTGAGGAGCATCTGCGGCACGACGGCCACGAGCACCGGCACGGGCAGGACTGCGGCCACGAGAGCGTGCTCCACGGCGATCACGTCGACTATCTGCACGACGGCCACCGGCACGCAGCGCACGAGGGGCACTGGGACGACCACTGAGCGGACGGAGCGTCGGATTCCGGCCACCGTCGGCTCCCTGCCGGTCTCCTGCGGCTCCTCGGTCTACTGTCCGGGGAGCCGTCGGCCTATCGTGGCCCCGATCACCTTTGCGCTCCGCACTGGACGACATACCGACTGGTCGGCATGATGAGTCGGGTCGATCGTCGTCACCCTTTCCGAGGAGCGCCGTATGAGCCCCGACCACCCGCCCGGACTCGATCTCGACCGGCTGCGCCCTCTGCTCGACCGTGAGCGGCCAGGCCTGGTGCAGGGCGCTCTGACAGCCCGTCTGATCGAGGGCGGACGGTCGAACCTCACCTACGCGGTCACCGACGGCACCTCCCGGTGGGTCGTCCGGCGGCCCCCGCTCGGCCACGTCCTCGCGACCGCGCACGACATGAAGCGCGAGCACCGCGTGATCAGCGCCCTGCACCCGACGAGCGTGCCCGTGCCGACCCCGCTGCTGCTGTGCGAGGACGAGGAGGTGCTGGGCGCGCCGTTCTACGTGATGGACTTCGTCGAGGGCACCCCGTACCGCACCGCCGACCAGCTCGTCCCGATCGGCCCCGAGCGCACCCGGGACGCGGTGCTGTCCCTCGTGGACACGCTGGTGGAGCTGCACGCCGTGGACCCCGGCGAGGTGGGCCTCGCGGACTTCGGCCGCCCCGAGGGCTTCCTGGACCGGCAGCTGCGCCGCTGGGGCAAGCAGCTGGACGCTTCCCGCAACCGCGACCTGCCGGGGATCGACGAGCTGCACGCCGCGCTCGGCCGCTCGCTGCCCGACTCCCCCGCCCCGACGGTGGTGCACGGCGACTACCGGCTCGACAACGTCCTCATCGGCCCCGACGACACGATCCGGGCGATCCTCGACTGGGAGATGTCCACGCTGGGCGACCCGCTGACCGACCTCGGTCTGCTGGTCATGTACAGCACGCCGCTGGGCGCACCCGACTCGCCGGTCGCCACGACCGCCGAGGCCCCCGGCCACCCCGATCCGGCCGAGCTGGTCGCGCGGTACGCCGAGCGCTCCGGGCGGGACGTGGCGGCCGTCTCCTGGTACACGGCGTTCGCCTGGTTCAAGCTCGCCGTGATCCTCGAGGGCATCCACTACCGCTACACGCTGGGCCGGACCGTCGGGCGCGGCTTCGACCGCATCGGCGAGCTGGTCCCCGTCTTCATCCGGCACGGTCTGACGACCCTCCAGGAAGGTCAGTAGCCCATGGACTTCGCGTTCGACGCCCGCACCGAGGAACTCCGCGCCCGGCTGCTGGCCTTCATGGACGAGTACGTGTACCCGGCCGAGGCCGTCGCCCACGAGCAGCGCGCGGCGCTGGCCTCCCCGTGGGAGAACCCGCCGGTGGTGGAGGAGCTGAAGGCCGAGGCCCGCCGGCAGGGCCTGTGGAACCTGTTCCTCCCGGACGCCGAGTACGGCGCCGGCCTGACGAACCTCCAGTACGCGCCGCTCGCCGAGATCATGGGCCGTTCGCCGCAGCTCGCGCCGACGGTGACGAACTGCGCGGCGCCCGACACCGGCAACATGGAGGTGCTGGCGCAGTTCGGCGACGAGACGCAGAGGAAGCAGTGGCTGGAGCCGCTGCTGGCCGGGGAGATCCGCTCGGCGTTCGCGATGACCGAGCCGGACGTGGCCTCCTCGGACGCCACCAACATCACCACGCACATCGAGCGGGACGGCGACGAGTACGTCGTCACCGGCCGCAAGTGGTACATCTCCGGTGCGATGCACCCGGACTGCAAGATCTTCATCGTGATGGGCAAGACGGCGCCGGACGGGCCGGACATCCGCCGCCAGCAGTCGATGGTGCTGGTCCCGCGCGACACTCCCGGTGTGACGGTGAAGCGGGCGATGCGGGTCTTCGGGTACGAGGACCACTACCACGGCGGGCACGCCGAGGTCGTCTTCGACCACGCGCGCGTACCGGTGTCGAACCTGATCGGCGAGGAGGGCGGCGGCTTCGCCATCGCCCAGGCCCGGCTGGGTCCCGGCCGTATCCACCACTGCATGCGGCTGATCGGCATGGCCGAGCGGGCGATCGAGCTGATGTGCCGGCGGGCCGTGTCCCGGGAGGCGTTCGGCAAGCCGCTGGCCCGGCAGGGCGTGATCCAGAACTGGATCGCCGACGCCCGGGTGACGGTGGAGCAGTTGCGGCTGCTGGTGCTGAAGACGGCCTGGCTGATGGACACCGTCGGCAACCGGGGCGCCCACACCGAGATCCAGGCCATCAAGATCGCCACTCCGCGCGCGGTGGTCGGCATCCTGGACCGGGCGATCCAGCTGCACGGCGCGGGCGGCGTCAGCCAGGACTTTCCGCTGGCCGAGCTGTACGCGGGCGCCCGCACGCTGATGCTGGCGGACGGCCCGGACGAGGTGCACCAGCGTTCCCTGGCCCGGCGGGAGCTGAAGAAGTACGTGCCGTAGCCGTGCGCCGGCGGCGGCCCGCGCCCGGGCGGGGGCCGCCGCCGCGCTGCACCTGGTCAGGGGCGCAGGGCGCGCAGCAGCAGGTCGGCGAGGTGGTCGGCGACCTGCTGCGGGGTGAGGGGGCCGTCGGGGCGGTACCACGTGGACAGGTGGTGGACCGAGCCGAAGTGGTAGTCGACGACGAGGTCGGCGGGGGTGGACGTGGAGAAGACGCCGGCCTGCTGGCCCTCCTCGATCAGCGCGCGGAACCGCTCGTGGTAGCGGCGGCGCTCGGCGCGGACCTGCTTGTTCTTCTCCGGGCTGAGGTGGTGCATGGACCGGAAGAAGATCGACGCGTCGTCGAGGTTCTCGATGGTGGTGACCACGACGTCCGCCGCGGCCTCGCGCAGCCGCCGCTCGACGGGCGCGTCGAGGCTCGCGAAGTGGTCGAGGCGCTCCTGCTGGACGCGCAGCACGCGCGCGTACACCTCGTGCAGGAGGTCGTCCTTGGAGCCGAAGTAGTGGTACAGCGCCCCCTTGGTGACGCCGGCCGCCTCCACGATCTCCTGCACGGAGGTGCGGTCGTAGCCCTGCTCCGCGAAGAGCCGGGTGGCGGCGGCCAGGAGCCGCTGCGGCACGGGGGTACCGTCTCCGTCCGTCGTCCTGGGCACTGCCGCCACCTGCCTTTCCGAGCTGTTGCTAGTTGTCTCGCGTGCGGGAACGCAGTTCCCGACGGAGGATCTTCCCACTTGCCGTCTTGGGCAACTCGGGCAGGATCTCGACCTGCCGCGGATATTTGTAGGCGGCCAGTCTCTCCTTGCACCACGCGGCGAGCTGGGCGGGGTCCGCCTCGGTGCCCGGCCGCAGGCTGATGTAGGCCTTGACGGTCTCGCCGCGGTAGCCGTCGGGGACGCCGACGACGGCTGCCTCGCGCACCGCCGGGTGGGTGTGGAGGACGTCCTCGACCTCGCGCGGCCACACCTTGAAACCGGATGCGTTGATCATGTCCTTCTTGCGGTCGACGACGTACAGCCAGCCCTGTTCGTCCATGAAGCCGATGTCGCCGGTGCGCAGCTCGCCGCCGGGGAAGGTGGCGGCGGTGGCGTCGGGGCGGCGCCAGTAGCCGGGCACGACCTGCGGTCCGCTGACCACGATCTCGCCGTGCTCGCCGAAGGGCACCTCTCGGCCCTCGTCGTCGACGATCCGTACGACCGTGTCGGGGCCGGGCAGGCCGACGGCGAGGGTCCCGGAGTCCGGGTCGACGGGTGCCTCCAGGTGGGGCGGTACGGAGGCGCAGGGGGCGGTGCACTCGGTGAGGCCGTATCCGTTGCGGATGTACGGGCCGAAGCCGGCCCGGAACCGCTCCACGAGGGCGGGCGGCAGCGGGGCGCCGCCGGAGGAGATCGTCACGAACGACGCGAAGTGCTCCCGGGTGCAGGAGGGGTGGGCGGCGAGCGCCATGAACGCGGTGGAGGGGCCGACGGTGTAGTGGGGGCGGTGCTCGGCGAACGCGTCGAGGACGACGCCCGCCTCGAAGCGGTGTGCGAGGACGAGGGTGCCCGCGCTGTTCAGGCAGGCGCCGAACTGGCAGACCATGCCGGTGATGTGGAACAGCGGGGCCAGCGCGAAGCAGACCGGCGGGTCGGGCAGGGCGAGCCCGGTGCGCTGCCGCTCGGCGTTGTACATGATGTTGGCGTGGGTGTTGGTGGCGCCCTTGGGGGTGCCGCTGGTGCCCGAGGTGTAGCTGATCAGCGCGATGTCGCCGGGGTCGGGGGCGCGGTCGGGC
>NZ_JALLGL010000345.1 GCF_023072675.1 Streptomyces sp. XM83C
GGCGAGAGGGGCGGGACAGGGACCGACGCGGTGGCGGTGAGGGCGCCCAGGGTGGGGGTACGCACGGTGTGCACGGCCGGTCGTGGCCAGAGGTGCAAGCGGCGCGATCGCGAACGGGAGTGCCCCTCGGTCGGGTGGCTGCGGACGATACGGGTCTTCCCCCGGCCGGTGGCGCAGTGGCTGCACGCGGAAGGAACGGTGACGCCGAGCCCCGCGCGCCTCGCGGCCCGACGGTGCTACAGACCGTAGGCGGGAAGCGGGAGTTGTGACGGTGAGCGACAGCTGACAGGCCGTCAGATGACGTCGCGGCGCACAGCGCACCGCGTGCGAAGGGCTGCCGAAATGATGATCCGGAAAAGTTTGTGACTCCGCGCGGCGGGTGGGGCAGGTTGACGCGTGGATCTCTCGTACAGTTTGCGCCGTGGGATCTCTGCGCAATCCGGTCGGGCCGCTTCCCTCCTCCATCTATTGGCGACGGAGGGTCGTACTGCTGTCTGTGCTGGCGCTGTTGGCGCTGCTCATCGCTTGGATCGCAACCTCCGGTGGTGGAGGGGGCAAGAACCAGGCCGGTGGGTCGAACGGCAAGAATCCCGCGCCCTCGATCACTCCGGGGCCGTCCGGGTCCGGTCCGGCGATCAGCGCGCACCCCGGCGGGCGTGACGAGTCCAGTGACGGCGGCTCCGGCTCCGACGGCGGCTCCGGGGCGGGCGGCTCCGGTGGCTCCGACGGTTCCGCCGGCGGCGACGGCGACGCGTCGGGCGGTGGCACGGACGACGGTGCCAACGGCAGCGACGGCGTCGGAGGCGTGGGTACGGGGGCCGTCCTCCCGGCGGGCTCCACGCTTCCCGACTGCACCGCGCAGGCGGTGACGTTGACGCTGAGCAGTGTCCGCAACACCTACGCCCCGGATCAGACGCCGACCTTCCGCCTCACCGCGAAGAACAACTCCGGCAGCGACTGCAAGGTCGATCTCGGGCCGCGTACGACCGTGGTGACGATCACTCAGGCGGGCAGTGACGACCCCTACTGGTCGTCCTCGGACTGCCCGAAGGGCGCCAGCAGCCTGCTGTACCGGGTCCCGGCGAACAGCAGCATCACGTACGTCGTGAAGTGGGACCGCAAGCCGAGCGTCCCCGAGTGCGGCACGCCGCCTGCGGGCTCGGCCGAGCCGGGCACCTACCTCGTCGAGGCGAAGGCCCCGGGGCAGGCGAAGAAGCAGACGTCGTTCGTGCTCACCGCGGACTGACGCCGGGCGCCGAGGCTCCAGGGCTGCGGGACGACGGGACAGCGGGGCGGAGGGCCCAGGGCGGACGCTTCGGGAAGGTGGTCGCGGGGCGGGAACCGGCGCCCTCGGCTGTCGGCGCGACCCTGTCGGCCACGTACGAGGGCGGTTGATCGCGCGGCGCGGTCTCGACCGGGGGAGCGGCAGGCACCCGCCCCTGTGCCGGCAGGTACGAAGGGGACCGGAGCGGCCAGGGCGGCTTCGGCCGGGGGAGCGGCAGCACCCGCCCCTGTGCCGACCGCGGACGGCCGGACCCGGAAGCGGGCCGACTCACGGCCCAGTCCCGCAGGGGGCGGGCCCAGGGCCCGGCAGGGTCAGACGTAACGCTCCAGGATCGACGACTCCGCGAGCCGTGACAGGCCCTCGCGGACGCTGCGGGCGCGTGCCTCGCCGACACCGTCCACCGTCTGCAGGTCGTCGACGCTGGCGGCGAGCAGCTTCTGTAGCCCGCCGAAATGCTCGACCAGGCGGTCGATGATGGCGCCCGGCAGCCGCGGCACCTTGGCCAGCAGCCGGAAACCGCGCGGGGAGACGGCCGTGTCCAGTGCCTCGGGGGAGCCGGTGTACCCCATCGCGCGGGCCACCGTGGACAGTTCGAGCAGCTCGGCGTGGCTGAGCTTGTCCAGCTCGGCCAGCGCTTCCTCGACCGTGCGGGACCGCTTGGCGGTGGGCTCCGGCACATAGTCCCGTACGACCAGTTCACGCTCGGGCTCGACGCCCGCGATCAGCTCGTCGAGCTGGAGGGCGAGCAGCCGGCCGTCCGTGCCCAGCTCGACCACGTACTCCGCGATCTCCGTGGCGATACGGCGCACCATCTCCAGGCGCTGTGCTACCGCCGACACGTCCCGGACGGTCACCAGGTCCTCGATCTCCAGCGCGGACAGCGTGCCCGCGACCTCGTCCAGGCGGAGCTTGTACCGCTCCAGCGTGGCGAGGGCCTGGTTGGCGCGGGACAGGATCGCCGCCGAGTCCTCCAGCACACGCCGCTGCCCGTCGACGTACAGCGCGATGAGCCGCATGGACTGGGAGACGGAGACGACCGGGAAGCCGACCTGCTTGCTGACCCGGTCCGCGGTGCGGTGCCGGGTGCCGGTCTCCTCGGTGGGGATCGTCGCGTCCGGCACGAACTGCACGCCCGCGCGGAGGATCTTCGACAGGTCCGAGGAGAGCACGATGCCGCCGTCCAGCTTGCACAGCTCGCGCAGCCGGGTGGCGGTGAACTCGACGTCCAGGACGAAACCGCCCGTGCACATCGCCTCGACCGTCTTGTCGGAGCCCAGCACGATCAGGCCGCCGGTGTTGCCGCGCAGGACCCGCTCCAGGCCGTCACGCAGAGCCGTGCCGGGGGCGACGGCGCTCAGCGAGGCGCGCATCAGGCCATCGGAACCGGCACTCCCACCGGACTTTCCGGGAGCTGCTGCCCGGTCGTTGGCTGCCACTGCACTCCTCCGGTCGCAGGTTCTGAAAAGCCGCGTTCCGCGCACTCGGTTCGTACGGACGGGCGAGACCAGGGCAAAGTCTACCGGCGGTCCTCCGCCTCCCGGGGGGCCTCTCGGCGACGCGAGCGCGGCAGGACCCGCAGCGCGTCCCCTATGTCGGCGACTTCCAGGACCTTCATACCGGCCGGAACCTTGCCCGGATCGGCCGGTACGAGCGCGTGGGTGAAGCCCAGTCGCTGTGCCTCCGCGAGTCTGCGCTGCACGCCCGTGACGCGTCTGACCTCGCCCGCGAGGCCCACTTCGCCGATCGCCACCAGGTTCTTGGGCAGCGGGGTGTCGCTGGCGGCGGAGGCGAGCGCGAGCGCGACGGCGAGGTCGGCGGCGGGCTCGGAGAGCTTCACCCCGCCGACCGTCGCGGAGTAGATGTCCCTTTTGCCCAGGCTGCTGATGCGGCCTCGCTGTTCCAGCACGGCCAGCATCATCGACACGCGGGAGGTCTCCAGGCCGGACGTCGTACGGCGCGGGGAGGGGATCTGGGAGTCGACGGTGAGCGCCTGCACTTCGGCGACGAGCGGGCGGCGCCCCTCCAGGGTGACCGTCAGGCAGGTGCCGGGGACCGGTTCGTCACGGCGGGTCAGGAAAAGTCCGCTCGGGTCCGCAAGGCCCGTGATGCCCTCGTCGTGCAGTTCGAAGCAGCCGACCTCGTCGGTGGCGCCGTAACGGTTCTTGACGCCCCGTACGAGACGCAGGCGCGCGTGGCGGTCGCCCTCGAAGTGCAGCACCACGTCGACGAGGTGCTCCAGCAGGCGCGGACCGGCGATGGCGCCGTCCTTCGTGACATGGCCCACCAGCAGCGTGGACATGCCGCGCTCCTTTGACGCGCGGATCAGGGCGCCCGCGACCTCCCGCACCTGTGCCATGCCGCCGGGCGCGCCGTCGATCTCCGGGGAGGCGACGGTCTGCACGGAGTCGAGGATCAGCAGGGACGGCTTGACCTCGTCCAGGTGCCCGAGCACGGCGGACAGGTCGGTCTCTGCGGCGAGATACAGATGGTCGTCGATCGCGCCGATGCGGTCGGCGCGCAGCCGGACCTGACCGGCGGACTCCTCACCGGTGACGTAGAGGGTGCGGTGCTCCTCGCTGGCCGACTTGGCCGCCACGTCGAGCAGCAGGGTGGACTTGCCGACGCCGGGCTCGCCCGCGAGCAGCACGACGGCGCCGGGGACGAGGCCGCCGCCGAGGACCCGGTCCAGTTCCGGTACGCCGGTGGAGCGGGCCGTGGCCCGGCGGCCGTCGACCTGGCCGATGGGCAGGGCGGAGGTGGTCACGCGGCCGGGTGCGGTCGTACGGACCGCGGGCGCGCCGTACTCCTCGACCGTGCCCCAGGCCTGGCATTCGGGGCAGCGGCCGAGCCACTTCGCCGTCTGCCAGCCGCATTCCGTGCAGCGGAAGGAGGGGCGGTCCTTGGTGGTCTTGGTACGGGCAGCCATGGGGGAAACCGTAGCCGCCGCCACTGACAACCGGAGCGGCCTGTGGACGACGGGTGGGTCCGCGGTCCCCCGGGAACGGACGGCCGACCCCGGCTTCGGGCCGAGGGCTGAGGGCCGAGGGCTGCGGGTCGGGGGGTGGGCCCCCGCCGCGATGGACCGTCGGCCCCTGCCCCGGACGCCCTCCACCGCCCCGGCGTACGCCCCGCGAACGGTGTCCCGGTCACCCGTGCAATTCGGCCAGCCCGGCGCGAACGAGCTGCGGAACGGGAGATTCCTGTCCCCGATTGAGGGATCGTTTCACCCGTACGGATTAAAACTGCTCAAGCCAGGAGATCGTCCCTGCTCATGGCCCCTACGGTCGCACGGGTGATGAGCAGCAGTCCGCAGACCACGACCCGCGCCACCGGCGCACACCGGGCGCACCGGGAGGCACGTGACCGCGCGGCGGCGCGCACGGTGGCGCAGCGACCGCCCGCGCGCTACGAGCCGTACCTCGACGGGCTGTTCACCTACTGCCTGTCCGTCCTGTGCGACCACGACGCCGCGACCGCCGCCCTCGGCGAGGTCCTCGTGCTCGCCGAGCGGCGCGCCCAGCGGATGCCGGAGGCGGCGGCCGACCGCCGCGCCTGGCTGTACGCACTGGCCCGCTGGGCGTGCCTGCGCAAGCTGGCCGAGGCCAAGCAGAAACGTCAGGCCACGCACGCGGCGGGCCGTCACGGACCGCACCGGGAACACCCCGGCATCCCACAACTGTCCGCCGAGGAACAGGAACGCAGGCGGCGCGAACTGGCACGGCTCGCCTGGCCCGAGGCCGCGGGCACCACCCCGGAGCAGCGCGAGGCCCTGGAGCTGGCCGTACGCCACCATCTCGCCGCCCGCGAGGTGGCCGCCGTCCTCGGCATGGACCCGGCCGCCGCCCGTGATCTGCTCGCCTCCGCCGCCTGCGAGGTGGAACGCACGCGTGCGGCGCTGGCCGTCGTCGAGACGGGCACCTGCCCGGCCGTCGCCGGGCTCACCGGCGACGGCCGGTTCGTGCTGAGCAGCACCCTGCGCCGGGAACTCGTCCGGCACGTCGACGACTGCCCGCGCTGCCGCCGCACCGCCGAGCGCGCCCTGCCCGGACGGTGGCCGGGCTCGACCGTCACCCCCGCCGCGCTGCCCGTCCTGGAGGCCCCTCGGGCGGCCCTGCACCGCGCGATGGCCCACCACCCGCGCGCGCGGGGAGCGACCGCGCCACGCTTCGACCGGCGCGGCTTCCCCATGGACCCCAAGGACCGCGCGGCCCGCAGGGACCGGCTACGCGCGCGTGCCGTGACCACCACTGTCGTCGCCACCGTGGTCGCCGCGCCGGTGCTCGCCCTGTGGGCGGCCTACCGGGGCGGTCCCGTCGGCGACGGCCCCGGCGGAGGCCCGGCCCACGCCAGCCGCGAGGACGGCGCCGGCAGCCTGGACGGCGAGACCGCGGGCGGCTACGAGAACGCCGGCAACGCCAGCACCCACCCCGGCACCCGGCTCGGGGACGAGGACCGCCCGGACGTCTCGGTGAAGGTGGTCAGCCCCGGCGACGACCACGGCCGGGGCGCCGGACGTCTCGGCATCTCCGCCACCAACGACGGCGACACCACGCTCATCACCCTCACCAACACCGGAGCCGAACAGGTGCGCTGGTCGGTGGCGGCCGGCTCGGCCTGGCTCTATCTGAACCGGTCCTCGGGAACGCTGCGGCCCGGCGAGTCGTTCACGGTCCGGGTGTACGTCGATCAGCTGCGCGAGCCGTCCGGGCACTGGAGCGCACGCGTGGCGATCTCACCCACCGGAGCCGTCGTCACCATCGAGGGTTACGGCACCGCCCCCCACCCCTCCGGCCAGGACACCTCCCGCCCGGGCACGCCCGGCCCCGGCACCGACCCAGGCACCGGAAGCCCCGGCAGCCCGGGAAGCGAGACGCCCTCCAGCCCGACACCGAC
>NZ_JALLGL010000346.1 GCF_023072675.1 Streptomyces sp. XM83C
CCCCCGTGGCAGACCACCGCCTCCTCCGACTCCAGCGCACGCTTGTTGAACTCCGGCGGTCCGCTCAGCCCCAGCGGATGTCCCGGCACCGGCAGCGCCACCCGCAGCCCGGTCACCCCGAGCGCCCGCAGCCGGCCGAGCGCCAGCGTCAGCCCTACGGGCGCCTCTTCACCCGGCAGCCCCTCCACCCGGTGCACGGCGTCCTCGCCCACGACGGCGAACGCGGCGTCATCCGGCGAGACAAGTCCGGCAAGAAGGGCATTTCCCCAAGCGGTGAGGCGTCCAGAACGCGGTTCGAGGTCCATGCCCCCACCCTAAGGAAGCCCAAGGACCGGACCGATGGAACTGCCCGGCCGACCAGTGGCGTAGATTTCCTTGAGGGCTGCGCCCACCGGCGCGGCCGTCCGAGCCACAGGCGTACGCGACAGCCGAGACCGGCCACACTGCAAGGGGAGACAACGCGCTCATGAGCGATGTTCTGGAGCTTCAGGACGTATCCGTGGTCCGCGAGGGCCGGGCTCTCGTGGACCAGGTCTCCTGGTCGGTCAAGGAGGGTGAGCGCTGGGTCATCCTCGGCCCCAATGGCGCCGGCAAGACCACCCTCCTGAACGTCGCCTCCAGCTACCTCTTCCCCAGCAAGGGCACCGCCACCATCCTCGGCGAGACCCTCGGCAGGCCCGGCACCGACGTCTTCGAGCTGCGCCCCCGCATCGGCGTGGCCGGCATCGCCCTAGCCGAGAAGCTCCCCAAGCGCCAGACCGTCCTGGAGACCGTCCTCACCGCCGCCTACGGCATGACCGCCACCTGGCAGGAGGACTACGACGAGATCGACGAGCAGCGCGCCCGCGCCTTCCTCGACCGCCTCGGCATGAGCGACTTCCTCGACCGCCGCTTCGGCACCCTCTCCGAGGGCGAGCGCAAGCGCACCCTCATCGCCCGCGCCCTGATGACCGACCCCGAGCTGCTCCTCCTCGACGAGCCCGCCGCCGGCCTCGACCTCGGCGGTCGCGAGGACCTCGTACGCCGCCTCGGCCGCCTCGCCCGCGACCCCATCGCCCCCTCGATGATCATGGTGACGCACCACGTCGAGGAGATCCCGCCGGGCTTCACCCACGTCCTCATGATCCGCCAGGGCAAGGTCCTCACCGCCGGTCCGATCGAGCTCGAACTCACCTCCCGCAACCTCTCCCACTGCTTCGGCCTGCCCCTCGTGGTCGAGCAGATGGGCGACCGCTGGACCGCGCAGGGACTGCCGCTGTCCTGAACGGGTCCGCTCCCGCGAGCCGTCGGCGCCCTGTCGGCGGTACGGCCCCCGGCCCTACCATGGCCCTGTGAACGACATCGACGCGTGGGTGTGGTGGCTCGTCGGCGCGGCAGCGCTCGGAATCCCGCTCGTGGTGACCGCGATGCCGGAGTTCGGCATGCTCGCCGTGGGTGCCGTCGCCGCCGCCGTCGTGGCGGGGTTCGGCCTGGACGTCGTCATCCAGGTCCTCACGTTCGTCGTGGTGTCCGTCGCGCTGATCGCGGTCGTACGGCCCATCGCCGCACGCCACCGCAACCAGCGCCCCCAACTCGCCACCGGCGTCGACGCCCTGAAAGGCAGACAAGCGGTCGTGCTGGAACGGGTCGACGGCTCCGGCGGCCGTATCAAACTCGCCGGAGAGATCTGGTCAGCTCGCGCCCTCGACGCCGGCAGCACCTTCGAGGTCGGCCAGGAAGTGGACGTCGTGGACATCGAGGGAGCCACGGCGATCGTCATGTGACCTCGCGGAACGCACCCTCGACCGAACTGCACAGAACACCCCACGAGCCACCCGACGGTCTGTCAGACTCGTCCAGCAAGATCTTGAACAGCCCATAAGATCTTCCGAAAGCGCCGAGGCGGAGAAGGGTACGGGGAGCCGACGATGGAACCGGTCATCATCGTCCTGATCATTCTGGTGGTGTTGGTCTTCATCGCCCTGATCAAGACCATCCAAGTCATCCCTCAGGCCAGCGCCGCCATCGTCGAGCGCTTCGGCCGCTACACACGGACACTCAACGCGGGCCTCAACATCGTCGTCCCGTTCATCGACACCATCCGCAACCGCATCGACCTGCGCGAGCAGGTCGTGCCGTTCCCGCCGCAGCCGGTGATCACCCAGGACAACCTGGTCGTCAACATCGACACGGTCATCTACTACCAGGTCACCGACGCCCGCGCGGCCACCTACGAGGTCGCCAGCTACATCCAGGCCATCGAGCAGCTCACGGTCACCACCCTGCGCAACATCATCGGCGGCATGGACCTGGAGCGCACCCTCACCTCCCGTGAGGAGATCAACGCGGCCCTGCGCGGCGTCCTCGACGAGGCCACCGGCAAGTGGGGCATCCGCGTCAACCGCGTCGAGCTGAAGGCCATCGAACCGCCGACCTCCATCCAGGACTCGATGGAGAAGCAGATGCGCGCCGACCGTGACAAGCGCGCCGCGATCCTCCAGGCCGAGGGTGTCCGCCAGTCCGAGATCCTGCGCGCCGAAGGTGAGAAGCAGTCGCAGATCCTGCGCGCCGAGGGTGAGGCCAAGGCAGCCGCCCTCCGCGCCGAGGGTGAGGCCCAGGCCGTCCGTACCGTCTTCGAGGCCATCCACGCAGGCGACCCGGACCAGAAGCTCCTCAGCTACCAGTACCTCCAGATGCTCCCGAAGATCGCCGAGGGCGACGCCAACAAACTGTGGATCGTCCCCAGCGAGATCGGCGACGCCCTCAAGGGCCTGTCCGGCGCGGTCGGCAACTTCGGCGCCATGGGCGGCGGTTCGGGCGGCAACAGCACCGCCAACGGAAGCAGCGACAGCGCCGGGGGTACCGAGCGCCGCGAGAAGCCGAACATCGACTGACACCGTCCGCACACGACAGTTCCCCGCACCCCCAGCCAGGGGATGCGGGGAACGGCCGCAGCACCTCTCACCGCCCGGGACGCCGGCACAGGCCGGCCTCGACCGTCACATCAGGCGGCGTCCCGCCCCAGCCAGTCGGGGAGCGCCGCGAAGTCGTCGGCGCCGAGCGCCAGCAGCATCGCATCGGCGGGCGTCGGCTCGAACGGCTCCCGCAGCAGCCGCATCCCGGCCTCCTCCGGCGTCCGGTCGGCCTTGCGGTGATTGTCCTCCGCACACGCCGCCACCGTGTTCAGCCACGTGTCCTGCCCACCGCGAGACCGAGGCACGACATGGTCCACGGTCGTGGCCCTGCGACCGCAGTACCCGCACCGGTGCCGGTCCCGCGCCAGCACACCCCGCCGCGACCATGGCGCTTGTCTTCGGAACGGCACCCGTACGTACCTGCACAGCCGGATCACACGGGGCGCCGGTATGTCGAGCGAGGCTCCGCGCATCCGCAGATCGGGGTGGGCCTGCTCGACAACGGCCTTGTCCTGGAGCACCAGAACGACGGCTCGGTTCATGGTCACCGTCGACAGCGGCTCGAAGCTCGCGTTCAGTACCAGCGTGTCCCGCATACCAGCCCACCTCCCGTGTGCGCCTGCCTGCCCACCCCCCGGCGGGCTGGGATCAACTCTGGACGGGCGCGCCGAGTTGGACAACGCAATAAAAAGTGCCCGCCTCCGATCACTTCCAAGTGAGGAGGCGGGCAAACGTTCGGTGAAACCTCGGCTCAGCCCTTGTTCTCGTATTCGCCGATCAGCTGCGCACGCGCGAGCGTGTGGAACCGCAGATTGAACCCGACGGCGGCCGGCGAGGCGTCGGAGTCCACTCCGAGCTTCTCCTTGTCCACGGCGTACACCGTGAACACATAGCGGTGCGGCCCGTCACCGGGCGGCGGCGCGGCACCACCGAAGTCCTTGGTGCCGTAGTCGTTGCGCGCGTGGACCGCGCCCTCCGGCAGCCCCTCGAACCCGCCGCTGCCCGCACCCGCGGGCAGCTCCGTCACCGACGCCGGGATGTCGAACAGCACCCAGTGCCAGAACCCGCTGCCCGTGGGGGCGTCCGGGTCGTAGCACGTGACGGCGAAGCTCTTCGTCTCCGGCGGGAAGCCCTTCCACCGCAGATGCGGTGAGGTGTTCCCCTCCGCGTGGACCTGAGCGCCCTGGAGCGTCGCGCCCTCCTGCACATCCTCGCTCGTCACCGTGAACGACGGCACGGGCGGATGGAAGTCGTGGGGCAGCGGCCGCCGCTTGAGCTCGGTCACCTCGGTACCTCCTGAATCGCTGGCGTCCAGTGGGAACCGAGCCTAGAACCAGTTGCGCTTGCTGCCGACCTCGGACAGCCACTGATTCAGGTACGCCGCCCAGTCGGTCCCCTGCCAGTCGTTCAGCCCCACCTGGAAGGAGCGGTACGTGTCGCTGCCCTCGCTGAACAGACCGGGCTTCTTGTCCATCTCCAGCACGACGTCCATCGCGTGCTCATCGGCGACGAAGCTCAGCTCGACCTGGTTCAGCCCCCGGTACTGCGACGGCGGGAAGAACTCGATCTCCTGGTAGAACGGCAGCTTCTGCCGCGTTCCGCGGATGTGCCCCCGCTCCATGTCGGCGTTCTTGAAACGGAAGCCGAGCCGGATGAACGCGTCCAGGATCGCCTTCTGCGCCGGCAGCGGATGCACATTGATCGGGTCGAGGTCGCCGGAGTCCACCGCACGCGCGATCGCCAGCTCCGTCGTCACACCGATGTGCATGCCGCGCAGCGCCTGCCCGTCGATCATGGTGATCGGCGTCTCCCACGGGATGTCGATCCCGAACGGCACCGCGTGCACGGCCCCCGCCTGTAGCTCGAAGGCACCACCGAGCCGCACCTTCGTGAACTCGATGTCCTGCTTGTACTCGGAGTCGCCGCTCTCCACCTCGACGCGGGCCTGAAGCCCGACGGACAGTCCCTCGATGTCCTGGTTGACGGACCCGCCCTGGATCCGCACCTCACCCTGGACGACACCGCCGGGCACGACATTGACCTCGGTCAGCACCGTCTCGACCGAAGCCCCACCGGCTCCCAGACTCGCGAGCAGCTTCTTGAACGCCATGTTTTCCTCCGTGCCTCTGCGCGTGCGTCCTCGATCCCTACAAACGCGATCCGGCGGCAGCCGGTTCCGCGCCCGTCACCCTGCCAAGCAGAGCGCCCACCGGCCACCCCCGCCGCCCCCTGGATCTCCACTACGCTCGGACGGCATGATCGCGACCCCCGACCGTACGCCCCTGCCGAGGGAGTTCTTCGACCGGCCCGTCCTGGAGGTCGCCCCCGATCTGCTCGGCCGCCTCCTGGTCCGCACCACCCCGGAAGGCCCGATCACCCTCCGCCTGACCGAGGTGGAGGCCTACGACGGCCAGAACGACCCCGGCTCGCACGCGTACCGGGGCCGCACAGCCCGCAACGCGGTCATGTTCGGCCCACCCGGCCATGTGTACGTCTACTTCACCTACGGCATGTGGCACTGCATGAACCTGGTGTGCGGCCCGCCCGGCAGGGCGAGCGCCGTGCTGCTGCGCGCCGGCGAGATCATCGAGGGAGCGGAACTCGCCCGCACCCGCCGTCCGTCGGCCAAGAACGACAAGGAGCTGGCCAAGGGTCCCGCCCGGCTGGCCACGGCGCTGGACATCGACCGCGCGCTCGACGGCACGGACGCGTGTACGAGAGGAGAGACCCCACTGCGCATCCTGGCCGGCACACCTGTCCCTGCCGACGCCATCCGCAACGGCCCGCGCACCGGTGTCTCTGGTGAGGGAGGCGTCCATCCCTGGCGCTTCTGGCAGGCCGGCGACCCCACTGTCAGCCCCTACAGGGCCCATGTCCCCAGACGGCGGCGCCGAAGTTGACGCGGCCGGACAAGGTGCGTAACGTAGCCCGAGCCGCTGAACCGGGTACGGCGATCGCCTGCAGCCGGAGCGGCCAACCCACTACCTACGCGACACCCCTCATCGGGGTCGATTCAGGCGTGCCCGCATGCCCGAATTCGATTTCACCGAGGCCGATTATGAAGTCGGCCGGGGAGTCCGCTAACGTAGTGAATGTCGAAAGGCCGACGGGCGAAAGCCCAAAAGCCTGAAGACATCCCGCCGACCGGGAATCGGATCGGAAAGATCTGATAGAGTCGGAAACGCAAGACCGAAGGGAAGCGCCCGGAGGAAAGCCCGAGAGGGTGAGTACGAAGGAAGCGTCCGTTCCTTGAGAACTCAACAGCGTGCCAAAAGT
>NZ_JALLGL010000347.1 GCF_023072675.1 Streptomyces sp. XM83C
CCGGAACCGCCCCGCCCCCAGGCCCCGTCAGCCCGGGCTGAGCACCGGCGCCGGGGCCCGGTCCGGCAGGAAGCCGTGGGCCCGCCCGGCGAGATACTCGGCGCGGTAACGCGGCACGGTGCGGTGCCAGTTGAGGATTCCGGCGACGTAGTGGCGCAGGTCCGCCACATAGGCGTCCATCGCGGCCCGGGCCTCGTCCGACAGGTCGAAGTCGTCGTACAGGACGGGCAGTTCGTTGCCGGCGATGTGCTCGAACTGTTCCAGCCGCTGCGTCATCAGGTCGTCGACGATGCCGAGCGCGGTCGGGTAGTCGCAGCCGAAGAAGTTCTGCACGACGAGGATCGCGTTGTGGATCTCCCCCTCGTACTCGATCTCCTTCTGGTAGGAGAACACGTCGTTGATGAGGTACGCGTAGTCGACGGCGGCGTTCTCCAGGGCGCGTACGGGGCCGCTGCGGTACACCTCGGGCGGCACGGACGGGCCGACGCCCATCCGGCACAGGTGCAGGGTGAGATCGGCGCCGAAGGTGGCCCGGCGCATCTCCAGGTAGTCCACCGGGTCCGGGATGCGGTTCTGTGTCTGGTTGGACAGCTCCCACAGCCAGCTCTCCGTCATCGCATCGATGGCGTTCTTCAGCTGCTGACGCTGCTCGGTGGTCATGCCGGGCGTGGTGCGGGCCCACAGGTCGGCGAGGGAGCGTTCCATCGCGTTGGCCGGGACCTGGACGGGTGTGCCGTCGAGCGGCATGCACGCCGACAGGCGTTCGGTGGCGAGGCGGGCGCCGGCGAGGTCGCGGCGGTGGCCGAAGACGAGCGGGTAGTAGTCGTCGCCGTAGGTGCCGAAGGCGAGCCACTGGGCGCTGATGTCGAGGGCCTCGGGGGTGGCGTCGGGGTCGAGTCCGGCTGAGCACAGGGCGAGGTCGCAGGAGGCGAGTTTGTCCTCGTCCCACACGCCCTCGCTGAGGATGCCCATGGCGTGCGACCACTCGACGAGCCGGGCGCGGGCACGGTCCAGGTGGGGGCTGAGTTCCACCGGGTACGGCACGGAGAACTGCGGCAGCCGTGAGGGGCCGACCTTCTGGAACGGCACGTGCCGGTAGGCGCGCAGCCGGTCGGCGGCGGCCGAGGCGAGCAGTGCGCCCACGTCGGCGGCGGACATGCCCTGGCCGCCGAGCCGCTGCCAGGGGGAGGCGGAGCGGGCGCCCTTGTTCATGTAGCGGCTGGAGCGCAGATGCCATTCGTGGCCGCCGGCCTGCCAATCCTGCAGACCTTTGGTGTAGGCGGCGACGGCGGCGACCTCGGCCGGGGTGAGCCCCTTCTCCAGTGCCAGTGCGGGCACTTCGGTGAGGGCGGTGTGCTCGAACTGGTGCAGGCGTGAGGTGAGGATGTCGTTGACGGTGTCGGCGGCCTGCTGGGTGGTGCAGCCGAAGAACTTCTCCAGTACGAGCACGCCGTTGCTGTTCTCGCCCTCGTCCTCCACCTCCCGCTGGTAGGAGAACAGGTCGTTGCGCAGGTGGACGGCGTCGGAGAACGTCTCCATCAGCACGCGCAGCGGCCGGGACCCGGCGACGGACGCGGGGACCTCGGCGGTGGCGTACTCCACGAGCCCGGCCGACCAGGGCGCGCCGCCGACCTTGCGGCGCATCTCGATGTACTCGACGGGGTTGGCGATGCGGCCCTCGTTGATGTTGGACAGTTCCCACATCGACTCGTTGAGCAGATGCTCGGTGGCGACGGCGAACCGGCGGCGCCAGTCCTGCGACATGGCGGGCACGGTCCGCGCCCACAGGTCGGCGAGGCCCGCCTCCACCGGGTTCTGCGGCTCGGGCACGGGTGTGGCCAGGTCGAGCGGCATGAACAGCGGAAGCCGGTCCAGATGGGCCTTGCCGGCGGCGCGGTCCTGGGTCCGCTTGAACATGTCGAGGAAGTGGTCGTCGAAGAAGAACACCCACACGTACCAGTCGGTGATGAGGGACAGCGCGGGTCCGTCGCAGTCGGGGTGGGTGTAGGCGCAGAGCAGGCCGTAGTCATGCGCGTCGAGGTCGGCCTGCTCCCAGATCCCGGACCCTTCCAGCATGCCCATGTCGCGGGCCCACTGCGTGGAGTGGGCGCGGGCCTCGTCCACGTGCGGGTTGAGCCGCGCGGGGTACGGCATGTAGAAGTGCGGGAGTTCGAACGGCTGCGTCATGGCCAGGCCCTACCCAGGCCTCTCGGGGGCCATCCGGCGGGCGGGACATGATCACACCATCGCGTGAACCGGGCCCGAACGCATGACCCGTGGCCGGCGGAGGCCCGCCCGCCGCACGGTGTCGGGCCGTGCCGGTCATTTCCCCCGTACCTGGATGACCGCGTGTGTCCCGCTGGTCCGCCAGCGCTGTCCCTCCGCGGCGGTGAGTCCGGCCTCGGTGCGGGCGTCGAGTCCGGTGATCACGTCGGACTTCAGGGTGCGCAGGGCGGCGACCGGTCCGGGGAAGTGGGCGGTGACGTCGGCGAAGGGTGTGGTCGGCGGCCACAGCCGGTCCCCCACCAGGCGGCGGTAGTTGAGGTCGCCCTTGAGGACGGTGAGGGTGTGCCGGGCGAACTCGGCGCGCAGATCGGCGGGCATGGCGTCGTACGGCAGCGGCCCGGCGGAGAAGGGGTGGGCGCGCACGGTGAGGGTGTCGTCGTCGAGCGCCTCCCACAGGCGCCGCCCGTGGCCTCGCGCGGCCTCGCCGGGCGCGTCGGTCAGCCGGCGCAGGGCGTCGAGGAGGTCGGCGGTGGTGGCGTCGGAGACGAAGTACGGGTGCGGTTTGAGGTGCAGGACCGCGCGTGTCACGCGTCCGGTGGCGAGCAGGTGGGCGATGAGCAGCAGGTCGGGGACGAGTTCACGGCCCGCGTTGTCGGCGACGAGGCAGAGGCTGGCTCCGCCGCCCGGCGGCAGGAGGGCCCACAGGGTGTCGCTGTCGTCGGCGAGGAGCGGCGGGGCGGAGGTCTCCTCGTGCCGGTCGGCGCCGCCTTCCGCCGACAGCCGGAAGCCGAGGTCGGCGCGGTTGCCCCACAGGGAGCCGTGCAGCAGGGCGCGGTCCCGGTCGTCGGGCGGGAGGTCGTCTAGGGCGTCGAGCGCGGCGAGTTCCTCGTCCGTCTCGGCGGAGTGGAGTTCGGCGAGCTTGGAGGGCCGGAACGGGTCGATGCCCTGCCAGGGTCCGGGGGTGAACCAGCCGACGGCTTCGAGGAGCAGGCGGTAGAAGTAGCTCTCCGCGAACAGCCAGGGCACCTCGAACCAGGTGCGGCCGGTGTGCTCGGCGAGGCCCCAGGCCTGCCAGTGGGCGAGGTCGGGGGCGTCGCCGGGCAGCGGTTCGATCGTGCCGCCGGTGCAGTTGTCCAGCAGAGCGTCCAGTGCGCGGCGGATGTCGGGGCCGTAGGGGAAGGCGTCCTGGACCTGGCGGATGATCGCGGGGTGCCGTTCGGCGAGGACGCTGTGCGGGAAGGAGCCGGGGGCGCCTCCGACGAGCACGGGGGCGGCGGCGGGGCTGTCGGGCATGGGCGTCAACCTACCTCCGTGCGGGTCGGTGCGGTCGGCTCACACGGCCGCTGCGGCCATGACCTCCCGCTCCAGCCGGGTGATGAGGGTCATGTAGCGGGGCCGGCGCGTCACGGGCACCAGTCCGCGGACGAGGACGCGCCACATCTCGGCCATTCTGCGCGGCAGTCGGGCGACGGGTTCCAGATGGCGGCCCACCACGCGGGTGCCGACGAAGAACGAGACGAGGGAGTGGGCGACGGCGTCCACATCGACGTCCGGGTGGATGTCGTTCTCGCGGGCGGCGCTCTGCAGGCGTTGGGTGACGATCTCCAGCCACTCGGTGAACGGGTGCCGCAGCGGCTCGCGCAGCGGCACCGGTCCGGTGGCGAGGCGGAGTCCGGCGCGGGTGACGGGGCCCTGCACGGACAGCCGGGTCATGGCGAACATGATCCGTATCAGTGCCTCCAGTGACGGGTAGTCGTGCCCGTCGACCTCGCCGGCGACCTGCCGGGAGGCCTCCGACTGCAACTCCATGATGGCGTGGGCGAGGTCCTCCTTGGCGGCGAAGTGGAAGTACAGGGCGCCCTTGGTGACCTTCGCGCGCTCGACGATGTCGCTCAGGCTGGTCGCCTCGTAGCCGCGCTGGTCGAACAGGTCGGCGGCAGCCGTGATGATCGTCGCGCGGGTCTGTTCGGCGCGTAACTGCCTCGGCATCGGCGGAACACTCCTGCACTGGAAAGAACGGGTCATGCCGTTTGTTTCTGGCTCCCGCTCCACGATAACTCACGTGTGCGCCAAGGAGACCTGACAGTCGAAGAGTGGCATTCCGCCCTGTGTGCCGCGGACCCGGATGCCGGGGCCGTCCGGCCCGGCGATCTCTATCCACGCGGGTTCGTCCAGTTCAGCGTAGCGATGGAAGCGGGCGTGGTAGGCGACGGGGAACTGTTTGCCGCCGGTACGGGCCACGGCCGCCTGACGGGCCGCCTCCAGCAGCAGCATGCCGGGGACGTGGTCCTGGGGGTGGTCGAAGAAAACGGGGTGTGCGGTATTTACCCGGAGCCGCCAGCGGTCCTCGCGGTCGGCGGGGGCGAGGACGACATCGCCCGGCAGGGCCCGGCCGACCGCTTCCGGGGGCAGTCCGGGCGGGGCGGGCGGTGCGGTGACGGTGTCCGGGGTGCGTCCGGATCTCAGGCGCCGGTAGACGGCCTCGCCGAGGCAGGTGAAGGAGACGTCGGCGGTGGCGGCGCGGGCGCCGCAGCGCAGCACCTCGGCGGTGTAGCGGGCGGAGGAGGGGCGCCGGCCGCGGTATTGCACCTCGGTGAAGGTGACGTTGACCTCGGTCTCGGCGGGCAGGGCGCCGACGCGGAGGTGTTCCGGATGCGTCGTCACCTCTATGGCGTCGAGGACGAAATGGTGGCCGAGCGGGACGTCGTACTCGGTGTGCGACAGCAGGGTGCCGCTCTGCCGAACCGTTTCCACGGCGAGCAGCGGATCGTACGCGGTCCAGTCCGCCGACACGTGCAGCCCGTGTGCGCGGGGCCACTGCGCCGCTACGGTGAAGCGGTCGTCCGCCAGTCGCCGCCAGCCGGTGAGCAGTGTTTCCGCGACCGCCGCGCGGTGCACGAGCTGGCGGGGGACGGTCGCCGTCATGGCCGGCTGCCCGGCCGTCTGCCGCGATTGAGGCATCTCTCTCCCCACACGGGCCGCGTACGGTCCGCCCGTACCCGGTGGTGTTCCGGGGGGCCGGGTGAGTGGGCGTTAGGGTACGAGGCGACCGGTTGGTTTTTGTAAGGATCGGTCTGTGACGCCCAGTGATCGGGGCGTTTCCGTAAGATCGTACGGGTCGTTCAACTGCGGTGCCCGCGGAGGGGCTTACATGGCAAGACAGGAACGGGCCATCCGGACTCGTCGAGTGATCCTGGAAGCCGCGGGCGCGGTCTTCGACGAGCACGGGTACGCCTCCACCACGATCGCGATGGTGCTGGAGCGGGCCGAGGTCACCAAGGGCGCCCTGTACTTCCACTTCCCCTCCAAGGAGTCGCTGGCGCAGGCGGTCCTGGCGGAGCAGGTGCTGTTCGGGTCGGTGCCGTCGCGCGGCTGCAAGCTTCAGGAGGTCATCGACATGACCTTCGCGGTGGGGCAGAGGCTGCGCAGCAACGCGCTGCTGCGGGGCGGTGTGCGGCTGGCGGTGGATCAGGAGACGCCGGCGGGCATCGACCGGGGGGAGCCGTTCCGGCAGTGGTCGCGGCGGCTGACGGCGCTGCTGGAGCAGGCGGCGGAGCAGGGTGAGCTGCTGCCGACGGTGCGGCCGGCGGAGACGGTGGATCTGCTGGTCGGGTCGTTCACCGGCATCCAGTTGATGTCGCGGGCGTTGACCGACCGGGCGGATCTGGGGCAGCGGCTGGCGGTGCTGTGGGCGCACATGCTGCCGAGCATCGCGGTGCCGGGGCTGTTGCCGGGGCTGGACAGCCGGGCGGACCGGGGGGTGCGGGTGCTGGCGGAGATCGAGACGGCGGAGGACGCGGAGTCCGCCGAGGGTGCCGGGGAGCGGGCCCCGGCCGGGGTGCGCTGAGCCGCGCGGAACACACGGCGGGCCGGGCCGGGCGCCTCCCCACCACGCCGGGCCCCCGC
>NZ_JALLGL010000348.1 GCF_023072675.1 Streptomyces sp. XM83C
CCCCGAAAGGGCGCACTCGTCCCCCCTTCGCACCCCCGCCTACAACCACGGCACTACCCGCGTCCTCCCCAGGTCGGATCTTCCGGGCACTCGGCGGGTGAAGCCGTAAAACCGCACGTACCGTCGAATGCATGACGCACATCGATGCGGAACTCGATCCGGCGCGGACCGAGCGGGCGGCCGTGCCCACCCCGGCCGGCGGGCTGACCGCCGCCCAGGTCGCCGAGCGGGTGGCACGCGGTGACGTCAACGACGTGCCCGTACGCAGCAGCCGCTCCCTCGGCGAGATCGTGCGGGCGAACGTCTTCACCCGGTTCAACGCGATCATCGGCGTGCTCTGGCTGATCATGCTGTTCGTCGCGCCGATCCAGGACAGCCTGTTCGGATTCGTGATCCTCGCCAACACCGGCATCGGCATCGTCCAGGAGTGGCGGGCGAAGAAGACCCTCGACTCCCTCGCCGTCATCGGCGAGGCCAGACCCACCGTCCGCCGCGACGGCACCGCGCGGTCCGTCAGCACCTCGGAGATCGTCCTCGACGATCTGCTGGAGATCGGCCCCGGCGACAAGATCGTCGTCGACGGGGTGTGCGTCGAGGCCGACGGGCTGGAGATCGACGAATCGCTGCTCACCGGTGAGGCCGACCCGGTCGTCAAACACCCCGGCGACCCCGTGATGTCCGGCAGCTTCGTCGTCGCGGGCGGCGGCGCCTTCCAGGCCACCAAGGTCGGCCGAGAGGCCTACGCCGCCCAGCTCGCCGAGGAGGCGTCCCGGTTCACCCTCGTCCACTCCGAGCTGCGCACCGGCATCTCCACCATCCTCAAGTACGTCACGTGGATGATGGTGCCGACCGCGATCGGCCTCGTCATCAGCCAGCTCGTCGTCAAGGAACACGGCTTCAAGGACTCCGTCGCCCGCACCGTCGGCGGCATCGTCCCCATGGTCCCCGAGGGCCTCGTCCTGCTCACCTCGGTCGCCTTCGCGATAGGCGTCATACGCCTCGGCCGCAAACAGTGCCTCGTGCAGGAGCTGCCCGCCATCGAGGGCCTCGCCCGCGTCGACACCGTCTGCCTCGACAAGACCGGCACCCTCACCGAGGGCGGCATGGACGTCACCGAGCTGCGCGTCCTCGACGGCAGCGACGGGACGTACGTACGCCGGGCCCTCGCCGCGCTCGGCGAGTCGGATCCGCGCCCCAACGCCTCCCTCCAGGCGATCATCGACGCCTACCCCGACAACGACGACTGGCGCTGCACCGAGTCGCTGCCCTTTTCCTCCGCCCGCAAGTACAGCGGCGCCTCCTTCAGCGAGGGTGACGGCGAGTCCAGCACGTGGCTGCTCGGCGCCCCCGATGTGCTGCTGGCGTCCGACGACCCCGCGCTCGCCGACACCGAACAGCTCAACCGGCGGGGCCTGCGCGTCCTCCTCCTCGCCCGCGCCGCCCGCGACCTCGACGACCCGGACGTCGCCCGCGGCGCCCGGCCCGTCGCCCTCGTCGTCCTCGAACAGCGGCTGCGGCCCGACGCAGCCGACACCCTGCGCTACTTCGCCGAGCAGAACGTCCGCGCCAAGGTCATCTCCGGTGACAACGCGGTCTCCGTCGGCGCCGTCGCCGCCAAGGTCGGCATCGACGGCACCGCCCTGGACGCCCGCCGGCTGCCCGCCGAACGCGAGGCCATGGCGGCGGAACTGGAACAGGCCACCGTCTTCGGCCGGGTCACCCCGCAGCAGAAACGGGACATGGTCGGTGCCCTCCAGTCCCGCGGGCACACCGTCGCCATGACCGGCGACGGCGTCAACGACGTCCTCGCCCTGAAGGACGCCGACATCGGCGTCGCCATGGGCTCCGGCTCCGAGGCCACCCGCGCGGTCGCGCAGATCGTGCTGCTGAACAACAGCTTCGCCACGCTGCCCTCCGTGGTCGGCGAGGGCCGCCGGGTCATCGGCAACATCACGCGCGTCGCCACCCTGTTCCTCGTCAAGACGGTCTACTCGGTGCTGCTGGCGCTGCTCGTGGTGTGCTGGCAGGTCGAATACCCGTTCCTGCCGCGTCACCTCACCCTGCTGTCCACCCTCACCATCGGCGTCCCCGCCTTCTTCCTCGCCCTCGCCCCCAACAAGGAGCGGGCCAGGCCGCACTTCGTGAAACGGGTCATGCGGTACGCGGTCCCGGGCGGGATCGTCGCCGGCGCCGCCACCTTCGTGACGTACCTGGTGGCCCGGCACTTCTACACCGGGCCCGGCTCCCTCGACGCCGAGACCAGCGCCGCCACGCTCACCCTGTTCCTCGTCTCCATGTGGGTGCTGGCGATCGTGGCCCGCCCGTACACCTGGTGGCGGGTGGCGCTCGTCGCCGCCATGGGCGCCGCGTTCCTCGTCGTGCTGATCGTGCCGTGGCTTCAGGACTTCTTCGCGCTGAAGCTGGTCGGGATGGCGATGCCGTGGACGGCCGTCGGCATCGCGGTGGCCGCCTCGGCGGCGCTGGAGTTCACGTGGCGGTGGGTGGAGCGCCGCTTTCCCGTCTGACGGGGGCGGCGGCTCCCACGGAGGGGCCCTCCCCCACAGCGTGAGGGGCGGGCGGTCCGCGAGGGCGCTCCCCCACCATGAGGGGCGGGCTCCCCAAGGGGCGCTCCCCCACCATGAGGGGCGCTCCCGCCGCCTCAGTCGAACCAGCGGTCCCTGGCCAGTTCCTCCGTGCGGGACGGGTCCTCCAGCAGGGCCGCCACCTCGAAGCGGCGCGGCCACTGCCCCGCCGACCACGCCAGACCGGCCGCCACGCCCTCCAGCGTGGACGCGTGCAGGGTGCCGTCCGCGGTGACCCGCCAGTCGATCTCCACACCGTCCACGACGAGCTCCTCGTGCTCGACGTACGTGTCCGGTGTCCGCGGGCCCAGCAGGACCCGCACCGACTCCGGTACGTCGTGCTCGGTGCCCTCCGAGTGGACCTCGCCGGTCACCGACTCGCTCAGCCTGCGCACCTGGAACAGCTCCGCCAGATCGGCGGCCCGCGACGGCCGTACCGGAAGCAGCGGCACTCCCTGCGTGAACGGCAGCAGGTCCGGCGAGTCCACGACGACCGCGTCCGCCGCGTCCACCACCCGCACCTCACCGTCCACCACGGCCCTCAGCTCGTCCGGCAGCGTCACCTGCTCCGGGTCCAGCTCGGCCAGCGCGCCGTACAGCCCGTGCAGCTGCGCCGCGGTCACCGGGCGGTCCGGGTCGGCGAGACGGTCCAGCAGTTCGGCGGCGCCGCCCGGCTCGTCCAGCAGGGCCGCGACCGAGGTGCGTACCCCGAGGGCGCGCAGGACCTGCTCGTCGTCGAAGCCGGTCGCGTCCGCCTCGTCGTACAGGCCGCGCAGCAGCGGGTCCCCGCCGGCCGCGCGCAGACCCGCGGGGCGGCGGCCGTCCAGCACCGGGTGGCCGCGCAGCCACCACGCCGTGTACGGCCGTACCGTCTCGTGCGTGCCGTCCGGCAGCAGCACCCGCACCGGCTGCACCAGCGCGTCCCGCAGCGGTAGCCGCGACAGCATCGCGAGGGCCTGCGGCCAGCGGTCGTCGTCGACCAGGTCCAGATCCCGTACGGCGACCAGTTCCGTCGCGACCGGCGGGACCGGGCTGTCCGGGAAACGGTCGAGGATGTCCTCGCACCACACATCGACCGCGTCGAGCAGCCCCGCGTCGTCCGGCTCGGCGAAGTCGCTGTCGCGGGGCTCCAGTTCGTCCGGGTCGAGGACCACGTCCGTGGCGCGGACCAGTGCGAACGTGGCGAGGACACCGCACGCCGCGAGCGGCTGCTCCCCCCACTTGCGCGCCAGTTCGGCGTCCACGCAGGCCAGTTCGCCCTCCCGCATCACCTGGTGGAAGGGGCTGCCCGGCAGCACCAGTTCGCCCGCCGGGGCCGGTTCGCCGTCCTCGTCGGGCAGCGCGAGCGCCCCCAGCCACGGCTCGTCGCCGGGCTCCAGGCCCGCGTCCCGCACCAACGCCAGGACGACATCGGCGAGTTCCTCCGCGTCGAGGGTGTCCTCGTCCCAGCCGCCGGTGTCCTCGTCGAGGGACGCGGCGACCGCCGCCCGCACCTGGGGAGTCGTCAGCACGGCACGCGGGGTCGCCGGGAGCGCGCCCAGCTTCTCCAGCAGCGGATGCGCGGCGTCCTCGTGGGCGACCTTCAGGCCGAGCCGGGCGAGGAGTTCCGCATCGACCGACGGGCCGTCCGGGCTGGGCAGCAGCACCTGGCGAGGGCCGATCGTCGTACGGCCGTCCGCGAGCGGCACAGGCAGCCCCGACAGCCGGTCCGGGTCCACGCCGGCCAGGCTGTCGTACAGCCGCCACCACCAGTCGGGGTCCTTCTCCAGGCCCGCCAGCCGGTCGATCGCGTCCGTCAGCGGTACGCGCGCCACACCGAGCGTGCGCAGCTCGACCCGGCGTTCCAGCCCCGCGGGCAGCAGCGTGGGCAGCACCTCGGCGAGGACGCGGACGGTGTCCGCGCCCGCACCCTCCACGACCTCCGCGTCCCGGGGCCGCAGTGTCTCCGGCAGTACGTCGTGCTCGTGGCCGTCCGGCTCGGCGGTCCCGGTGGGTGCGGTGGCGGCCGGCGGCAGGAACGACGTGCGCGGCAGCCGCTCCAGGATCGCCTGGCGCAGCCCGCCGTCAAGTTCGCCCTTGCCGAGCGGGCCCGGCACCAGGTCGATGACACCGGCGGTCACCGGCCGCCAATCGGCGAGGAGTTCGGCGTACGCGTCCGCCGCCCGCTGCACCAGGAAGTCCGTGAGCGTGCCGGCCGCGGTGTGCCGGCGGGTCGAGTCCAGCGGGAACGACGCGATCAGCAGCGCCGGTACACCGAGAGGCTCGTCGCTCGGCGTCGGCGCGTGCACGACCGGGCTGGTGCGGGGGCGGGCCGGGGTGCCGTCGGCGGTGTCCACGGGGACCGCCCAGGTCAGGGACCAGTGGGGGCGCAGCCGCTCCTCCACGGGTCGGTCGGCCAGCAGGTCCGGGGTGAGCGGGCCGTGCGCGGACGCCGTACGCCAGTGTGTGACGCCGTGGTCCGAGTCCTCCACGACCGTGAAGGCGCCGTCGGTGCGGCGGCGCAGGGTGCGTGCCGGGCGGTCGCCGATCTCGACGACGACCTCCTCCAAGCCGGGCAGGGCCAGCAGCAGGGCGTCGTCGACGGAGGTGAGCAGCCGCTCGGCGAGATCGGCGGCGGCTGCGTCGCGCAGCGGCAGCACGACGACCGTGTCGTACGGGTCGGGGGCGGTGCCCTCGGCCGCGAACGGCAGTCGCAGCAGCGGTACGTGGCCGTCGCGGCGGCGGATCTCGTCGCCGAGGCCGGGGCTGTGCCGGGCGGTCTCCTGGGCGAGGTCGCGGGCCTCGGCCAGCGCCCAGCGGACGCCGCCGTGCCGGCCCAGGACGGCCGGCTCGTCGGTGACGGAGAGGACGGCGGCGAAGCCGACGCCGAAACGGCCGACGGCTCCCTGCTCGCCGTCCCGCTTGGCGGAGGCGCGCAGCGTGGCGAGCGATTCGACACCGGCCGCGTCCAGGGGGGCGCCGGTGTTGGCGGCGGCGAGGACGTTGTCGCGGAGAGTCAGCCGCAGCCGGCCGGGGGTGCCGGCGCGGGCGGCGGCGTCGGCGGCGTTCTGGGCCAGCTCGACGACGAGGCGGTCGCGGTAGCCGCCGAGGACGAGTTCCTCCTCGGCGTTCGCGTCCTCCCGGAAACGGGCGGGGCTGGTGGCCCAGGCGTCGAGGACACCGCGGCGGAGACGGGCCGTTCCGAAGGGATCGGCGCCCTCTGCCGCCGGGCGGACGAACTTGCTCACGACGTTCACTCTCCTCATCGGCGACGCTTGAAGGTACCGCGAAGATCCGTGCCCGCAACTCGGGGCGCCGTCGGCGGAGGGGCGGGGCCCCTTCGCCCCGGTTGAGGGGCGGCTCCCCTTCGCTCCGGGTCTGGGGCCGTTGGGTCCGGTTCGACGAGGAGGACCCGGTCGTGGTGGCCCGGTGACGGGGATGGCCCTGTCGTGGCCCGGTCCTGTCTCGCCCACCCGGCGCCCGATTCGCTCGGCTGCACAGCCGAGGCCGGTGTGTCAGGGGGC
>NZ_JALLGL010000349.1 GCF_023072675.1 Streptomyces sp. XM83C
GTCGTCACGACCGGTCTGCTGGACCACCTGGAGTCCGGTGAGCGGCGGGCGTTGTTCGCGCACGAACGGGCACATCTCGCGGCCCGTCACCATCGCCATTTACTTGTGGTACGGCTGTCGGCGACCGCCAATCCGTTCCTGCGCCCGCTGAGCACGGCCGTGCAGTACACGACCGAGCGGTGGGCGGACGAGGAGGCGGCGCGGGTGGTGGGCGACCGTCGTACGGTGGCCCGCGCGATCGGCAGGGCGGCGCTGATCGCCCGTGCGACGCCGTGGCCGACGGCCGCCGGTTTCGCGGCGCGGGGCCCTGTGCCGCGCCGGGTGGAGGCGCTGCTGGCGCCGGCGCCGACGGCCCGCAGCTGGCCTTCGCTGTTCACGGCGGTGGGGCTTGCGGCCTGGACGGCGGCTGCGGGTACGGCGGTGTCCGCGATGTCGTCGGCGAACTCGGCGGTGACGATGGTGCTGATCCTGCACGCGGCGACACCGCTCTGACGGCGGGCGCCGGGTCAGGGGGCATGCCCCGCCGACCCGGCCGCCGATGGTGCGCTGGTGGCACGCAGATCGGGCGCTCGCGGCGCACAGATCGTGCGGTCGCGGCGCACAGATCGTGCGCTCGTCGCACGCAGATCGTGCGCTCGTCGCACGCAGATCGTGCGGTCGTGGCACGCAGATCGTGCGGTCGTGGCGCACAGATCGTGCGCTCGTGGCACGCAGATGGTGCGTTCGTGGTTCAGAGGTCGAACTCGTGCGGAGGCAGGTCCAGGGCGTAGCACGCCTCGCGGACGACGGCCTGCTCGTCCTTGTCGAAGTTGCCGTCGGCGCCGCCGATGACGATGCCGATCTGGATCACGGCCCGCGCCTCCGCCGGCTTCTTCTTCGCCTTGGCGACCTCCTGGAGCACGCTGACCTTGCCGAAGGCGAAGTCCGTGTTCAGCTTGTTCAGGTTGTCCTCGAAGCGGCGGCGCAGATCCTCGGCGTCGAAGTTCTGCAGGACCTCGTTGGTGGCGATGAGCTGGGCCACGCGCTGCCGCTCTGACGGGTCGACGGTGCCGTCGGCGGCGGCGACCAGGGCGCACATGGCCATGCTCGCGTCGCGGAAGGCGCCGCTCTTCAGGTCGTTCTTCTTCGCCACGAGCTGGGTCTGCATCTGCGATGCGGATTCCTTGATGCGGTCCCACAGGGCCATGAGAACTCCATACGGTCAGACGGAGGGCCCGGTACGCCCGTACGACGTCCCGCGCCCGTTGATTTCTACAGCAACGTAGAAACTAGCGGGGCGCGGGATTAGTTCCGGGGCGGACGGAAAACTTCCCGGAGTGGTGTCGTACGGACGGCGGGGCGGAGCCGATCAGGCGTCGCCGGAGCGGGCACCCTTGGCTGCCCGACGCCCGAACGCGTAGTAGCAGCCGAGCAGAACACCGCCGACAGCGGCGACGATGCCGGTGGCCTCACCGGACCCGAAGGCGCCGACGAGCACGACGACGGCCGCGTACGCCACGGGCAGCAGCCAGTTGAGCGAGTTGCCGAGGAACGTCGATCGCGAGCTGTGTTCCACAAATTCCCCCGTTGTTCGGATGATCGGTCAAGTGCGGCGCTGATCATCTCACTTCGGCCCGGTGACGGAAACAGGTTGGCGGACCTGTTTGCCGAAGGGTGACGATTCTTACGGGCGGTCAGGCGACGGCAGGGTGATGCTCGTCGTGCTCGCGGCACCCACCGCAGAGGCCGGGCTCGTACGAGCGGAAGGCGCGGTCGCAGCCGTCGCAGGTCTGGAGGGGTGCGGGGCGCACGGCGCGCTCGGCGGGCGGTGGCTCTGGCAGGGGTGTCTCGCGCAGGCGGTAGGCGAGGATGGCCGCGGGTCTGGCCAGGAAACGTCTCGGTGGTGGTCCTCCCTCACGGATCGGATCATGTCGAGCGACATGAGGGCGGCAGAGCAGCCGCCCGAAGCCGACGTCAGGTGAGTGCGAACCGCCGCACATCGGTGTCGTCTTCGACGAGTTGGCCGTCATGAGCGCCTTCGGCGCAGGCGGTCCCTGACCCGTCGGGCATGGTGAGCAGCGTGAGGGAGCCGCCCATGACGTCATGCTCGCCCTGGTCGAACGGCAGTACGTGCAAAGTGACATGAGGCATTGCGGCGACCCGCAACAGGTGCGGCAACTGCTCGCGCATGACGACCGGCACGCCGACGGACCGTAGAAGCACGGCTGCGTCGAGCACGACCCAGAGCGCGGGACGATCACCGCTACGAAGACAGCGGGAGAAGCTCATGCGTTCGGAAGGCCGGCTGATCGAGTTCTGGATCGTCAGGTCCGGGACGGCAGAGACCGAACCGGTGGAGACGGCCCGGCGGCGTCGTGGTCGAGCGCCAGGCGACGTACGCGGAGCGGGCCGCCGGGCCGCCGGGCCGCCAGGTCGCCGGGCCGCCAGGCCGCCAGGTCGCCAGGTCGCCAGGTCGCCAGGTCGCCAGGTCGCCAGGTCGCAAGTGAGGCCGGCTGCTCCTCGTGACCGCCATGAGGAGCATCACCCCTACGGCGGTACGGACCCGCCTGGTCTGCCCTGCCAGGTCGTACCCGGCGATCCGGGCCTGGCCGGCGTCGGCGGGGACGAGGGCACCGTTCGGGCCTAGGAGGCCGAGGAGGCCGAGGAGGACGAGGAGGACGAGGAGGGCGAGGAGGGCGAGGACCGTGCCGGCGGGCACGGCCGGGGCTTCACGGCGGTGTCCGTGTCCGCAGGTGGTGTTCTTCAGGGCTGCCGGATTTCGGGCTCGGCGGCGGTTTCGGTGCTCGGCACCGGCGGTCGTACGTCGGCGGGGCTCGGCATGCGGGCGGTGCGGGTCTGCTTTTTACTGAGGCCGCATGGACGTCAAGGCGGGCCCCGAGCCGCCGCTGTCCCCCGAGGACACGCTGCGGCAGACGCTGATGAGCCGTGGGTATCTACGGCTCCTCCTGCTGTGTGTGCTGCTCGGGGTGCCGATCTCGCTCGCGGCGTTCTTCTTCGTGAGCTTCCAGCACCAGCTCCAGCACTGGGTGTGGGAGTCCCTCCCCGACGCCGTCGGGTTCGACCGCGCGCCTTGGTGGTGGCCGCTGCCCGCGATGCTGCTCGCCGGGCTGATCCTCGCGCCGGTCATCACCCGGATGCCGGGAACCGGCGGGCATGTGCCGGTGAACGGTCTGGGCGGCCCGCCGCTCGGCCCGGACGCGCTGCCCGGCGTCGTCCTCGCCGCCCTCGGCACGCTGCCGCTCGGTGTTGTCCTCGGTCCGGAGGCCCCTTTGATGGCGCTGGGCAGTGGGCTCGCCCTCTTCGCCGTGAAGGTGTTGCGGGCGTCGGGCGAGGGTTCGGGCGGTGCGGGATCGGGCGGTGGGGGCGGCGGTCCCGCGCTGGTTCTTGCCACCGCCGGGTCCACCGCTGCCATCGCCACCATCCTCGGCGGGCCCGTCGTCGCCGCCCTGATGGTCGTCGAGGCGGCCGGGATCGCCGGACCCCGGCTGGTCGTCCTGATCCTTCCCGCGCTGCTGGCCTCGGCCACCGGTGCGCTGGTGTTCACCGGGTTCGGCGAGTGGACCGGGCTGGAAATCGGCGGGCTGCGCCTGCCGGACGTCCCCCCGGACGTCAACCCGGACGCGGGCGACTTCCTGTGGGGCGTGCCGCTCGCCGCGCTGATCGCGGTCGTCGTCTGCACGGCCAGGGCGCTCGGCCGGGCCACGGTCACCTGGACCGGCCGCCACACGGCCCGCCGTACGGTCATGTGCGCCGTGGCGGTCGGCGTGTGCCTGGCCGCGTACGCGCTGATCACCGGGCTCACCCCGGAGAACGCCGCGCTCTCCGGGCAGCTGGCGCTCGGCGAACTCGCCGCCCATCCGAACGCCGAGTCCGTCGGTGACCTGCTCGCGCTCGTCGTGTTCAAGGGGCTGGCCTGGGGCATCTGCCTGGGCGCGCTGCGCGGCGGCCCCATCTTCCCCGCCGTGCTGCTCGGGGCCGCACTGGGCGTCGCCTGTTCCGGGCTGCCCGGTCTGGGGGTGACGCCCGGGCTCGCGCTGGGTATCGGGGCGGCGACGGCCGCCACGACCGGGCTGCCGGTGACCAGTAGCGTGCTCGCCGTACTGCTGATGGGCGTGGACGCGGCCGATCAGATGCCGCTGATCGTCGTGTCGTCGGTGGTGGCGTTCGTCGTCGCCCAGGCCGTACGCCGTCCCCTGCGGATCAGGACGGCGCCGGGTACGCCTCCCGGGGCCGGAGCGTCTCCGGAGGCCGGAGCGTCTCCGGGGTCAGGGCCTACCGGGTCGGCAGGGCCGACGAGGCCGACGAGGCCGGGGCAGGGGTCGGCGTAGAGGCAGGACCGTCGTCGCGTCTCCCCACCCGCGTCCTCACCAGCGCCCTCCCCCGTCAGGCGCGTCGGCGTCCCGGCGGCAGGTGTCGGGGTGTCGTCAGCACGCCCTGCGGCGCGTCTCGCGCAGGCCGCGCGAGGTCTGCGGCTCGATGAGCAGGGCGTCGGCTCCGGGAGCCATCCGCCTGCGGTCCCGGCGGACCAGTACGCCGGTGCCCAGGGCCACGATGATCGCGGCGACCAGCGGTGCGATGAGGAAGGACGTCAACGGCTCTCCCTTCGTCGGGCCTCGGCACCAGGCCGTCTCGGCAACAGGGTCGTCTCGGCAACGGGTCGCACTCGGCCCGCCGGGGCCTTCCGTACTGCTCCCCGCGACGAATGATGCGGGGTACCCGCTCGTCCGCGCATTGCCGGGTTCCGGCAGAGTTCGGCCGGGGCTTCGTGCCGGGACGCCGCGCGGGCGTGCGGTCGTTGCCGGGAGGCGGTGAGGCCGGGGAAATGCGGAAGGTGGTGGAGCGGAAGGGGCGGGGCGCCAATGGACCTTTCGAACCGGTGCTCTTTGGCTCTGTCCACCGGGCCATGCGCCCGTCAGGGTGGGAGTGATCCCCACCTGTGGAGGCCCCTTTGAGTATCACCTTCCGGCACGCGGACCAGGCATGGTCCGATCACCCCCGGCTGGCCGCCGGCGCGCTGTACGTCACCGGTGTGGACGCGTCGGCCGATGTCGGGGCCCGGGTCGCCGCGTACACCGAACGGGCGCGGGCGCGGCTCGCCGTGGCCGGTGAGGGCGAGTTCCCCGAGGTGGTGGCGTGGCGGCGGGCGTTCTCCCGCATGGGGCTGAAGCCGACGCAGTACCGGTGCGCGTCGGAGTCGCTGCTGCGGCGACTGCGCAAGGAGGGCACGCTGCCGCGCATCCATCCGGTGGTCGACCTGTGCAACGCGGTGTCGGCCGCGTACGCCGTCCCGGTCGCGGCACTGGACGCGGACCGCATCACCGGCCCGCTGCTGGAGGTGCGTCCCGCGCGCGGCGACGAGCGGTACACGCCGTTCGGTGGCGGGACGGAGCACCCCGTACCCGGCGAGGTGACCTTCGCCGACTCGGCCGGTCGGGCGCACGCGCGGCGCTGGACGCACCGGCAGAGCGGTCACTCGGCCGTCGGGCCCGGCACCCGGCGTGTCCTCGTCGTGGCCGAGGCCCAGCACGACGACGGCGCCCGGGTCATGCCGGACCTGGTACGGACACTCGCCGGGGAACTGTCCGCCCACGGCGCCGAACCGGTCGCCTCGGCCGTACTCACCCCCGCAGCACCGGAGTTCGTGTTCCGGGCATGAGCCCCGGAGCGGCGAGGCAGCGCACCATGGTCACCATGAGCACCCGCAGCCGCAGCGCCGGGGCACCCGGCCGTACCCGGGTTCGCGGCGACGACGCCGTGCCCGCCGGTCCGGAGCCCGAGGGGCACGGCTCCGACTTCCTTCAGCTCGACGTCCGGGACGTGCCCGCCGACGGCAAGGCGGACTGGCTGGCCGGCGAGCTGCGGCGGGCCATCGCCGACGGCCGGGTCGCCGTGGGCAGCAGGCTGCCGCCGACCCGTGTCCTCGCGGCCGAGCTGCGGCTGTCGCGGGGCGTGGTCACGGAGGCGTACCGCAGGCTGGCGGAGGACGGCCAGGTGGAGGGCCGGCGGCGGGGCGGCACGGTGGTCGTCGCGGCGCCGTTCGCACCGGCGTCCAGGGGGGTGCCGGGGGC
>NZ_JALLGL010000034.1 GCF_023072675.1 Streptomyces sp. XM83C
CGCACAACCCCCCGCCGTCCCCGTTGGGACCCCGCAGCGTCCGGACCGTCGGCGCTGTCCCCGGCGCCGGACGCCGTGCTGTCGTGGCAGCCCTTCCCCCGAACACCGCACCCCGTGCCACCCCCGGCACGGATTCGAGGAGCCGCGATGCCCGAAGCACCACCGGACGACCAGCCCGCGCTGCACGTCGAGCATCTCGACGTGACGTACGGGCGCGCCCTGTCCGCCCTCCGCGACGTGTCCCTGACCGTGCCGCCGGCCGGCATCGTCGCGCTGCTCGGAGCCAACGGCGCCGGCAAGACGACGCTGCTGCGCGCCGTGTCGGGCACGCTGCGCCTGCACCGCGGCGCGATCACCGCCGGCCGCGTCCGCTACGGCGACAGCGTCCTCGACGGACGGGACCCCGTCGCCGCCGTACGCGCCGGAGTCGTACAGGTCCCGGAAGGGCGAAGGGTGTTCGGGGGACTGACCGTCGACGAGAACCTGCGCGCCGGAGGCCTCGGCCTCGCCCGGCGCAGGCCCGCCGAGGTCGCCGAGGCCCGCGACCGGGTCTTCGCGCTGTTCCCCAGGCTCGCCGAACGCACCCGGCAGGCCGCGGGACTGCTGTCCGGCGGCGAGCAGCAGATGCTCGCGATCGGCCGCGCGCTGATGGCCCATCCACGGCTGCTCCTGCTCGACGAGCCCTCCCTCGGTCTCGCCCCGCTCATGGTCGACCGCATCGCCGACGTCGTCCGCGAGATCAACACCCAGGGCACCGCCGTCCTGCTGGTCGAGCAGAACGCCGGCATGGCCCTGTCCCTCGCCGGCCACGCCCACGTCCTGGACGTCGGCGAGATACGGCTGTCCGGCCCGGCCACCGAACTCGCCCGCACCGACGCGGTACGCCGCCTCTACCTGGGCGACGGACAGGGGGCCGCATGAGCGTCCCGTCCTTGCAGGTCCGCGACGTCACCGTACGCTTCGCCGGGCTCACCGCCCTCGACGACGTCTCCTTCACCGTCGCCCCCGGCACCACCCACGCCCTCATCGGGCCCAACGGCGCGGGCAAGTCGACCTGCTTCAACGTCCTGTCCGGCCTGTACCGCCCGGCCGCCGGCAGCGTCCGGCTCGGCGACACCGAGCTGACACGGCTCGCCCCGCACCGCATCGCCGCACTCGGCGTGGCCCGTACCTTCCAGAACATCGTCATCACCGACGGCACCGTCGCCGACAACCTGATGCTCGGGCGGCACATCCTCACCCGTGCCGGGTTCGCCGCGAGCGCCCTGCATCTGCCGCGTGCGCGCAGAGAACAACGCGACCATCGCGCCCGCGCCCGGGAGACAGCCGAACTCGTCGGGATCGGCGCCCACTTCGACAGCCTCGTCGGTCTGCTGTCGTACGGGGACCGCAAGCGTGTCGAGCTGGCCCGTGCCCTGTGCCTGGAGCCGCGCGTGCTGCTCCTCGACGAGCCCGTCGCCGGGATGAACGCCGGTGAAAGGGCACGGATGGCCGAGGTGATCCAGGACGTGCGGACCGAACTCGGGCTGTCCGTCGTCCTCGTGGAGCACGACATGGGACTCGTGATGCGGCTCGCCGACGAGGTCACCGTCCTCGACTTCGGCCGGCGCATCGCGCACGGCAGCCCCGACGAGGTCCGCCGTGATCCCGAGGTGCTGCGCGCCTACCTCGGCTCCGTCGCCGAAGGGGAGGGAGCGGCATGAGCGCGCTCGTCGACGACCTCATCGACGGGCTCGCCCTCGGCTCCGTCTACGCCCTGGTCGCCCTCGGTTTCGTCGTCATCTTCAAGGCCTCCGGCGTCATCAACTTCGCGCAGGGGTCCCTGCTGCTGTTCGGCGGCTACCTCACCGCCGTCCTCCACGACGACCTCGGCTTCGCCGGAGCCCTCGCCGTGGCCGTCCTCGCGACCGCGCTCCTCGCGGGCGCCGTCGACCGGCTGCTTCTTCGGCGCGGCGACCCCGACCCGCGCATGGCGCACGTGCAGACCATCGTCACCATCGGCGTCGACATCGTGCTCCTCACCGACCTGTCCCGGCGGATCGGCGGCGATCTGCTGTCCCTCGGCGACCCCTGGGGCGACGCCGTCGTCACCGTCGGCCAGGTGACCGTCGCCGAGAGCCGCATCGCCGCCATCGTCGTGTCCGCCGTGGCCATCGCCGCCGTGTTCGCCCTGTTCCGGTGGACCCCGTGGGGGCTGTCCCTGCGCGCCGCCGCCGAGGACACGGAGGCCGCCGCACTCATGGGCGTACGGCTCGGCCGCGTCCGGATGCTCGCCTGGTGCCTGGCGGGCGCGCTCGCCGCGCTGGCGGCGGTGTTCCTCGCCGCGTTCCCCGCGCCCGGCCTGGAACGCACCACCGGCCAGATCGCCCTGAAAGCGTTCCCCGCGGCCATCCTCGGCGGCATGGCCTCCCCGCCCGGCGCCCTCGCAGGCAGCCTCCTCATCGGACTGACCGAGGCCCTCGTCGCCGGCCACCAGTCCGACCTGCACGTCCTCGGCGAGGGCTTCGGCGATGTCGCACCGTACGCCGTGATGGTCCTCGTCCTGCTGGTCCGGCCCACCGGACTGTTCGGCGCGAAGGGAGCGGCCCGTGTCTGACCGCCGACTCGTCAAACCCGTCGCCGTCGCCGCCCTGGCGGTGCTGCTGTGCCTGCCGCCGTTCTACCTGGACGCGTTCTGGCTGCGCATCGGCCTGTTCTCGCTGGCCGCCGCCATCGGCGCGACCGGCCTGTCCCTGCTGTCCGGCACCGCCGGCCAGCTCTCCCTCGGCCACGCCTTCTTCCTCGCCGTCGGCGCCTACGGCTACACGTGGCTGGCCGGGGACCCCGGCCCCGGACTGCCGACCGCGCTCGCCGCGCTGCTCGCCGTGCTCCTCGCGGGCGCCGCGGGCGGCCTGTTCAGCCCCGTCGCCGGCCGTGTCCGCGGCATCTACCTCGGCGTCGCCACCCTCGCCCTGGTCTTCCTCGGCCACCATCTGCTGCTCACCGCGGACTCCGTCACCGGCGGCTTCAACGGCCGCTCCGTGCCCCCGCTCGCCGTCGGCGGCTTCGCCTTCACCGGCGACGACCCCGGACTCACCGTCCTCGGCGTGCCGTTCGGCGCGGAGGAACGCCTGTGGTACCTGGCGCTCGCCCTGTTCGCGCTCACCTGGTTCACCGCACGCGGTCTGCTGCGCTCCCGGCCCGGCCGCGCCCTGGCCGCGCTCCGTGACAGCGAGACCGCGGCGGCCGTGATGGGTGTCGACGTCGCCCGCTACCGCTCCGCCGCCTTCGTGGTGTCGTCGATGTACGCCGGGCTCGCGGGCGTCCTGCTCGCCCTCGCGTTCCGCCGCGTCGTCCCCGACTACTTCTCCCTCGCCCTGTCCGTCGACTACCTCGCCATGATCGTCATCGGCGGCCTGGGAACCGTCGCCGGAGCCACCGCCGGCGCCGTGTTCGTCACCGCGCTGCCGCTGCTGATGACCCGGTACGCCGACCGGCTGCCGCTCGTCGCCGCACCCGGCTCCGGCGACGCCGGCATCGGCCCGACGGAGGCCGCCCGCTACCTCTACGGCGCCGTCGTCGTCGTGATCCTGCTGTACGCCCCCGACGGCCTGCACGGCCTCGCCCGCCGCGTCCGCGCCCGGATGCGCCGGCGCCGCACCCCGGCCGGGCAGAACACCGCACCCGCCGTCCCTCCGGCACCCGCCGCACGACCCAAGGAGCACACCCCGTGAACACCACGCACCCCCGGCGCCGCACCGCCGCCGTCGCCGGAGCCCTGGCCCTGCTGCTCGCGGCCACCGGATGCAGCTCCAAAGCCGACGGCAAGGGCGCCTCGTCGAGCGCCGACGGCGTCCGCACCGGCCCCGGCGTCACCGCCTCCACCATCCGGCTCGGCGCCCTCACCGACCTGACCGGCCCTTACGCCAGCCTCGGCAAGTCCATCGTGCAGGCCCAGCAGATGTGGGCCGACGAGACCAACGCGGAGGGCGGCATCTGCGACCGCAAGATCGAGATCGTGGTCAAGGACCACGGCTACGACGTGCAGAAAGCCGTCACCGCGTACGCCGACATCGCCCCGGACGTCGTCGCGCTGCCGCAGGTCATCGGCTCCCCGGTGGTGGCCGCGCTGCTCGACGACATCGACCGCGACCACATGCTCACCTTCCCGCAGGCCTGGGCCGCCTCCCTGCTCGGCAAGGAGTCCGTGCAGGTCATCGGCACCACCTACGACATCGACATGATCGCCGCCGTGGACTTCCTCACCCGCACCAAGGGCCTGAAGAAGGGCGACACCATCGGCCATGTCTACTTCGAGGGCGACTACGGCGCCAACGCCCTGGAGGGCAGCACCTGGGCGGCGCAGCAGGCCGGGCTGCGGATCGAGGGGCAGAAGATCAAGGCGACCGACACGGACCTGTCCGCGCAGGTCTCCGCGCTGCGGCAGGCCGGCGTGAAGGCCATCCTGATCAGCGCCGGACCCGCGCAGACGGCTTCCCTGGTCGGCGTCGCGGCCTCCCGCGGCCTGCGCGTCCCCGTCGTCAGCAGCGCGCCCGGCTTCGCACCGCAGCTGATGAAGACGCCCGCGGCACCCGCTCTCGCAGCGATGCTGCACATCGTCAGCGCCGCCCCCGCCGTCAGCAGCGAGCTGGCCGGCGTGCGCGCCATGGTGACCTCGTACAAGAAGAAGTACCCGGGCTCCCCGGTCGACTCCGGTGTGCTCTCCGGCTACAACGCCGCCCAACTGATCGGCGCCGACCTGCAGAAGGCGTGCGCGGCGGGCGGGCTCACCCGCGAGGACGTGGTCAGGGCGCACCGCTCGCGCAGTCACGCCGACACCGGCCTCGGCAGCCCGCAGGACTTCTCCGACGCCGCCAGCCCCGCCGCACGGGAGACGTACGTGCTGCGCCCGGACGCCCAAGCCGACGGCGGTGTCGTGAACGAGGAGGACGCCCACAAGGCGCCCGGCGTCGACGAGTATCTGAGCACGCGCGGCTGAACCGCCGGGGGGAAGGCCGGCCACCGGGCGAGGGCCCGGTGGCCGGCCCGTCCGCACATGCGGGTCGAGCCCGCGCACACGAGGCTGTACTCTCTGTCACACCAAGGGAGTTGGCGGTACGAGCTGGGGGAGCGATGTCCACCGAGAAACCACTGTCCATGAAGATCGACGCCGACGTCCCGACCGCGGCCCGGATGTACGACTACTACCTCGGCGGCAAGGACAACTACGCCGCCGACCGCGCCGCCGTCGAGGAACTGGACAAGGTCGTCCCCAGCACCCGCGCCCTCGCGCTGAACAACCGCCGCTTCCTCCAGCGTGTCGTCCGCACCATCGCCGAGGACCACGGCATCCGGCAGTTCCTGGACCACGGCTCAGGCCTGCCCACCCAGGACAACGTGCACCAGGTCGCCCAGCGCGTCGACCCCAGCGCTCACGTCGTGTACGTCGACAACGACCCGATGGTGCTGGTGCACGGGCGCGCCCTGCTGGAGCAGGACGAACGCACCACGGTGATCCACGCCGACATGCGGGACACCGACGGCATCTTCGAACACCCCGACACCCGGCGTCTGATCGACTTCTCCCAGCCGGTGGCCGTGCTGTTCAACTCGGTCTTCCACTGCATCCCGGACAGCGACACCGACGGCCCGCTCGCCGTGGTCCGCCGGGTCCGCGAGCGGCTCGCGCCCGGCAGCATCCTCGTGATGTGCCAGCTCGTCAGCGGCGACCCCGAGGTCCGCAGGTTCGTCACCGACTTCATGGACCAGGTCACCCAGGGCCACTGGGGGCGCGTCCGCGAGGAGAAGGACGTCGCCGAGTGGTTCGAGGGTCTCGAGATCCTCGAACCGGGGCTGGTGGAGGTGTCGACCTGGCGGCCCGACAGCGAGCTGGTGCCCCGTCAGAAGACGCAGGAGTGGATCGAGTTCGGCGGTGTGGGACGCCTGCCCTGACGAGTGCCGTCACGGGGAGCCGCCTCCGGCGGGGGAGCGAGCCGGTCGTCACGACGCCGGGTAGCGGCTCTCCATCGTGTCGCGCAGCAGGGTCAGCGAGGCACGCGGCTGCAACGCCTCGTCGGCCAGCCGGTCCAGGGCGAGCCGGTACTCCTCCGTCTCGTCCCGGTCCTCCAGGAAGTTCGCGCTGCGGATGTGCTCCAGATACACCACGTCGGGCAGGTCGAGACCGCCGAACCGCAGATAGGTGATCGGGATGGCGGGCGCCGAGGCGTTGGTGACGTCCAGCGGCACCACCTGCACGGTGATGTGCGGACGTTGCGCCATCTCGATCAGATGCGCGAGCTGTTCCCGCATGACCTGCCGGCTGCCCAGCACCCGCAGCAGCACCGACTCGTCGAGGACGGCCCACAGCCGGGGCGCGTCCGTGCGGTGCAGCAGCTGTGTGCGCCGCATCCGCAGATCGACCCGGCGCTGAACCTCCGCGGAAGGCGCGTTCGGCAGCCCGCGCTCCACCACGGCACGCGCGTACGCCGGGGTCTGCAACAGGCCGGGGACGTACTGGATCTCGAACGTACGGATCGTGGCCGCCGCTTCCTGGAGGCCGACCAGCCGTTCGAACCATTCCGGCATCAGCCGTTTGTCGTACCGCTGCCACCAGCCGGGTTCACCCGCGCGCTGGAGCAGCCGCAGCAGCACCGACGCCTCGTGCTCACCGGTGCCGTACAGATCGAGCAGCTTGCGGACGTCGTCCTCGGTCGGCGGGCGCCGGCCCTTGCCGGACTCGATCCGGGACAGTTTCGCCCCGCTGAAACCGACCGCGCGGGCCGCCTGGTCCTGGGAGAGGCCCGCGTCCTCACGGAAGCCCGCGAGCTGAACGCCCACCAGCATCTTCAGGAGAGTGGGAGCGGGCTCGGTCCCGTCCAGATAGGATTCCAGCCGGGAGGTACGGGGTGACTCGAAAGGCATCCTGACTCCCAGTTGACCGGCAGACCTGAAGGCCAGAGTACCGCACCCCGACCGAGCCCGGCTGCTGTTCCTTCCGTATCGACAAGGGGAGTTGGCGCACCCGACCGGGCGTGCGCCACCCCCCTGCGGCGGGACGGCCGCCTCACACCAGGTGGTCGAACTCCCCGTCCTTGGCCCCGGCGAGGAACGCCGCCACCTCGGCGGGCGTGTACACGAGCGCGGGTCCGTCGGGGTCGCGCGAGTTGCGCAGCGCGACACCGCCCTCGGGCAGCGCGGCGACCTCCACACAGTTGCCCTCGGCGTTGCTGTGCCGGCTCTTGATCCAGCGGACGTCCAGCGAACTCGCCCGCACTCCGTTGCGTACTGATGCCACCGCACTCTCCTAGCCGCTCGTGCGAAATTTCCCGCGCAATTTCTCGTGCAATTGCACGGGAAGGCTGTCTGGGTGGATAATAGCCGGGGCGTCAACCCGTGTGCCGATGCCCGTACCTGACGCCGTATCAGGGAGAAACCGTGTCCTCACCAGCGCATCGGGCGCCTCGGCCGGCCGACGGGACCGACGGACGGCACGGCGCGCCCGGCACCGCCACCGCCCGCGCCACGGCCCTCGCCTCGCTCGACCGGGTGCCCTGGGCGGAGATCAAGGACTCCACCGGCTCCGCCGCCGCGATCCCGCGGCTGCTGAGAACCATCGCCTGGGGCGACCCGGATTCCGCCAGGGCAGCCCTCGACGACGTGCGCAGACGCATCTGCCAGTACGGCTTCGTCGTCGAACAGGCCACCGCCGCGACCGTGCCGTACCTGTGGGAACTCGCCCAGCTCCCGCAGGTCACCTGTCGAGCGCAGATCATCCAGCTGCTGAAGAACATCGCCGACGCCCGGCAGTGGGAGCGGACCGCCGCGGTCTACCCGAAGCTGCTCAACCGCCGCGAGAACCACGTCACCTGGGAGCGTGCCGCCCGCCAGGCCGTCCGCTCCCGCCGCGCCGACCTGGGCAGACTGCTCACCGACGCGGACGCCGAGATCACCCGCGCCACCAAGGAACTCGCCCGCACCCTGGGCGAATAGCCGACCCGCCCCGGCTCCGGGCGCACTCCGCTCAGACCGGGGCGCACGGAAGCGCGAGGCGGGTACGCCGCAGGGGGGCGCGCCCCCGGGGGCCTCAGGCCGCGCTGCTGCGCCGGGAACCGTGCGCGCAGCCCGCGTCATGGTCCGTGCCCAGGCTGGTCCACCACCGCTCGCAGCAGGCCGCCTCCAGCTCGGCACGCACCACCGCCTCCGTGCCGACGGCATCCGGCGCGGCGGCCTCCCCGGCACGCCGGACTGCCCGGCGCAGATCGCACAGCACGCTCTCGCGCACGGCCGCGATCAGCGGGACGAGGCCCGCCGCGCCGAAGAGGCAGCTCGCCCAGACAGGGCCGTGCCGGAACTCCAGTACGGCCGTCCAGGCCAGGCCGGCGCCGGTGGTGACATAGAGGACGGTCAGGAAGCGGCTGGACCAGCTCATGGAGAACACCGTTCATAGCCGGGGACAACTGCCCTGCCCAACGCCGTCCGGGGCCCGAAGGGAGCGGCCCGCGCCCCCGTGACGACGGTTCGGGTGAATCAGGGTGACCGTCCGTATCCCGGGACGAACACGGAACTGTCGGTCCACCCCCACGGCTCGCGTGAAAATTACGGCGGAGACACGCGAAAAGCGTGCATAGTCCTGTCCGGCGCGGGCATACGGAGCAAAAAATGCAGAGAGGGGAACTCCGTTGCTCGTGCCGGACCCGAAGACCGTCAGGATCCTGCTGACGCGGTACGCCACACTGAAGATCGCTCAGGCGGAGAGGGAGAGGGCGACGGCCGCCCGGGAGCTGGAGGACGTGAGCTACACCCTGTGCGTCCTGATGGGCTGCACCAGCGTGGAGGACGCCATCACCAAGGCGGACGCCCTGCTTCTGGGAGCGGGCCGCGGCAGGGCCGAGACGGCCGGGAAGGACGGGGAGAGCGGTCTCTCGCTGGCCGTCTGACGTCTGCGCGCCGCCGTGGCCCTGGCACATTTCCCACCGGCGGCGCAACCACTCCGGCCTCTTGCGCACCCCGAGGTGCGCGGGCGCCTAGACTCGGCAGCCGTGCCATGGCACATGGACGTATGAGATGAAAGGCGCGTTGCCGGGTGTTCCACGATTCCCCCATCTATGACCGACTGATCGCGGAGTGCGGCGACGTACCCGCCGATGTGCGCCGGGAGGCCGAGCGCGTCCACCGGGAACTGGAACTCGTCCTGCGTCCCCTCCAGTCGCCCGGCCTCCCCGACGCACCGGGCCGCACCCCCCAGGGCGGCGGCGGATGGCAGCGCACCGCCCTGTTGCCCGGTCCCAGACCTCAGTGACCCGTCGGGCCGTCAGGGCAGCGCCGAACCGGCCCGGTTGACGCTCCGCGGCTGCTCGTCCGCGAGCGGCCGGCCCAGCCACTCGGCGATCGTGCGGGAGATCGGCTGCCCCGTGTCGACCTCCACGAAGCCGAACTGGCCCGACTGGTTGCACTCCAGGAACCACCACGTCCCGTCGGCGTCCTCGGCGAAGTCGAACGCCCCGTACGCCAGTTGCGCCTCGCGCAGATAGACGCGGACGGCGTCCGCGACCCGCGGCGGCACCTCCGCGGGCTGCCACGGCCCGGCCGCCGGAGCGAACCGTACGTCGACCAGGTCCGGGTCGGCGTGCGGATCGGCCGGCATACGCGCCGCGAGCAGCTCCTCGCCCACGGCCGTCAGCCGGATGTCCGCCCGCTTCGCGACCCGCCGCTGCAACAGCGTCGGGCCGTAGGCGACGGCCGTGAAGTCCGAGTCCGGGTCGACCCGGCTCGTCGGCACCGCCCGCGGCGGGTCCTGCGGGTGCGCGCCCGAGACGGGCTTGACCACCAGATCCGGGTAGCGCGCCGCGAAATCCCGCGCGGCCTGCGGGAACGTCGTGATCAGCGTGGCCGGCACGGGCAGTCCGCTGCGCTGGGCGAGCCGCAGCTGCCACGGCTTGTGCCGGGCGCGCCGGGCCGCGTCCGGGTGGTTCATCCAGCGGGCCGGCACGCCCCGCAGCATGCCGTACAACGCCTGTTCGGACTCCTCCGTCAGCCACGCCGACGGGGTGAGAGCGCGCGCGGCCGCCGCACCGGGTCTGCGGACCCACACGGACCGCACCCCGTCCAGGCTCACCAGACGCCCCGCGGACGACAGATGCCCGCGGAACGCCCCATGCACGTACTCGCCGGAGAGCGCGACGCCGCTCGTCAGATCGGCGGGATCGAACCGGACCACCGGGACGCCCAGCGCGTGCAGGTGGACCACCACCATGTCCGCCGTGACGTCCTCTTCAGAGGTCAGGATCAACACGGTCATCGTCGTGGGTTCCGTGTTCAGTCGTCGAAATGGGTTTTCGAACCGGCGGTCGAGGTCGTGGTCCCCAACTCCCTCAGCAGGGCGTGGTCACGAGCCGCTATCCCGCCGTCCAGGAGCACGTTCAGCTGCAGTCCGGAGTCGTAGGTGTAGGGCGTGGCGAATTCCAACTCCGCCGCGGGGCGTGCGTAGTTGAGCGCGAACGGTTGCATCGTCTCTCCCTCTTCGGTACTGCCTCGAACAAGCGGCGCCGCCGGACGGCACCGCCTTGCCCAGCGCATTCCTGCGACCTCCAGTCACTTATACGAATCGAACGGGTGATTGGTTTCCTCACTTTCCGTGACGAATGCGGAGTACGGGCTTCACCGGACGTCGACCTCGGCCGACGCCCGGCGCCGCGCTCCGCGGTCGAGGTGCGGGGGAATGCGGGTTCCTGCGTGGCACTGGGGGTTCTGCGGGGGGCTGATGGTGTGTGCGGGGTGCGGGGCGGTGTGGCGTGTGCTCGGTGGCGAGTGGTGTGCGAGGTGCGATGTGGTGTGGCGTCTGCTGGGTGGTGTGCGGGGCGCTGCGAAGTTCTGCATGGCACTGCGGTCTCGGGCGGCTCGCTGGGCGGTGGTGCGCGGGGCGTCGAGGCCCTGCGTGGGGCACTGTGGCACTGGATGCTGTGAATCGGCTGCATGGCAGTGTCGGGCGCTGTGGTGCGCTGTGTGTGGGGGGTGTGTTCGGTGCTGAGAGGCTGTCGCGAGGCACCTGACGTGCACCGCGAGGCGGGTGGTGCTCGGTGCGTGGGGCCGGGCCCGGCGTCAGCGGGCGGCTTCTGTACGGACGTACCGGAGACAGGCGGGTGTCGGCCGTCGCCGACGGCCCGTCAGGTGCACGTCCGGCCGGGAACCGGCGGTCGGAATCGGCGCGGCCGCTGCCCGGATCGCGGCCACGGCGACGAGCGTGGTGGTCGAATCCACGGACCCTCCCCTGCGCGGTGCGCCGCGCCGCGTCTGCTCTTCCCCCGCTTCTGATGGACGGATTCCCGCTTCTGGGCCCGTCCTCACACGAGTGCGCCACCCGAGTGGCGATCACCGCACCGCGCGCCTAGAAATGGTCAGCGTCAAAGCGCGTGTCGCTGTCGGGGCTGGGGCGACCGCATCCCTCGGAAAAGGCACAGCATGATCACCCGCATTTCACGGCCCGCCGAGGGCCGACTCTCCGCCTCGCTCACCGAAGCCGACTCCGACGCCGACACGGAGTCCGACCCCGACACCGATGCCCTTGTCCGCGCCTGCACCGACAGCGGCGCCGCCGGGCCGGCCGAGGCCGGGCCCGGCCTCGCACCGCCCTGCGACCGTGCGAGGGACGCCATGGCATCCGGTGCCAGGGCCTCTCGGATCGATGGCCGACCCGCCGCAGGGGCCGCGCTCGGCGCGACCGGCGGGGGCGGTTCCGCCGGTGCCGTGTCCCCGAACGCCGGTCGCAAAGTGACGTATCTCACGTCCCTGGGAGGTGTGACGGCCGGGGTCATGGAGGTTCCGGTGGCGAGCGCGGCCGGTGGGGTGAGCGTGCTGCCGGTGGTGGTCGCGTCGCCCGGACCCGAACAAGCCCGGACGGGACTGCCGTTGCGCGGGGAACGCCGGTGCGCGGTCCGTCGGAAGAAGCGGGACGACGCCGCTGGGCGCGGCGACGCCCATGGGCGGTACGGGGCCGAGGCCCACGCCGGGACCGTCCTGCGGCTGACCTCCCTCGCCACAGTGGTGCTCGCCCTGTGCGGGGCCGTCCACTTCCCGCTGCACCGCCACGGGCAGCCCGCGGACGTGTACGGGCTCGCCCTGGCGATGTCCGGTGCCTGCCTCGTGTCGGCGCTCCTGCTGGCCGTACGGCCCTCCCGGACGGCGCTGTGCGCCGCCGTGGTCGTGCCGGCCGCCCTGGCCGGCGTCCAGGCCCTCTCCGGGCGCCTCGGGGCGCCCGGACTGGTGCGGTCGCTCGGGCTCACCCTCGCGCCCTCCTGGCTGGCCTCCGCCGTCGCGGTCCTCGCCGCGGCGACCGCGCTGGCGGCGCTGCTCGTCCTCGCCCGGGTGCCGGGGGAGCGGCGCGTGGCGACGCCGACCTGACGCCTCGCGGGGGCGGGGCCGTGGGTACGGGCCGGGGTGCGGCGGCTACGGACTCGCTGTCCGCGTCGTACCGCCCGCCTCGCCGTCCTTCGCCGAGGAGCGGCCCCCGTCCGGGACGCGCGCGGGCGGCGCCGGCGGGCGCCACGCCTTCGCCGAGTCCTTGAGCCGCTCCAACGTGCGCGTCAGCTGCGGGAAGCGCGCGCCGCCGGTGCGCCCCGGCCGCTGCTGGGGCACGGCGACCTCCGCTGCCGCCTCCCGGTACGCGGCCAGCGCCTCCTGGGCCCGCTCGGCCGCCTCCCGGTACAGGTCCCGCGACCTCGTCATCGCCTCCAGCGCCTCGGCGTACATCGCCACCAGCTCCCGCTCACGGTGCAGCTCCTCCTCCAGCGTGAACAGATGCCACTGCTCGCGCACCGCCGTCAGCAACTCCGCCGCGTCCTGTGGCAGCGGGCGGGGCGCCGTCGCGAAACGCGTCACCAGAGCCACCAGTTCGACAGGCTCCGAGCCGTCGAGGAAGACCGTACGCAGCGTCAGATCGGCCTGATCCACCCCCTCCGGTGCCGGTGTCCCGGGCAGGATCAGTGCCCCGCCGCGCGGCACCCGGAGGCCTGCGTCACGCAGCGCGTAGTTCACGGCGCTCAGCTGCTGCGGCGCCGCACGGTGCTCGACCACCCTGTGGCGCAGGCCGAGCGGGAGATACGACATCAGCGACGCCCTGCCCCGCTCGTCCGGGGTCATCGCCTCGTGCACCACCACATGCACGTCCCACGGGTCACGCGTCGCCTCCCGCAGCACCCGGCGCAGCGCCTTGTCGTCCTCCGGCAGCGCGTTGACCCGCAGATACGCCGACCCGCCCGACGACTCGTGCGGCCAGCCGCCGTCCGGGTCACGCGGCCAGAACATCTCCGACGGAGCCGGCCAGCCCAGATCCCACGCCCGCTCGGCCTCCGCCAGCAGCGTCCACTCCTGCCCGCGGCCGGCGCCCTCGGCGACCGTCAGCCGCGCACGCACCGTGACCTCGCCGGGGACGGCGGCGTCCGTGCCGACCCGCCAGCGGGCCTCGAACGCGCGGCTGCCCGGCGGGGACTCGTCCTCGGGCAGCTCCATGAAGTCCTGCACCGTGCCCTCGTCCTTCAGCAGCTTCAGGTGCTTGCGGACGACGCCCGCGGCGGCGTAGCCGAGGTGGCGGCCTCGGGCCGTCCAGACGGTGGGAGGAGCGACGGGCCGGTCGGCGGGGGTGACGGCAGTGCTGGGCATGGGTCCCTTCGTGAGACGGGGTCGGACGGGGTGCTGCGACCAGTATGGGCGGAGAGGGGTGGGATGCGGGGTTCGGGGTCCCGCGAGGACGCTTGCGGTCGGCACGGTTCCCCGCGCCCCTTTCGGGGCGCCTGGGTTTCGTGGTTCACCGCGGGCCGGTGGGGGCTGGTCGCGCAGTTCGCCGCGCCCCTGGGGCGGGCGCTGGGGGAGGCACCCCGTGGCGCCGGGTGGCGTGACCCACCCCCGCGCCGGTACCCACCCCGGGTGCCCCTGTTGCGCCGGGGCGCGGGGCGTGCGGGGTGTGTCTGGTGTGCGACAGGTCGTGGGGTTCACACCTGGTCCGGCTCACCGCGCCGGGGTGAGAATCGGGCGCGGGCAGGGTCCGCTCACCATCCGCATCGGGGCGGCCCCTGCCCCCCTCACCGCCGTCGCCGCCGACGCCGCGGCGGCTCCGGCGGCCCGTCCCCGCCCGGCGGCGCACTGAAGCCCCCCGGCACGAGCGGCGCCGCAGCCGCCCGCCGCGGCCCCGGCTGCTCCGGCACCCGCGTCCGCTCCGGCGGCGCCGCACGGCCCACCACGCGCGCGTGGGCCATCAGCGGGGCGCACGCGGAGCACACCTCGCACAACGTCCAGACCTGCCCCACGGCGGGGTCGTGGCGCAGGACGAGGAGGACCTGGCCCGCGCACGCCACCCGCGTGCCCTCGTGCGCGGCGCACCTCTGCTGCCGACACCAGCAGGAGGCGTCCGGCCGTACCGCCGCGGCCTTGGCGTGGGCGACGGCATGGGCCTCGGCGAACCGCCGCAGCGCGGCCACGTCGCGGGAACGCGGCGGCATGGCGCAGGCGGAGGAACAGGTGACGGAGGCCGTACGGTCCCGGTGCCCGACCACCCGGATGGTCCAGGAGCGGCCGGGACGGCGGGCCGACGGCGCGTGAGGGTACGTGAGAGCCAAGAGCGACACGTCCTTCGGGAAAATGGTGCGGGAGACGGGGCGGTCACTGTGGGGGAGCAGCCGTCCACCGGGAGTGCGCCCGTTCACAGCATGCCCGTGACCAGGCGATGCATTCCGGTTCCGCGCGGGCGGCTTCCCCCGGGCGGCGGTGTGCGACCCGTCAGTGCGGGAACACGCGCGGCTGCCGTGCGCGGGTGATCTCCTCACGGAACTCCGCTATGCGGGACGCGACCTGACGCATCAGCACCGTGTCGGCGATCCGGTCGAGGTAGAGGTTGCGCCGGGCGAGCGCCGGGGCGTCCACACAGAAGTACAGCGCCATCAGCGGGTTGATGAACAGTTCGCTGCCCCGGGTGCGCTCGGTGAAGCGAACGTCGCCGAACTCGCCGCGTACGGCGGCGGCGATCGAGCCGTTGACGATGCTCGGATGGCTGGGTGTGTGCCGTTGCGCGTGGGCCACAGCGTCCAGGTACCGGGTGCCCTCCGCGCTGTCGCGGGGCAGGGAGAAGGCGCCCAGGTAGGCGCCGTCGCGGTCCAGTGCCGCGAGATTCTCCAGCACGTGCGCGTGGTTGACGCCGTGGTAGGCGTCCACACCGAAGCCGAGGGAGACGACCAGCCGGCGCGGGACGTCCGTGAGGGCGTCCACCGCGGCCAGGCTGGTCATGTCCTCCTCGGGCGTGCCCAGCCCGTGCTCGTCGCCGCGCAGGAGGATGTCCGTGCCGCCGTCGACGAGGACGACCGCCTCCACTCCGCCCAGATGGTCGACGAGTGCGCGGTAGGCGGCCCGCAGCGGGGCGGCGCCCGTGCGGGGGAAGGCGTGCACGGTCGAGGGCAGGTTCTGCTCGTGCAGCCAGACCGCGAGGGTCCGTTCGGGAAAGTAGTCCCCGCGGGCGGCCGTGTGCGGGGTGATCGCCGCCACGTCCGGGGCCACCCAGTGGTCCGGGCTCAAGCCGTACAGGTCCGTGAAGGACAGGTTCGCCAGATGGACTTCCTTGCCGGCGTCGCGCAGCGCCAGGGCGAGCGGCAGCCCGGCGTAGATGTCGAAGCCGCCGCCGGCTCCGGCCACGAGAACACTGCGGGCCTCCCGCAGCACGGTGAAGAAGGGGGGCTCGTGAAGGGTGAACATCCAGGGACAGTAACTGTCGTGGGCGCGGTTGTGCGCCGGGCGTACGGCAGCCCGGCGCACCCGCGTGCGGGGAGTTACGCGCCGCTCTCGCGGAGCATGTCCTCACGCTCGACGATCTTCACGCGCTCGCGGCCCTGCGGCTCGCCCAGGGCACGCTCGGCGGCGTCCAGCTTGTACCAGCCCTCCCAGGTCGTGTAGCGGACGCCCCGCTCGGCGAGGAACGCCTCGACGGCCTCGGGGCCGGGCGAGACCGGCGTGTGCAGCCGCTCGTTGGCGAAGTCGTCCAGCAGATTGGCGACGGTCTCGTTGGCGTCGCCCTTGGTGTGGCCGATCAGACCGACCGGGCCGCGGCGGATCCAGCCGGTGACGTACACGGACTGCAGATGCGTGCCGCCCTCCTCGACGACCCGGCCGCCCTCGTCCGGGACGGTGCCGGACTCGATGTCCCACGGCAGCTTCGGCAGCTTGTCGGACAGGTAGCCGACGGCGCGGTAGACGGCGTCGACGTCCCAGTCCGTGTACTTGCCGGTGCCCTTGACGTTGCCGGTGCCGTCCAGCTCGGTGCGCTCGGTGCGCAGGCCGACGACCTTGCCGTCCTCACCGAGGATCTCCACCGGCGACTCGAAGAAGTGCAGGTAGATCCGGTGCGGGCGGTCGCCGATGTCGCGGATCGCCCAGTTCTCCAGCGTCTTGGCGACCATGTCGGTCTGCTTGTTGTTGCGGCGCTCGGCGATCGAGCCCTCGTCGTAGTCGATGTCCTCGGGGTTGACGACGACCTCGATGGTGGGGGAGTGGTCCAGCTCCCGCAGCTCCATCGGGCTGAACTTCGCCTGCGCCGGGCCGCGCCGGCCGAAGACATGGATCTCCTTGGCCCGGTTGGCCTTCAGACCCTCGTAGACGTTCGGCGGGATCTCCGTCGGCAGCAGCTCGTCGGCCGTCTTGGCGAGGATGCGGGAGATGTCCAGGGCCACGTTGCCGACGCCGAGGACGGCGACCTTCTCCGCGTGCAGCGGCCAGGTGCGCGGCACGTCCGGGTGGCCGTCGTACCAGGAGGCGAAGTCGGCGGCGCCGTAGGAGCCGTCCAGGTCGACGCCGGGGATGCGCAGCTCACGGTCGGCCATCGCGCCGGTGGAGAAGATCACCGCGTCGTAGAAGGCGCGCAGGTCGTCCAGGTGGACGTCCGTGCCGTAGTTCACATTGCCGAAGAGGCGGACCTGCGGCTTGTCCAGCACCTGATGCAGGGCGGTGATGATGCCCTTGATGCGCGGGTGGTCGGGGGCGACGCCGTAGCGGATCAGTCCGAACGGCGCCGGCATGCGCTCGAAGAGGTCGACGGAGACACCGGGGTCGGCGGCCACATCGGACTTGAGCAGCGCGTCGGCGGCGTAGATCCCGGCGGGGCCGGCTCCGACAATGGCTACCCGCAGGGGGCGGGGCATGATCAGGTTCCCTTCGAGCGGCAGTAGATCGACTCGACGGGAAGCCTAAACTAAGGCATGCCTAAGTCGGTACGGGGGTCCCGTCTATGACGTCATAAGGGCCGCTTATGAGGGGTCAAAGGGGAGGTTGGGTGTGGGCCGGGCTCCGCGCGCCGGCCGCGTGTCCCGCCCGCGCTCGCGGTCGTGCGGGTGATCACGTGGCGGTGTTGTGCGGGTGCGGTCATGGGCCGGTGGTCGTGCGGGTGCGCCGTGCCGGGGTCATGCGGGTGGCGGTGCCAGGTGGCGGCGCCGGGGGTGCCAGGTTTCGTGCGGATGCCCTACGGGAGGGGCTGCTCCGCCCAGATGACCTTGCCGGTGGGCGTGTACCGCGTCCCCCACCGCTCCGCGAGCTGCGCCACCAGGAACAGGCCCCGCCCGCCCTCGTCCGACAGCGCCGCGTACCGCAGATGCGGCGATGTGCTGCTGCCGTCGGCCACCTCGCAGATCAGCGTCCGGTCCAGCAGCAGCCGTACCCGCACCGGCGCACTGCCGTAGCGGATCGCGTTCGTCACCAGCTCGCTCAGCAGCAGCTCCGTCGTGAACGCAAGCTCCTCCAGGCCCCACCGCCCCAGCTGCTCCGCGACCAGCGCCCGCACCTCACGCACCGCCGCCGGGTCCATCGGGACCTCCCGCTCCACGACCCGGTCGGCGTCCAGCGCCCGCGTCCGCGCGACCAGCAGCGCGATGTCGTCACCCGGCCGCGGCGGCAGCAGCGCGTCCAGCGCCGCCCGGCACGTCTCCTCCGGGGAAGGCCCCGCCGCGGCCAGTGCCTCCCGCAGCAGCTCCAGCCCGGCGTCGATGTCCCGCTCCCGGTCCTCCACCAGACCGTCCGTGTACAGCACCAACCGGGAGCCCTCCGCCAGCTCCAGCTCCGCCGTCTCGAACGGCAGCCCGCCCACCCCGAGCGGCGGACCCGACGCCACGTCCGGGAACTCCACCGTGCCGTCCGGCGCGACCACCGCGGGCGGCGGATGACCCGCCCGCGCCACCGTGCAGCGCCGCGACACCGGGTCGTACACCGCGTACAGACACGTCGCGCCCGTCACAGGTCCGGCCGTGCCGTCCGCCCGCTCGTCCTGGTCGATCCGCCCGACCATCTCGTCCAGCAGCGCCAGCAACTCGTCCGGTGCCGGGTCCAGCGTCGAGAAATTGTGCACCGCCGTCCGCAGCCGGCCCATCGTCGCCGCCGCGTGCAGCCCGTGCCCCACCACATCGCCCACCACGAGCGCCACCCGCGCCCCCGACAACGGCAGTACGTCGAACCAGTCGCCGCCCACCCCGGCCTGCGCCGGCAGATACCGGTAGGCGATGTCCAGCGCGTCCTGCGCGGGCAGACTGCGCGGCAGCAGACTCCGCTGGAGCGTCACCGCCATCCCGTGCTCCCGCGTGAACCGGCGCGCGTTGTCGATGGACACCGCCGCCCGCGCCACCAGCTCCTCCGCGAGCGCCACCTCGTCCGCGTCGAACGGCATCGGCCGCTCCGACCGCCAGAACGTCACCACCCCCAGCACCAGCGCACCCGCCCGCACCGGCACCGCGATCAGCGAGTGGATGCCGAAGTCCAGCACCTGCGCCGACCGCTCCGCGTCCTGCGCCTGCCAGCCCGCCGCCTCTGCGAGGCGGGGCTCGGCGACCGCCTGACCCGTGCGCAGGGCACGCTCCTGCGGCGACGACTTCACGAACCGCAACTGCTGGTCCAGCGGATACAGCGGCGCGTCGTCGCGTATCCCGCTGAGCGCCGTACGGCGCAGAGTGCCGCCCGGCTCCGGCTCCTCCCCGGCGAGCACCGCGTCGAACAGGTCGACCGTGGTGAAGTCCGCGAACCGAGGCACCGCCAGCTCGGCCAGCTCCTGAGCGGTTCGGCGAACGTCCAGCCCTGTCCCGACCGCCACCCCCGCGTCGTACAGCAGATGCAGCCGCTCCCGCGCCTCCTCCGCCCGGCCCGACAGGGCGCGCAGCTCCGTGGAGTCCCGCACCGTCGCCACACTGCCGGACGGGCCGCTCGCCAGATCCGTGGGGCGCTGGTTGATCGCCAGCAGCCGGTCGCCCACCAGATGCACCTCGTCCGTCGCCACCCGCCCCGAGGCCAGCAGCTCCGCCGTGTCCGGATCCAGCCCCAGGTCACGCACCGACCGGCGCTCGGCGTCCGCCGGGATGCGCAGCAGCCGCTGCGCCTCGTCGTTGGCGAGCAGCAGCTCGCCCTCCGGACCGACGATGATCACGCCCTCCCGCACCGAGTGGAGAACGGCGTCGTGATGCTCGTACATCCTGGTCATCTCACGCGGCCCCAGCCCGTGCGTCTGCCGCAGCAGCCGCCTGCTGACCAGCGCCGTGCCCACCAGCGCCAGCGCGAGCGCCACGCCCGTCGCCGCGAGCACCAGCGGCAGCTGCCGGTTCGCCGCGCCCCCGACATGCCGAGTGGTGATCCCCGACGACACCAGGCCCACAACCTGCCCGTGGGCGTCCTTGACCGGAACCACCGCCTGGACCAGCCGGCCGATCGTCCCGTCGACCTCCTCCACCACCGTCCCCCCGGCCAGCGCCGGGTCGATCGTGCCGACGAACTTCTTGCCGATACGGTCCGGCTTGGGGTGCGTGTAGCGGATGCCGTTCGTGTCGGTGACCACGATGAAGTCGACGTCCGTCGCCTCGCGTGCCGCCTCCGCGCGCGGCTGGAGGATCGCCGTCGGGTCGGGGCTGCGCAGCGCCGCGACGATGCCGGGGGAGTTCGCGAACGTCTGCGCCACGGCGAGGGAACGGTTGCGGGCCTCCCGCGTGGTGTCGGCCCGGGACTGGAGCACCAGCGCCACCACGGCCGCGAGCACGAGGAGGAGGACGATGACCACCTGGAAGACGAACACCTGTCCGGCCAGGCTGCGACCGGACAGTGCCGCGCGCAGTCCGGACGGGCGCGTTCCCGCAGCCTGGCTCTCGCCTCCGTCGGCCGCGTCGCCCCCCGCGCGAGGCCCGGTTCGGCCGGGCCTGCGTCCGGAGGAGGTCTGACGGGCGCGGCCGGGGGCGGGAGCGGAGGGCATGCCGCCGGGACGGGGCGACCGGGTCCCGGATCGACCCAGAAGTCGGACCATGTGCCATGTCTACACTGCCGCGGTCTGTGAGGCGAGGGCGTCGGGTTCGCCGAGGGCGGGGAGGGGGCGTTCGCGCCGTTCCCCGCGCCCCTGTGGTCACCTGCGGGCCGGTGGGGGCGCGCCGTTCCCCGCGCCCCCTCGATGCCTGAGGCGGCCTGTGTCGGTGGGTGCGTGGCTGGTGCAGCGCCAAGCGCCACTTGTCCGTGGTGAGGGCGGGGCCGCGCCGGGGGTGTCCGTCCTCGGTGCGGCGGTCTGTCCGTGACCGTCGCACTCGGTGTTCTCGCCGCACGCTGCGGGCGGGCGCCCCCGGCACGCCCCTTGCCGCCGTCGGCGGGTGCGGGCCGTCGTGGGCCGCCGGGGCGGTCGCCGTCGTCAGGGTGTGCGGCGGGAGGCCAGGAGCAGAGCTATGTCGTCCGGGCGGTCCGCTGCGCGGCGGGCCGTTGCCGTCAGGCGGTCGGCCATTTGCGAGAGGGTGTGGGTGCCTTCGGGGGATGCCGAGAGGGCCTGGCGCAGCGTGGTGATGCCCTCGTCGATGTCGGTGCCGGCGCGTTCGACCAGGCCGTCGGTGTAGAGGGCGAGGACCGCGCCTGCCTCGATGTCCAGTTCCGTCACCGGGTACTGGGCGTTCGGGTCCACGCCGAGGACCATGCCGCCGGGCAGGTCCAGCACGTCCGTACGGCCGTCCGCGTGACGCAGCAGCGGCGGCGGATGCCCGGCGCGCACCATGCGGGCCCGGCCCGTCGCGGGGTCCAGGCGTACGTAGCAGCAGCTCGCGAACTGGCCCGGGTCGAGGTCGGTGAGCAGGTGGTTGGTGCCCGCCACGACCTCTTCCGGGGGGCGGTCGCTCAGTGCGAACGCGCGGACCGCGCTGCGCAGCTGGCCCATTGTCGCCGCGGCCTGCACGCCGTGCCCCTGGACGTCCCCGATGACCAGGGCCAGCCCGTCACCGGCCTCCACGACGTCGTACCAGTCGCCGCCGACGTCCATGCCTTCGGTGCCCGGGAGATAGCGGCCCGCCGTCTCCACCTCGGGGTGCGTGGACAGCCTGCGCGGCAGCAGCGCGCCCTGGAGGCCTCGGGCGAGGGCGGCTTCGGTGTCGTACCGCTGAGCCTTCTCCATGGCGTGCGCGATCAGCCCGGCCAGGGCGGTGAGCACCGTGCGTTCCTCGGTGCTGAAGCTGCGCCGGCGCTCGAAGCCGAGGATGCAGGAACCGACCGGGCGGCCCGAGGCGATCAGCGGCAGGAACGCCCGCGCGCCCTCCTTCGCGTCGAGCGGTATGCCCGGGTAGGCCGCGGCGAGCTGCTCCATCGAGTCGAAGAACAGCGGCCTGCCGCTGGTCAGGGTCTCCACACCGGGCAGCCGCGCGTCCAGGGCCACCCCTTCGAAGGGCGTGAGGAAGCCCGGTGGGAAGCCGGTCTCCCACGCCAGATACAGGTGGCGTTCCTGGAGGAGATAGATGGCGAGCCGGCGGCCCCCGAAGGCCGGCAGCAGTTCCTGCACCACCACCGCGGACACCTGCCGTGCCGTGACCGCCTCGGTCAGCGCTATGGCCAGCACGATCGGCCGGTACGCCAGCGTCACGGACGCCGACTCCGGCGGCGGCACGAGGTGGCTGTCCGTGGGCTGTGCCTCCGGTGCGGCCGGTGCGGCTCCGTCGGGCTGCCAGGCCGGTGCGGCCTCCTCGGCGTCCGTCAGGGTGGGTGTGTCGGCCATGCTCGCCGCCGGTACGACCGTGCAGGCCAGCAGGTCGGGGCCGGGGTGGATGGACAGGGCGAGCCAGTCGCCGTCGGCGCGGTGCGGGCCGGCGCCGTCGGGTGAGGGCCGCTGGGCGTGGAACCGTACCGTCTCCGGGGACAGCATGGCGCCCCGCAGATGGTCCTCGTGACCGGGGCGGACCAGCCAGGGCACCGCCTCCCACAGCGGGCGGCCCAGCAGCCGGTCCCGGGCCACGTCGAGGAGGAGGGCGGCACGAGTGTTGGCGTAGACGACCACCCCGAGCCGGTCCAGGCAGAACACGCCTTCGGGCAGCAGGTCGGCGGCGGCGTCGGCGGGCAGGGCGGGCCCCGGCTCCAGCACGGCTCCGCCGACCCGGTGCGGGGCCGGGCCGAACGGTACCTCGTCCTGGGCCGTCCACAGATGCAGCAGCCGCAGCATGCCGTCGGTGGTGTGCACGGGCACCGGCAGCGGCGGGGGCCGGCCGTGGGAGGCCTCGCGCAGCAGCGCGGCGAGCCGGCGGGCGTCCTCGGCGGCGACCGCCGACAGCAGCGTGGACAGCGTCCCGTCGGCATCCAGGCCGAGCAGGGCGCGGGCGCGCGGGTCGAGCGTGAGCCGGTCCGCGCCGGGTTCCCAGGTGATCGAGCCCGGCTGGGTCCGTGACGGGCCGGCCGGGGGCGGGTGCACACAGGTCGGCGGGTCGTCCCATCGGGCGGCGATCCCGTCGTCCTCCAGTTCGTGCAGGGCCGCCGCGAGCCCGTCGGCCACCTGCGCCAGCCGTTCCCTCGGGGCGACCAGTCCGGCGAGGTCCGGCACGGACGGGCGCAGCACGGTCACGACGCCGTACGGTTCGGTGTCCGTCGCCACGGGCACGCTCAGCGACCCGAACGGGAACGGCAGCCCGGCCGCGAACTGCGGATAGCGGCGCATCGATTCGGCCGGGTTCGGCAGCAGGACGGCGACACCCAGCCGGTGGGCGTCGGTGACGGGGAACGGCCGGTCGGTGTGCAGCCGCCACCAGGGCCGGAACAGCTCGCCGGGCAGGCCCGACAGCGCGGCGAGGCGCAGCAGACCGGGGGTGCGCGAGCGCAGGAAGACACCGGCGGTACGGCCGCCCGCCGCGCGGGCCGCGTCCGACGCGGCCCCGGTCAGCAGCGTGGCCAGCCGCCCGGAAGCACCCGTTCCGTCTCCGGCGGTCCCAGTCATCGCCCTACCTCGTCCGTGCGCCGCCCCTGGGCGACACAGCAAGGATGCGTCAGACGAGGCGCGTGGCGCATCCGCTCGGACGGGACGAAGGCGCGGCGGGCGTGCCGGACGATGCGCCGGTCAGCCCCGCTGGGCGGCGATCGGGGACCGGTACCAGCGTGGCAGTCCTTCGGGATGCGCCGCTGGGTGGCGTAGTCCACCCGGACGATCCGAACCGCTTGTCGTAGCCGAACGCCCACTCGAAGTCGTTGACGTCGGCCTGCGCCCGTCCCACCGTCGATGTCGACAGCGAGCCGCCCTTCAGCAGGCTCTTCCAGTAGTCCAGCGCCTCCACGACCCTCGGCCCGGCGAGGTCGGTCTCGTCGCCGCCGTTGGACCATTCGACGACGCCATGCGCAGCGCCTCCGTCATGACCTGCGCCGCCGGGACGCTCTGCTGTTCGACGGTGACCCCGAGCCGCTTGCCGCACCGGCCCACCGCCTGCGCGTCCCAGCGGTGGCAGGTCTCGCCGGTCGACGAGTTCAGCACGGCGCCCGCGGAGGCGTCGCGCTGCCGGCTGCGGCCGGTCAGCGCGGCCCCGGCGACCAGTACGGACACGGCTGCCAGGGGAATCACGACCTTTCAGAAGCTTCCGTTGAAGCGCTTCGACATGGGCGGCCCTTGCTGTCGCCGCGTCCGGCGACGACGCTGGACTGATTTGTTTACTGCGATGACCAATGCGCCGTGCGGAGCGGGTGGCACCAGACCCGGATGCGCGTGCGGTCGTCCACGCTCCGGCCTGCCGGTATCCGGACGCGTTGATGTTTATGCAGGTCAGAGCGGAGATCCCAAGCGCTCGCTCTGTTCCGGCCCATGTGTCTTGTGTACGATCAAAATGCCGGAGCGGTCGTCTCCGTGCGCTCGCTCGATGACCCCCTCTCCCCCTGAGGAAGAACATGAAGTTCACCGACGGCTTCTGGCGTATCCGGGACGGCGTGCAGATCTCGTATGCGACCGAGGTCCGAGACGTCTGCGCAGAGTCGAAGCGCTTCACTGCCCATGCCGCCGTGAAGAGGGTGACGAAGAGGGGGGACACGCTGAACGCCCCGCTCCTGCGGGTCGACTGCTTCTCGCCCCTGGAAGGCGTGATCGGCGTCCGCGTCACCCACCACGCCGGCAAGTACAACCCCGGCCCGGACTTCGCCCTCACCGCCGACCCGGACGGCGCGGGCACCGTCCGCCGCGACGGCTCGGTGACCGAGCTGACCAGCGGCCCGCTCACCCTGCGCCTGGACGAGGCAGGCCCCTGGACGCTCACCTTCCGGGGGGAGGACGGCCGGGAACTGACCCGCGCCGGCGCCAAGGGCACCGCGTTCGCCACCACCGGCGACGGTGCCCACCATGTCCTCGCCCAGCTCGCCCTCGGTGTCGGTGAGCAGATCTACGGCCTCGGCGAGCGCTTCACCCCGTTCGTCAAGAACGGCCAGGTCGTCGACGTCTGGCAGGCCGACGGCGGCACCAGCAGCGAACAGGCCTACAAGAACATCCCGTTCTATCTGTCGTCCCGGGGCTACGGCGTCTTCGTCAACCACCCCGGCAAGGTGTCCTTCGAGGTCGGCTCCGAGTCGGTCGGGCAGGTGCAGTTCAGCGTCGAGGACCAGTCGATCGAGTACTACGTCGTCGCCGGCCCCGCCCCCAAGGACGTCCTCGCCCGCTACACCGCCCTCACCGGCCGCCCCGCCCTGCCGCCCGCGTGGTCGTTCGGCCTGTGGCTCACCACGTCCTTCACCACCGACTACGACGAGGCGACGGTGACGTCGTTCGTCGACGGCATGGCCGAGCGCGGCATCCCGCTCAGCGTGTTCCACTTCGACTGCTTCTGGATGCGCGAGTACCAGTGGTGCGACTTCGCGTGGGACCCGGCGGTCTTCCCCGACCCGGAGGGCATGCTCACCCGCCTCAAGGAGAGGGGGCTGAGGATCAGCGTCTGGATCAACCCCTACATCGCGCAGAAGTCGCCGCTGTTCGACGAGGCCGCCCGGCTCGGACATCTGGTGCGCCGCCCGAACGGCGACATCTGGCAGTGGGACCTGTGGCAGGCCGGGATGGGTCTGGTCGACTTCACCAGCCCCGAGGCCCGCGCCTGGTACCAGGCCAAGCTGAAGAGGCTCCTCGACCAGGGCGTCGACTGCTTCAAGACCGACTTCGGCGAGCGCATCCCCACCGACGTCGTCTGGCACGACGGCTCCGACCCGGAGCGGATGCACAACTACTACACGCACCTGTACAACCGGACCGTCTTCGAACTGCTGGAGAAGGAGCGCGGCCAGGGCGAGGCCGTCGTCTTCGCCCGCTCCGCCACCGCCGGCGGTCAGCAGTACCCGGTGCACTGGGGCGGCGACTGCTGGGCGTCCTTCGAGGCCATGGCCGAGTCGCTGCGCGGCGGCCTGTCGCTCTCGCTCAGCGGCTACGGCTTCTGGAGCCACGACATCGGCGGCTTCGAGGGCACGCCCGACCCGGCCGTGTTCAAACGCTGGCTCGCCTTCGGCCTGCTCTCCTCGCACAGCCGCCTGCACGGCTCGACGTCGTACCGCGTGCCCTGGAACTTCGGCGAGGAGGCCGTGGCCGTCGCCCGCCGCTTCACCCTGCTCAAGCACCGCCTCATGCCCTACCTGTACGGCGCCGCGGCCGAGGCGCACCGCAGCGGTGTGCCGGTGATGCGCCCGATGCTCCTGGAGTTCCCCGGCGACCCCGGCTGCCGCTCTGTCGACCGTCAGTACATGCTCGGCCCCGACCTGCTGGTGGCCCCCGTCTTCACGGAGGACGGCGAGGTGGAGGTCTATCTGCCCGAGGGCACATGGACGCATCTGCTGACGGGGGAGAGAGTCACCGGCCCCGTGTGGCGCAGCGAGCGGCACGGCTACGACAGCCTCCCGCTGTACGTCCGTGAGGGCGCCGTGCTGCCGCTGGCCGGCGACGACAGTCGTCCCGACGGTGACTGGCTGGACAACCCGACTCTCCTCGTCCACCCCACGGACGACGCCGACTGGACGGCCGAGGCGACCGTGCCCGACCTCACGGGCATCCCGGCCGCGGTCTTCACCGTCCGCCGCGAGGGCGACCGGCTGCGCGTGACCGCGCAGGGCACGGAGCGCCCGTTCGCGGTGCGTGTGCCGGGAGGGGCGAGTGCGCAGGGGGCGGGGGAGGTCGTCGTACCGCTGGCGTGAGGGGCCCGTGGCGGCGGAGCGGGCGGTACGGCTCGTGGGGGCCGTACCGCCCGCTCGGCGGGGGCGTGCCGGCGGAATGGCCGGGCGTGTCCTTGCGTTGACAGGCGCCGGGGGAGCCGGGCGAGGGGGCCGGCGGATTCCGTGGGCTCGGATCCCCGGACGCGGTCGCGGCGTCCCGCATGCGGGGAATGTTCCGGTCCGGCCCGGTGTTGGACAGGGCGTGACTGGCATGAACCGATCAAGCCGGTTCGGTCGGTCCGCGAAAGGAGGGCCCCATGGCACGCAGCACCGTGCGTCCCGTCGTCCGGCTGAAGTCGACGGCCGGGACCGGCGTCACCTATGTGACGCGCAAGAACCGACTCCACCACCCCGACCGGCTGGTCCTGCGCAAGTACGACCCGGTGGCCGGGCAGCACGTCCTCTTCCGCGAGGAGCGCTGACCCACGGCCCCAGGCCGTCGCCGCACCCCGCCCGCCGTCGGACCACCCTCAGGAAGGACCACACCATGAGGCCCGGCATCCACCCCGAGACCCGCCTCGTCGTCTTCCGCGACCGCGCCGCGGGCGTCTCGTTCCTCACCCGTTCCACCGCCGCCCCGACGGCGACCGTGACATGGGAGGACGGCGCCACTCACCCGGTCGTCGACGTCGAGATCTCCTCGGCGAGCCACCCCTTCTACACGGGCGCCCGGCGCGTCGTCGACACCGCGGGCCGCGTCGAACGCTTCAACCGGCGCTACGGCACCGCGGAGCGGTCCGGCACCTGACCCCGACCGCACCGACGGGCCCGACCCCACTGCACAGGGGGTCGGGCCCGTCGTCGTACGTCCGGGTCCGCGCCCTCGGCGCGCGTGGCCGAAGCGTAGGCTGCCCGGGTCCTCCACGTCCGGCCGCTCGGCAGGCATTCCGGACAACGGGTGCAGGGCATCGCGAACCGGCCGCTGTGCGATGACGCTCGGTACACAGGATGAGGAATTCCTGTGAATCCGCAGGGGCGTTGAACAGCCCGGGCTCCTGATGCGTATGGGAACGGGGGGATCACAGTCCCGGCCGGCCACGACGCAGGAGCATTCCTTGGCACGCAACAAGCGCAGGCGCCCGACAGGCGCACGACGGGCAACCTTCGCAGCCGTCGCCCTGATGCTGGGCGGCAGCGGACTGGTGGTGGCGAACGTGTACGCCTCCGCCACCGAGACCACCGGGCAGAACCCCGACGGCACATGGAACGCGGTCACGATCGACTGCCCCGACGTCGGCGAGCAGCTCGGCAACGTACCCGGCTCGGCCCGCTCCGAGGTGGACGTCCAACTGGCGGCGCTGGACGAGCAGGTCGCGCGCGCCTACCGGCAGTTGAAGGAAGGCGCCGCCCGCGAGGATCCGGGCTCGGCCGCCGACGCCGTCGTCAAGCCCCTCCAGAAGGAACGGGAGGCGACGATCGGCAAGATCGCCGACGCCATCGACCAGGCGGGCGACCGCCCCGAAGGACTCGACGAACTCGTCGCCTGCACCCTGCGCACCGGCGAGGACGACGACAAAGGCGACGGCGGAAGCCGGCAGTCGCAGCAGCAGGAGCAGCAGTCGGGCAACGGCCCGGTCGCCGCCGACTACGCCGACATCACCACCGTCCCGCCGAACGTCCCCGCCCCGCAGCTCGGGCAGGACGCCTCCCGCGGCACCTTCGTCACCGACTGCGGCGTCAACGCCAACGGCCTGTTCAACTCGGACAACGTCATCGTCGCCCCCGGCGTCAGCAACGGTGCCCACCACTTCCACGACTACATCGGCAACCAGTCCAACACCGCTTTCGCCAGCGACGAGGACCTGGCCAAGGCCGACACCAGTTGTGTCGACAAGCGGGACAGGTCGACGTACTACTGGCCGGTGATCCGCCTGCAGAACGGCACCCGTGAGCGGGACGCCGACGCACCCGGCGGCGGCACCGAGGGCAACATCGGCGAGATCGTCACCCCCTCCGAGGTGACGCTGACTTTCGTCGGCAACCCGCGCGAGAAGGTCACCGCGATGCCCCGGCTGCTGCGCATCATCACCGGTGACGCGAAAGCCTTCGTGAACGGCACCGCCAACGCCAACGCCTCCTGGAGCTGCACCGGTTTCGAGGACCGTCAGCTGAAGGACCGCTACCCGCTGTGCCCCGACGGCAGCAAGGTCGTACGCACCTTCCGCTTCCAGAGCTGCTGGGACGGCCGCAACATCGACAGTGCCAACCACCGCACCCACGTGGCCTTCGCGGCCGAGGACGGCACCTGCCCGGCCGGCTTCCGGCCCATCCCGCAGCTCGTGCAGCGGATCGTCTACGACGTCGCCGCGCCGAGCCTCGCCGACGGCGGGCGCACCCGGCCCTTCTTCGCGGTGGACTCCTTCCCCGAGCAGCTGCACAAGCCGGTCACCGACCACGGCGACTTCATCAACGTCTTCGACGAGGACCTGATGCAGGAGATGGTCGACTGCATCAACAGCGGCCGCCAGTGCGGCGCGCAGGGCGGCCAGGGCGACGGCCAGGGTCAGGACGATCAGGGCAACGGCCAGGGCCAGGGCAACGGCCAGGACGGCCAGGGTGGCCAGGACAACGGCCAGGGTGGCCAGGACGGTCAGGGCGACGGACAGGGCGGTCAGGGCGACGGCCAGGGTGGCGCCGCCGGGGGCGGTGAGCCGACCCAGACCGCCGCGCCCTCGCAGACACCGCAGCAGCAGCCCAGCCGGACGGCCGGCGCCGCCGACAGGCCCGGCGCGGGCAACACGGCCTCGGCCGAGGCGCCCAAGGCGTTCACGTCGGACTCCCCGACGGCCGCCTCCACCCGGAGCGGCGACGACAACGGCTCCGGCGCCGGCGCAGGCACCGACGACAAGGGCGCGTCGCCCGGTGAGGGAGCCGGTGCACCGGCGGCCTCCCCCTCCGCGCAGCCCGCGACGACGGACATCCCGCAGACCGAGCCGCAGACCGCGCAGCGCGGACTCGCCGAGACGGGCGCCCAGTTGTGGCCGGCGGCGCTCGGCGCGATCCTGGCGGCGGCAGGCTTCATCCTGCTGCGCCGCGCACGCCGCAGCATGAGCTGACACAGGCAGGCGTACAGCACGACGCCGCCGGTGCGGACCCGCACCGGCGGCGTCGGCGTGTCGGCGTTCCTCAAGGCAAATCAGAGCTTCCCGTCCGGCAGTGGGCGGCGATCCACCGGGTGCGCGTCCGCGGCCGACGGAACCCTCAGCGACCCTCTTGCGGAGCACCTGTACTGGCGTGTGCTGGACGCGCCGGCCCTAGCACCGGACACGGCGAAGGTCGTCGCCCTGGCTGGATACTCGGGTCGACGATCTGGCCTCAGCCGTTCTCGAGCAGCGCCTGGAGGAACTCCTCCAGGCGCTCTTCAGTCGGTACGGCTGTGGACTCGACGGTCAGCGGGTCAGCTCGGGCGTACGACGCCGTCCACGGGGCCTGCCTCGGCGAGCGATTCCTCTCGGATGTACGCGCCGGGTCCGGGCGCGTGGACCACGGTTCCGGCGCCCGTGCACAGGCCGACGTGGTCGGCCGCGTCATGGAAGAACACCAGGTCGCCGGGGCGGGCGGCGGCCGGGGACACCGGGGAGCCGGCGAGAGCCTGGTCCTGCGCGGTGCGCGGCAGCACGACCCCGGCGGCCCGCCAGGCCGCCCGCACCAGGCTGGGGCCGTCGTAGGAGCCGGGGCCCGTCGCGCCCACCACACACGGTTTGCCGGTCTGCGCCCGTGCGAAGGCGACGGCCGGCGCGGCCTTGCCGTCCACCGTGGCCTCCGCCGACGGCAGTGTCTCGGGCAGCGCGAACTGCCCGGTGCCGGTGGAGGCCGTCTGTCCGGTGGAGGCCGCCTGCCCGACGGTGGCAGCGAACTGGCCCGTGACGGCGGGGGACTGGCCGGTTGCCGTGGAGAACTCGCCGGCGGAGAACTGCCCGGTGTTCATCGCGATCTGGCCGCCGGTGAACTGGCCGGTGAAGAACTGGCCCGTGGCGAACCGGCCCGTGTCGAACTGTCCGGTGCCGCCAGTGGCGTCGGTGCCGAGCTGACCCGTACCGGTGACCACAGGGAACTGGCCCGTGCCGGTGATGCCGGCCGTGGAGAACTGGCCGCTGTCCGTGATGCCGGCCGTGGAGAACTGGCCGCTGTCCGTGATCCCGGCCGTGGAGAACTGACCGCTGTCCGTGATCCCGGCGGTGGAGAACTGGCCGCTGTCCGTGACCGAGGGGAAGCGGCCGCTGTCGGTGGCCGAAGGGAACTGTCCGGTGTCGGTCGCCGACGGGAAACGGCCCGTCCGATCCGCAGGGTCCGCCGTGAGGTAGCTCGCGATGCCCACCGCGCGCTCGGCCGAAGGACCCGTGGGGGAAAGGCTTCTGGAGGAAAGGCCGGGGAAGTCGGTCGAAGCCGAGCCGGGGAGGCCGTCGAGGCCGGTGGGGAGCACCGCCGTGTCGGCCGTCGCGAGGCCCGTACCGCCCGCGGCCGGGACTGTCGCGGCATCCGCCCGGAATCCGGCACCGTCCGACTGAAGTCCCGCCGAGGTGGCCGTACTTGTCCCGCTCAGTGCGGTCGCGGCGCCGGCTGCCATGCCGGTGCCGGTCGCGCCGGCCGAGGCCGTCGCGGAGGCCAACAGGGTGCGGCACGCGGCGAGTTTGGCCTGGGTGCGCTGTTTGGCGACGGCGGGGGAGACACCCTGCTCCGAGCGGCCCCCGCCCGCACGGTCCGCTGACGGCCGGCTCTCCGGAAGCGCCGGCGTCCCGGCCGCGGACAGCGCCTTCTGCGGCGTACCGGACGCCGGCGGCAGAGCACCCGCCGCAGAGCCGGACGCGGCGGGCAGTTCCCGGGAAGCCGAGCGGGACCCCGACGGCAGGGCGGGCGCGGACGTGGTGGACTTCCCCGGCATGGACCGTGACGGGGTGTCGGGCCGCGCGGGTGCCCGGTCGGCGGGCAGGACGGCGGGGACGGTGGGCCCCAGCTTGGAGCGGGCGACATCGAACCACTGCCGGGTCACAGAGCTGAGCGGGGCCGCCGAGCGCTCCCGCGCGCCGCCGTCGGGCCGGCGATTCTGTGCGCGGGTGGCGTTGAAGGTCCCGGTGTCGGTCTCCGCGCGGTCGTACAGCGCGGCGATGCGCCGGCTCACCTCGTTCTGGCTGGGCGCGTCGTCGCCGGTGAGAAGGGGACTCAAGTTGCGCTCCGGCGCCATCGCTGCCGTACTCCTCCCGTGCTCCGCCTGCCGTGCCGGCCCGTCGCTCCCGGGGCGGACGCAGGGAGGTCGTGCCCTGCGGCCCTGCCGCGCGGGGTGGTCGGCCGACGACCAGGGCGATCGGCCCCGGCCCCGGCTGCCGCTGTGACGGTCCGGATTCGGCGGAGGCCGCGCGGCCCGGCGCAGTTCGCCGGAGTCACCCGAGCGGCCCGACCGTCAACCTAGCCAACTTGTGTACCTCGTGTGAAGGATGAGGCGAGGAATGTCCGATACGTAATCGTGATCTCGTCGGTGCCGTGTCGAGATGGTGACGGTGTGTCGCGGTGGAGCGCTCTCAGGGCGTGTCCGAGGGGTCGGCGGCGGCGCGCTCCGCCTCGTCCTGCGCCAGCAGCGACAGGAGCGAGGCCACGGTCACACCCAGGCCGGCCTCGGCCGGATGGCGCAGCACCTTGTTCGGTTCGATCCGGTACGTGTTGCTGCGGCCCTCCCGCCGGTGGGACAGATATCCGTCCCGTTCCAGGTCGGAAATGATCTTCTGTACGGCGCGTTCCGTCAGGCGGCAGCGTACGGCGATGTCACGGATGCGCGCGGTGTGGTCGTCGGCGATGGTGGCCAGCACGCGCGCGTGGTTCGTCAGAAACGTCCATCCCGCATGTGGCTCGGGCACTCCCTCCATGCCCTGAGTCTACGACCCCACATTCACGTATACAAAAGCCTGAACTAGATTTCATGTATCTGTTGACGTGTGACGGTGTGCTGTACGACCCTGAGGGGGTCGACTGGCGCCAAGACCGACGGAGGCGGTCATGCAGGAATCCGGCCTTCAGGTGCAGAGCCCCAGCAGGGGCCGGGCAACCGACGCGGCCGTGCGTCGCCCGTGCGTGCCGCCCGCGCCACTGCCACCGGTGATCGAGACCCGCCCGGACACCGACCGGGTGCTGGTACTGCTCCGCGGCGAGCTGGACCTCGACGCGGGACAGGAGCTGCGGTACGCGCTGCGCGCCGCCCTCATGCGCTCGACGCATGGCATCGACCTGGATCTCAGGAGTGTCGCGTTCTTCGACTGCTCCGCCCTCAACATCCTGCTCGCGCTGCGGGAACGCGCCCTGCGCGAGGGCAAGACGGTCACCGTCCGCGCGGCCGGCCCCGCCGCGGTCCGGCTGCTGGACCTGACCGGGACCCGCTCCCTGTTCAGCGACGCCGGAACGGCCCCCGCGCACGTGGACGCCGGCACCGAGCCCGGGCATGCGGGCGCCGCCCCAGGCCCCGCGCATGAGACCGCCACCTCCGATGTCGGGCACGAGACCGCCACCCCCGGCCTCGAGGATCCCGACGCGGAGTCCCTGGAGAAGCTGCGCGTCGAACTGGTGCAGCTGCGCCGCGCCATGCAGACCAGGCCCACCATCGATCTGGCCCGGGGCATCCTCATGGCCTCCTTCGGACTGACCGCCGACGACGCCTGGACCGTGCTCGTGGCGACCTCCCAGAACACCAACACCAAGCTCCATCACCTCGCCCGGGACCTGATCACCGCCGTGCGGGGCGCCCCGCTCGACGACACCGTGCGGCAGCATCTCGCCGCCGCCGTGTCACGGCTGGACCCCGCAGGGCGGGGAGGGTCGGCACCGGAAGACGCAACCGTCGTCATCGACGGCCGAGACGACTGAATCGCGCGTACTGACGATCGATTCCGCTGTCGGACTTCGTGGTCGCAGCGGATCAGTCGTGCAGCCCTTCCCGGACTTCGCCATCCACACCCACCACTTCCTCGGGGACGTCGGCTGACCCGGCCGCACCACGGCCCCGGCCCCGCCCGGCCACCACGCCACCACCCGCGCCCGCACCCGGCCATCGCACCACGGGACCCGACCCTGCCCGACCGCCGCACCCCCGGCCGGGACC
>NZ_JALLGL010000350.1 GCF_023072675.1 Streptomyces sp. XM83C
CGGTCAGAACAACAACGACGCGACGCCTTCCCCGACTGGCTGCACACCTACAATCACCACCGCGGACACACCGCGCTGAAAGGCCAGCCACCCGCCAGCCGCGTTCCTAACCTCTCAGGGCAATACAGCTAGTCCGCCTACACCTACGCGCAGACCATCTGGATGTTGCCGCAGTCGATCGTGACCGTGTCCCTGGTGACGGCGATGCTGCCGCGTATGAGCCGGGCCGTCGCCGAGGGCCGCATCCCGGACCTGCGCGCGGACCTGTCCCGGGCGCTGCGGATCAGCGGCGTGGTCATCGTGCCCGCCGCCTTCCTCTTCCTCGCCCTGGGCCCGCAGATCTCTTCGCTTCTGTTCGCCCACGGAGCAGCCGATGCCGCCTCGGCCCGCCCGCTGGGCTACATGCTGCAGGCGTTCGGGCTCGGGCTCATCCCGTTCTCCGCCCAGTACCTGCTGTTGCGCGGCTTCTACGCCTTCGAGGACACCCGCACCCCGTTCTTCATGGCAGCGTGGATCGCGGGCGTGAACATCGCCCTGGCCACCGCCTGCCATGTGGCCCTGCCCGCCCGCTGGGCGGTGGTCGGCATGGCCGGGGCCTACACCCTCTCCTATGTGGCCGGTCTCGCGCTCACCGCCTACCTGCTGCGCAAAAAGATGGGGGGCCGGATCGACGACGGAGGTCTGCGCCGCACCTACCTGAAGCTGCTGTGCGCCGCGTGCCCGGCTGCTGGGCTGGGCTGGGCCGCAGCGCGCGCGTGCGCTGGCCTGGGAGAGGGGACGTGGCCTACTGCTGTCGCCTTGGCTGCCGGGACGCTCGCGACAGCCCTGGCGTATCTCCTTCTTGCCCGGTTGCTGAAAGTCAACGAGCTCCGTCGCCTGCCCGGCATGCGATGAGTCCAGGCAAACGATGGAAGGGGGCGGGTAAGAACGCCGACGCCGGCCGACATAGGTGTCACGTCCGGCGACGCGCGGCGGGGTCGCGCTCGGCGACATGCCGGGCGACCGCATCGACGCCGGGGCGGGCGTACCGCTCCAGGGAGCGGACGGAGGCGTGGCGAGAGCGGGCCAGCAGCATCGGGGTGGACGTACCGTCCTCGGCGTCGTGTGTGAGGGCACTGTGGCGGAGCCGGTGAAGCGTCCAGCCGTCCAGGTCCTCGATGTCGTCGGGTGAGGCCAGCGGGTTGGCCAGCAGCCGGGTGTTCTCTTCGAAGATCTCCTCGGCCCGGCGGTAGGAGAGCCGGGCCCGGCCGATCTCCTCGCATACGTCGAGTGTCGGTGTCCCGGCCGGGGCCTTGCGGTCGGTGAGAAACAGTGGCCCACGGGTGCGGTGGGCGATGAGGCGGGGCAGGAGCTGGGCGGTGCCGGACTGCCAGTGGATCCACTCGACCGCCCCGCCCTTGGCGGTGATCCTGCCGCGCTTGTCCTGCGGGTAGAGGTCCTCCACGTTCAGGCACAGCACCTCGTCGGCCCGAGCTGCCGACTCGTAGAGCATCTTCCAGAACGTCTTCTCCCGCAGGGCGACGTCCAGCCGCCACAGGGCGGCGATCTCGTTCTCCGTGAGGGCCTTGGTGCGGTCGGGCGGTGCCGGCCGCCGCTCGATGCCGATCGTCGGGTCGCTGACGATCCAGCCCTGGCGCTGCCACCATCCGATCGCCTTGCGGGCGATGGACAGTTCCCGGTTGACGGTGTCGGCGTCCATCTCGTCCGCCCGCGCCGCCGCCAGCTCGGCGAGAGTCTCCGGCAGGGCCGGGTCGTCGATCGCAGTGACGGGGAAGACGGGCGGCTTCGCGCCCCGGCGGGCGGGTCCGGTCGGCGCCGGTTCGCCGGCGAGCATCCACCCCCACGTCGTCAGCGAGATCCGGTAGATCCGCGCGGAGGACTTCGCGATGCCCGCGCCGGTGAGGTACCGCTCGACCGCCGCGGTGTACGACGACGGCGGGGCGGACGGGGGCACCAACCGGGCGCGCGGCACACGCAACGCGCCCCCGCTCCCGAGTTCGGTCACAGGTTCGATCGTCATGCCCGCCCCGCCCTTCCAGCGCCGCCGCAGGTCGCGAAGATCACGGTAGGGGCTCTGCCGCAGTATATCCGGTATTTACTGCGGCAGAGCCTTGACGAGCCATCAGGCGACGGAAGTCCGATAAGCCGACCCCGAATTGGAACCACCACTACCGCTATCCGCTGTACCGCTGGCCCTCACGAAGAACGCAGCCCCGAGCGTTACACAGCGCTACATGTCCGTTCGCCGTAGCTATACGAGAACAGGGCCTCCACGCGACGTCCGACCACCCCTTCTGAAACGCCACCGACCACACCTGGAGCCCCGCTGGCGTCCTCCGTCCCGGCACCCGCCTGACCACCCCGTCAGGCACCCCGGCCCAGGTCACCGCAGTCACCGACCGCCCCAGCGACGCCTGGATGTACAACCTCACCGTCGCCGACCTGCACACGTACTATGTACTTGCCGGGACCACGCCAGTTCTGGTTCACAACGCCGGAGAATGTCCCATTACTGGGATCCCGCATGGCGCGATGGGAGAAAGTGCCACACTGGAGCGGCTTCAGACCTCGGGCTACACGAATATCACCAGAGAGGTGCGGTTCAAGAATAGCCAAGGTGACGTTTTCCGTGCGGATTTCGTTGCCCAAGATCCATCGGGAAACTGGGTGGCAGTGGAAGTCAAGACTGGGCGCGGAGCGTCCCTGACTGACAACCAGAGGCTTGGATACGCCGAGCTCGGTCACGGTGGGGCAATTCTGAACACGAGCAGGCTCCCAGGACTGAAGAAGGGGAGTAATGTCACCATGAAGGTGGAGGTGGATCTGTGGCATTGCCCCGATTGCGGACCGTGAAATTCCAAGCAGACAGTGATGTGTTCGGAGGTTCCGATGGGATCTAAGGCTGCCATTCTGGTGCTCACGGATGAGCGCCCGGAAGGTCTCTTCCGTGGTGCTGTCGGGTGGGATCGGACCAGGTCACTGGACCTAGCAGCGAGGTTCCTGGGGGGCACTCCTCGTGAGTCGGGCGTACTTCCACTAGACCTGGCTGTCTGGCCGGAGGACGGGGCAGCGTGTGTGGCGAGTTTTCCGCACTTTGACGTTGTCTGCTCACGCAAGATAGCTCGGGATCATCCAAGCGACCTCGTGAGTGAGGCTGCCCGCTTGGCTGGAAAGAGGAGCGCTTATGCGGTATGCATGGAGAGTTCCGAAGATTGGGCTTCGATTCTTGCTTGGTCCCCCACTGGGCTCCTTCGGGCAGTAAGTCTGAGTCCGAGATCGGGAGTGATCGAGGATGTGGGGCAGAAGTTCCCGTTCGAGCAGCCCTTCTGGAATGGTCAGCGCCCGGTTCAGGCGAGTAGCTATCGACTTCCGTTCCATCCAATCGACCTGGGGAATGAGGCTCTCCGATACTTTTTCGGCTTCATCCTTGAAGGGAAAGAAGATGATCTCTGCGTAGATCCCGAAGAGGTTGAGATTCCGGTCTTCGACCCTTCTTGACGGCAACGTTGACGGCAACGCAGCCGGACGCCGGCGGCCCCACGAGGTACCTCGTGGGGCCGCCGGCGTTTCTGAAGGTGGTGCGCGTCAGGGGGTGGCAGCCGTGCCGCTGGGGGCGGTGTCAGCGCTGAGGGCGTTGCTCAGGGTGGTGATGGCAGCTTGTTGGAGGCGGGGGCGGACGTGGGCGTAGACGGCGGCGGTGACGCCGATGTGGGCGTGCCCGAGGAGCTCCTTGATCACGACGAGTTCCACACCCTGCTCCAAGAGGAGCGTCGCAGCGGTATGGCGAAGATCGTGGAACCGGATACGGCGGAGGCCCGAGCGGTTGAGGAGGGTGGTGAAGGCGCGGGTAAGGTTGGTGGGGTCGATGGGGCGGCCGGTGGGCGTGGTGAACACGTAGCCGCTCTCCTGCCACCCGTCCCCGGCAGCCGCCCCTTCCTGTTCCTGCCGCCGTCGATGGGCTTGTAGCGAGTGTATGCAAGTAGCAGGCAGGGTTATGCGGCGTTCGGAGCTGGTGGTCTTCGTCGGCAGGGTGGTCAGGCCCCGGCTGCTGGTGCGCTGAAGGGTGCGACGGATGTTGGCGGTCCCGCTGTCCAGGTCGAGGTCGCTCCACTGAAGACCGAGGAGTTCGCCCTTACGTAGCCCGGTGTGGAGGGCGAGTTCGAACAGGGCCTGAAGGCGGTGGTCTTCGGCGGCACGGAGGAGTTGGCGGGCCTCGGCAGCGGTGAGGGGTTCGGTGCGCTTGGGGCGGGGAGTGCTGGCCGGTACGTTCCGGGCGACGTTGCGCGGGAGTTCGTCCTCGCGGACGGCGTGCTGGAGTGCGGATTTGAGGACGGAGTGCACGTAGCTGACGGTCAGCGGTGAGAGCCGTTTGCCGCAGCAGTTCCCGGCCGAGCAGCAGATGCCTTGGGTGTCGAGTCCTCGGATGCAGCACTGGCACTGGGTGCGGAGTTGGTCGAGGAAGGCGCGGACGTCCTTGGTGGCGAGCCTGCCGAGTTTCTTCTTGCCCAGGATCGGGTTGATGTAGAGGCGGGCGGTGGCGCGGTAGCGGGTGTGGGTGGTCTCGCGGAGCTGATGCACGGCGATGTTGTCGAGCCAGTGCTGGAGATACACCCCGATAGCGCAGTCCGCAGCCGGTGCTGGGAGGCCGCGGTTGTTGGCGGCCATACGCTCGGTCAGCTTGTCCACGGCCTCCTTGCGCGTGGACCCGTAGACGCGGGTGCGCTTGCGGGTGCCGCTGGTGGTGAGGACGTAGCCGGCGGCTTCCCAGCGGCCGTCCTTGCGCTGGTAGACGGTACCTTCGCCGTTGGCGCGGGACTTTCGGGCAGAACGCGGGGACGGCATCAGGCGGTGGCTTCCTGTTCAAGGCGGGAGTGGACGAAGTCGGCCAGCGCGTGGGCAGGGATGCGGCGGGCCCGGCCGATCGTGATCGAGCGGAGCTGGTGGGAGCGGAGGAGGTCGTAGACGGCGGAACGGCCGATCTTCAGGTAGGCCATGACCTCGGGCACGGTGAGGAGTTCGCCGTCACGCACCACCAACCACCCCCGCTCCAGGGCCGGAGGCAGAGCCCGCTCCCTGTGCTGGGGTGACGAGGGTGGCGAGGCGTTCCAAATCGGGGGTGAGGCCGGTGCCGGCGAAGACCCAGTGAGAGATCACCAGCGTCGACTTCTCGTCCTCCGGGCCTGTTCTGTCCGGGTCGTTGAGAGCGTTCTGGTAATCGGCGCGGGCCTGGCGGAGCTGGGCGAGCGTGGTGGAGTACTGGCGGGTCTTGGTGGAGAAGTGGCCCCGGAAGCCGAGCATGTGCGCCCAGGCGCGGAGTTTGAGATGGGCGAGGTCGCGGCGGGCGCCGAGCTGCCAGGCCGTGCGGATCATCCGCTCCGCGTGTATGGGGACCTGGTAGGCGGGGAGTTCCGCGATGAGGCGCAGCCGGCGGTCGAGGGTGCCGGTGGCGCCTTCGGCTCCCTTGGTGGCGTACTTCGCCACATACGCGGCGACAGCCTTGTCCGTGATCTTCCTACCGTCACAAAAGTCGCCGCTGCGTATCGGCCGTACGTCCAACTGCTTGCCGAACGTGAACTGGAGGGAAGTGCCGTCAAGTTCGGGTCCGACGACGGTGGTGCGGGTGGCGGCGGCGTGGATGGCGTCGGTGAGCATCGCGGTGGTGGCCCAGGTGGGTGGTGGGGTGGTGGTGCCGTCGGGTCCGTCGAGGCGGATGACGGCGTGGAAGTGGACCAGGCCGCGTTTCTGGTATTCAGCGACCTTCGCATACGACACCTTCACCACCGAGGCGAGGCTGCGTTGGGTGAGGCCGCCGATACGGGCGACCTCGCGGCGGAGGTTGAGGATGAACCGGGACCAGAGGACGGGCGCGTGGGCGTTCCACAGGACCGCGCCCTGGTAGTCGTAGCGTTCCGGGTCCAGTGGTGAGCCGAGCCGGGTGTCGCCCTCACCGTGAGCATGACCGCAGCGGCAGCGCTGGACGGCCTTGCTGCCGGGGCGGGTGGGGCGGTTGTGGACAGGCCCGAAGGA
>NZ_JALLGL010000351.1 GCF_023072675.1 Streptomyces sp. XM83C
CGCGCGCGCCGACGAGGTGGACACCGTCGTCGGCCTGGACGCGGGCGCCGACGACTACGTCACCAAGCCGTTCCGCCTCGCCGAGCTGCTCGCCCGGGTCCGCGCGCTGCTCCGCCGCGGCGCCGCCAACCCCCGTTACATCGCCCCCGTCCGCGGCGTTGGCGAACGTCAGCCGTGCCCCCAGCACCTCCGCCTGCCCGAGCGCGATGGTCAGCCCCAGCCCGTGCCCCTTGGCCCCGCTCTCGGTGCGGAACCGCTGCGGCCCGTGCGCCACGAGGTACTCCGGATAGCCGTCCCCGTGGTCCCGTACCGTCACCGTCGGCCCGTCCACGGTCACCACGACTGGCGCCCGCCCGTGCCGGTGCGCGTTGGCGACGAGATTGCCGAGGACGCGTTCGAGCCGCCGCCGGTCGGTCTCGACGCGAGTGTCGCGTACGACGACGACCTCGGTCCGGGTCCCGGACGCCCGTACGACACGCCGGGCCAGCGCCCCCAGCTCCTCGCTGTCGACGTCCAGCCGTTCCCGCCCGGTGTCCAGCCGGGAGATCTCCAGCAGGTCCTCGGTGAGGGTGCGCAGCGCCGCCACCCGGTCCCGGACCAGTTCCGTGGGCCGCCCGGGCGGCAGCAGCTCGGCCGCCGCGTGGAGCCCGGTCAGCGGGGTGCGCAGTTCGTGCGCCACGTCCGCGGTGAACCGCTGTTCGGCCAGCAGCTTGTTCTGCAACGACGACGCCATGGAGTCCAGCGCGGCGGCGACCGCGGCCACCTCGTCCTGCGGCCGACCGGGGTCCTTCGTACGCGGGTCGTCCACGCGCGCGTCCAGGTCCCCTCCGCTGATCCGCCGCGCCACGCGCGCGGTGGCGTGCAGCCGCCGCGTCACCCGGGTCACCGCGAACGCGCCCACCAGCAGCGTCGCCCCGATGGCCAGGGCGGAGGACCACAGGATGGCGTTGTCGAGGGCCTCGATGGTGCGGGCCTGCTGGGAGTAGTCGACGTGCACGGCGATGGCCCGCCCGTGGTCCACCGGCCCGGCCGCCCACATCACGGGCCTGCCGCGGTGCTCGGCGACGACCGTGCCGCGCCGGCCGCTCACGGCGAGGTCCCGCAGGGAGGCGGGCAGTCCGGGGGGATCGATGCCGGAGCCGGGGAGGAGGGGGTCGCCCGCCTCGTACGCCTCCGTCGCCTCGGACAGCCGGTCCAGCGCCAGCTCGCGTGCCCGCCCGACGGTCTGGTCGGTGACCTGCACATGGACCAGTACGCCGAGCAGCGCGGCCAGCGCACAGCACATGACGGTGATGAACAGCGCCGCCTTCGCCGCCAGGGTGCCGGCCCACTGGGGCAGCGCGGGCCGTCTCACCGCGCCCCCACGGAGGCGGAACCCGAGGCGGACGGCGACCCGGACCCGGAGCCGGAGGGCGACGCCGAGCCGGACGCGGTGGGGGACGGCGACCGTGACGGGCCGGTGGACCGCCCGTGCCCGCCGCCGGTCCGCAGCATCTCGTCATGGGTGAGCAGCATGGTCTTCTGGTCGGGGTCCCAGGTCCACTGCAACCGGTAGTCGTACCCGGCGACGTCCGACGGGGAGCGCAGGATCAGCGACCGCCCGGCCAGCTCGACCGCGCCGACCGCGTCGTCCCAGCTCATGACCAGCACCAGCCGGTGCTTCTCGACGGTGTACACCCGGATCGCCGTCAGTGAGCCGGGCAGCAGCCGGAAGCCGAGCACCAGCTCGTCGCGCCCGTCCCCGGTGAGATCCCGGTAGTACGGCGACAGCACCGGGCACCGGCTCCGCTCGCCGCCCGTCCCGCAGTCGGCCATCCGCGCGGCCGTCTCCCGGAACTCCGCCTTCGCCCCCTCGTACTCCTCGGGGTGCGCCGCGATCTCGGCGCGGACGACGTCCACGGGATCGACGCGGCGGATGTCGTCGCCCGGCACTGTGACGCCCTTGACCGGCTCGTGCTTGACCTCGTCGATGTCGAAGGCGGGCGTGGAGGCGGGCGGCAGTGTGGGCCACAGCCGGACGGGACCGTTCGCCGTCGCGGTCGCCCCGGCCCCGCGCAGCTCACCGGCGTCACCGCACGCCGAGACGCCCGTCAGCAGCCCGGCGGCGGCCAGGACGGCGAGAGCGGCACGCGAACGTCGGCTGCGGGGCACGGGACTCCTGTGGTTCGTGGGGTACGACGGCCCCGTACACGATATTCATCGGTAAGTCCTTTTTGCGCTTACCGGTTTTCCTCCTTCGGGCGCGCTTGCGGCCGTGACCGGGGCCTCGCCCAGGCCCTGACCGGGTTCCGCCCAACGGCTGATCGGGTCCCGCCCAGGCCTGATCGGCCCCTTTCAGTCATGCCCGAGTCTGCCCGACGCGCGCTGCCCGTGTCCCGCCCGAGGCCTCGGGCAAGATCGCCTCCGGGCCTCCTCCGTCCTCGCCCGTCCTCCCCTCGGCCGCACCCGGCCCCTGCTCGGCCCCACCGGTCCGTGTTCAGCCCCCCGCCCCCTACTCGGAGACCTGCTCGCCCAGTTCCTCCAGCAGCCGTGCTGTGGGCAGCCCGGCCCGCAGGTACTCCACGAACAGCTCGTTGTGCAGGGCCCAGGGCGAGCGACGGGACCGTATCAGCCGTATCGCCTCCTCCGTCGCCTGCCCCCGCCGGATCAGCGCGTGCGCCACGACCAGCGCCGACCGGTTGTAGCCGTGCCAGCACCGCACGAGGACACGCCGCCCGCTGTCCAGCGCCTCGCACGCCGCCTCCGCGAGCCGGATCACGCCCGCCAGCTGAGTGCCGTCCAGCGGCCCGTCCGGGATCGGCCACACCTGGTGCTCCACACCGGGGTCCGGCCCGTGCCCGGGCCGCCGCAGCAACGTCTGCACCAGGTCGAACTCGTTACGGACCACCGCGTGCTCCACCCGCCCCGCGCGCCCCGGAACTGGTGCCCGCCGATCCACAGGCCGGGCACGATCTCGTTCCACGGGCTGTCCGGAGCCGGTACGTCGGGTTGTCTCCTGCGCGTACGCAACGGCGCCTCCCCAGCCGCCCGCCGCCGGCCACTGCGAACTCACTCCCACGGTAACCGCCTTCTTGCCGGTGCAGCACCCCGCCTGTTCCCATGGACGAGGGGTGATGGTGCATGAGCCGACTGCGCGTCATACCGACCCGACGCCACGGACACGAACGTCTGTACGTCTGCCGCACCGACGGTGCGCACGTCGCCTGGTACGACCGGGAGACCGCCCGGGTGAACCTGCTCAGCGAGGAGCAGCGCGAGGAGGTCCTGGCGGCGCTCCGCCCCTTCCTCGCCGGCCAGGTCACCGTGGGCCCGCCGCCCGTGCCCACCCCGGCCGAGCTGGCGCTGCTCTCCCTCCACCCGGACGACGACCTGGCACCCAACCGCCCCGGCGAGGCCCTCCTCGTCGCCCTCGACCGCGACGCCGGGCACGCGCACCGGCTGCGCCCCGACCCGCGCCGCCGCGCCCTCACCGCCGAACAGACCGTCGGGGAGGCCCTGGACGCCCTGGAGGGCGCCGGCTGGCACACCCTGCACTCGGTGCCGCTCCCCGGCGGCGACCGCATCCACCATCTGCTGATCGGCCCCGGCGGGCTGTTCGCCGTCCACGCGCTGTACGCCCGCAAGCGGCGGGTCCGGGTCGCCGACCCGATGGTCGGCGTCGGCCGCGGCGAGCCCGAGCCCCTGCTGCGCCGACTGCGCGCCGACGCCGACCGCGCCTGCCACGCCCTGACCGCCGAGGTACGGCCCGTGCTGGTCCTGGTCGGCCCGTCCGGCATCGGCTTCACCGCGCCGCCGCGCGATGTGCGCGTCCTGCCCGACACGGACCTGCCCGCGCTGGCCCGCCTGGGCGGCGTGCTGAAACCCGCGGACGTGGAGGCCCTGCACGGCATGGCCCGCGACCGGCACACATGGGCGCGGCTGTGAGGCCGAGAGGAGCGGTCCGGTCCGGCCCGTTCGCTACGGCAGCCTGCCCGCCCGCCCCCGGTCCAGCAGCGGCGCGAGCAGATCACCGTGGTCCCGGAGGCGCGGCGCGAGGTCGGGGGCGCCGAACGTGAGCTGCGCCGGGTCCCGGCAGCTCTCGATCTCCTCCCACGTCACCGGCGCCGACACCCACGGCTCGGCGCGGGCACGCAAGGTGTAGGGCGCGGCGGTGGTCTTGCGGGCCGCGTTCTGGCTCCAGTCGACGAACACCTTCCCCGGCCGCAGGCTGCGCGTCATCCGGTGCAGCGCGAGCCGTGGCAGGGCCTGCTCGGCCTCCACCGCCAGCCGTTTGGCGTACTCAGAAACCTGTTCGGACGAAGAGCCGCGTACGGCCGCCAGCAGGTGCAGCCCCTTCGACCCGGACGTCTTCGCGTACGCCTCGATCCCGTCCGCCGCCAGCCGCTCCCGCAGCCACAGCGCGACCTCGCAGCACTCGACGACGGTCGCCGGTGCGCCGGGGTCCAGGTCGAGGACGATCCGGTCGGCCTCGTCCTGCGCCTGCGCCACCCACTGATGGGTGTGGAACTCGGTGACCAGGTTCGCCGCCCACATCAGGCTCGGCAGATCCTGCACGCACACCATCCGCGCCACCCCCGTCACCCGCTCGACCTCGGCGGTGGTGACCCAGTCGGGCGTACCCGGCGGCACGTTCTTCGTGAAGAACACCTGGCCGTCCGGCCCGTCCGGGTAGCGCAGAAAGGACACCGGCCGGTCCCGCAGGTGGGGCAGCATCGCCTCGGCCGTGGTGGCGTAGTAGTGCAGCAGCTCCGCCTTGGTGAACCCGGTCGCCGGATGCAGCACCTTCTCCAGGTTGCTGAGGGCGATCCGTCGCCCCTCCACCTCTGTGATCGGCGTCATACGATGAGAATCCCACGGATAACGTGACAAACCGGGGCGAAACTGAACAAGACAGGCGAGCGAAAGGATGTGCACGTGAGATCCATATGGAACGGCGCCATCTCGTTCGGCCTGGTCAGCATCCCGATCAAACTCGTCAACGCCACCGAGAGCCACTCCATCTCCTTCCGCCAGATCCACACCGAGGACGGCGGCCGGATCCGCTACCGCAAGTTCTGCGAGCTGGAGGACCGCGAGGTCACACAGTCCGAGATCGGCAAGGGGTACGAGGACGCGGACGGCTCGATCATCCCGATCACCGACGAGGACCTGTCCCGGCTGCCGCTGCCCACCGCGAAGACGATCGAGATCGTCGCGTTCGTGCCGGCCGACCGCATCGACCCGCTCCAGATGGACGCCGCGTACTACCTCGCCGCGAGCGGCGCGCCCGCCGCGAAGCCGTACACCCTGCTGCGCGAAGCCCTCAAACGCAGCAACAAGGTGGCCATCGCCAAGTACGCGCTGCGCGGCCGGGAACGCCTCGGCATGCTCCGCGTCGTCGGCGACGCCATCGCCATGCACGGCCTGCTGTGGCCGGACGAGGTCCGCGCCCCGGAGGGCGTCGCCCCCGACACCGAGGTCACCGTCCGCGACAAGGAGCTGGACCTCGCGGACGCCCTGATGGACACGCTCGGCGAGGTCGACCTGGACGACCTGCACGACGAGTACAGGGAGGCGGTCGAGGAGGTCATCGCCGCGAAGGTCGCCGGCCACGCCCCGCCCGAGGCACCCGAGCCCGCCGAGGGCGGCAAGGTCCTGGACCTGATGGCCGCCCTGGAGAACAGCGTCCGCGCCGCCCAGCGCTCCCGAGGCGAGGCCCCCGACGACGACTCCGGCAAGACAGGCGGCACGAAGAAGCGGACGCCGGCCGCGAAGAAGGCCCCGGCGAAGAAGACGGCCGCGAAGAAGACGACGAAGAGCACGACCGCCAAGAAGACGACGAAGGCCACGACGGCGAAGAAGACGGCGAAGTCGACGTCGACGAAGAAGACACCGGCCCGCAAGCGAACGGCGTGAGGCGGAGCGGGACCGAGCCCCGACGGGCGGGCGCCCGCGCCCCCGACGCCCGCGCCCGCCTGCGCCTGCACCCGCGCCCGCG
>NZ_JALLGL010000352.1 GCF_023072675.1 Streptomyces sp. XM83C
GTATAAGAGACAGCCCTTCCCTCTAGGAGCACAGTCATGGCGCACACCCACGCGACCCGTATCCGCGAGTTCATCACCGGCCGCCACCCGCAGGCCGAACTCACCGACACCCAGGACATCTTCTCGCTCGGGTTCATCAACTCCCTGTTCGCGATGGAGCTGGTGATGTTCATCGAGAAGGAGTTCGCCGTCACCCTGCCCAACGACGAGCTGCGCATCGACAACTTCCGCACCATCGCCGCCATGTCCGAGCTGGTGGAGCGCCGCCTGGCGGCCACGGCGAGCGCCGCGTAGGGGCCCGCGATGACGACTGCTCTGCCGACCCTCGACCGGTCCGCGGTCCGGTCCTTCGTGGACACGTACATCGTGCCCGAGGCGGACCGCTGGGACCGGGACGGGGCGATACCGCAGGACCTGCTCGACCGGATCGCCGAAGCCGGCCTGTGGGCGCCGTTCCTGCCCGCCGAGGCGGGCGGCGCCGACGTGGACATGGTCCGGCTCGGCGAACTGCACGAGGAGGTGGGCCGTGGTTGCTCCTCGGTGCGCAGCCTGCTCACCGTCCACACGATGGCGTCCTGGGCCGTGCAACGCTGGGGCACCGCCGAACAGCGGGAGCGCTGGCTGCCCGACCTGGCCGCGGGCCGCGTCCTCGGCGCGTTCTGCCTGTCCGAGCCCGGCGCCGGCAGCGACGCCGTCGGCATCACCACCACGGCGACCGCGCACGGCGGCAACTGGCTGCTGAACGGCGTCAAGACATGGATCACCAACGGGGCGCGCGCCGACCTGTTCCTGGTGTTCGCCAGGACCGGGACCAGCATCGCCGCGTTCCTGGTGCCGCGCACCGCGCCCGGCGTCCGCGTCGAGGCCATCGACGACATGCTGGGCACACGGGCGTCGATGCCGGCCCGGATCACCTTCGACGACGTCCTCCTCGGCCCCGACGCCCTGCTCGGCCCGAGCGGCTTCACCAGCGGCATGGTGCTGACCGGCGTCCTCGACCTCGGCCGCTACAGCGTCGCCGCGGGCAGCGTCGGCATCGTCCAGGCCTGCCTGGAGGCCTGCGCCGGCCACGCCCGGCGCCGCACCACCGGCGGGCAGCCGCTCGCGGAGCGGCAGCTGATCCGCTCCAAGCTGTCCGACATGGTCACCGACGTGCGGGCGGCCCGCCTGCTGGTCGCCGAGGCCGGCCGGCTCAAGGACGCCGGTGACTCCGCCACCCTCATGGCCACCTGGGTGGCCAAGTACTTCGCCTCCACGGCCGCCGCCCGGCACGCCTCCGAGGCCGTGCAGGTGCACGGCGCGCTCGGCTGCGCCCCCGGCTCCCCGGTGGCCCGTTTCTACCGGGACGCCAAGGTGATGGAGATCATCGAGGGCAGCAACGAGATCCAGCGGATCACCATTGCCGAGGAGGCCTTCCGCAGTCCGTACACGGGGAGGACCGATGACTGAGCCCGGCGCGGTCGCCGTACTGGCCGAGAAGCCGGTGCAGGGCCGCATCAAATGCGTGGTGTGGGACCTGGACAACACCCTCTGGGACGGCGTCCTGCTGGAGGACGCCCAGGTCACGCCGAGACCCCACGTGGTGGAGCACATCCGCCGGCTGGACCGCATGGGCGTGCTGCACTCCATCGCCAGCAAGAACGACCCGGACACCGCCCTGGCCAAGCTCCGCGAACTGGGCCTGGAGGAGCTGTTCCTCTACCCGCAGATCGGCTGGAACGCCAAGTCCGACTCGGTGCGGCACATCGCGAAGGCCCTCAACCTCGGCCTGGACGCGTTCGCGTTCGTCGACGACCAGCCCTTCGAACGCGAGGAGGTCGCCTCCGTCGTACCGGAGGTGATGTGCGTGGACGCCGCCGACGTCGACGAGGTGCTGCTGCGGCCGGAGTTCCGGCCCCGGTTCGTCACCGACGAGTCGGCGCAGCGCCGCGCCATGTACCGGGCGCAGCTCACCCGGGACGAGATGGCACGGGACTTCGTCGGCACGAACGAGGAGTTCCTCGCCGGCCTCGGCATGCGGTTCACCATCGCGCCGGCCCGCCGCGCCGACCTTCAACGCGCAGAGGAGCTGACGCTGCGCACCAACCAGCTCAACTCCACGGGCCGTACGTATTCGTACGACGAGCTGGACGAGCTGCGCCGCTCCCCGGACCATCTGCTGCTGGTCGCCTCGCTGACCGACCGGTTCGGCTCGTACGGCAAGATCGGCCTGGCGCTGGTGGAACGCTCCGGCCCGGTGTGGCATCTGCGGATGCTGCTGATGTCGTGCCGGGTGATGTCCCGCGGGGTCGGCATGGTGCTGCTGAACCACATCATGCGGCTGGCCCGGGACGCGGGGGCCGCGCTGCACGCGGACTTCGTGGAGACCGGCCGCAACCGGATGATGCAGATCACGTACGCGTTCAGCGGGTTCACCGAGGTGAGCCGGGACGGCGACCGGGTGGTGCTGGGCGCCGATCTGACGAACCTCCAGGACCCGCCGCCGTATGTGGACCTGGAGATCGTGGACGCCGTGTCCGGCGCGGACGACGACGCCCCGGCCACGGGTGTGGACGGCGGCGATGACTGACGCGGAGCGCTGGTTCCCGTACCGGCCGGACGACGCCCCGGTTCGCCTGTACTGCCTGCCGCACGCGGGCGGTTCCGCCTCGGCGTTCCGCTCGTGGCTGGGCGCCGTGCCCGGACTGGCGGTGTGCCCGGTGCAGCCGCCCGGCCGGGAGGGCCGCCACCGCGAACAGCCGTACGCCCACATGCGGGACCTGGTCCGTGACCTCGCCCCGGCCGTCCTCGCGGACGTCGCCGGGGCGGGCGGCGGCCCGTACGCCGTGTACGGGCACAGCCTGGGCGCCATGACGGCGTTCGAACTGGTCCGGGAGATCGACGCCCTGGGCGGCCCGCGGCCCGTGCACCTGCTGGTGTCCGGCTGCGGGGCGCCCCCGCTGTGCGGCGGGCTGGAGGGGCTGCGCCCGATCCGGGACATGTCCCTGGAGGAGATCGCCGGGCTGCTGCGCCGGCTCGGCGGCACCCCCGAGTGGCTGCTGGCCAACCAGGCACTGCTCGCCATGGTGGTGACGCCGTTCCGTGCGGACTTCACCGTCAAGGAGAACTACCGGTACGTGCCGGGCGATCCGCTGGACGTGCCGGTGACGGCGCTGGCCGCGACGGACGACCCGCGCGCCTCCGTCGCCGACACCGCGGCCTGGGAGGCGCACACCCGCGCCGGCTTCACGCTGCGCACCCTGGTGGGCGGCCATTTCGCCGCCCTGGAGCAGCCCGACCTGACGCACAAGCACATCGCGGCGGCACTCCAGCCCTGGCTGTGAGCGCCGAGAACGCCGGTGGGGGCGGGACCGTGACGGTCCCGCCCCCACCTGTTTCCCCTCGGGGCGGTCAGCTCTCCCGCAGCCCTGCCGCCAGCTCCCGGACCGTCGGGTGCTCGACGATCGCGGTGACCGGCAGCCCGGCCCGTACGGTCTCCCGGATCCGGCCCGCGACCTGGATCGCGAGCAGGGAGTGGCCGCCCAGCTCGAAGAAGTTGTCGTCGGCGCCCACCCGGTCCAGGCCCAGCACCGACGCCCACACCTCGGCCAGCGACGCCTCCAGCTCGTCGGCGGGCTCGGCGTACGGGGTGCTGAGCTGCGGGCGCGGATGCCGCTCCCGCCGCTCCTGCATCGGCTGCCCGGCAGGCCGGCCGGCACCGGTGACCCACTGGTCGAGGCGGGCCCGCAGCGACGCGGTGGAGACGACGACCTGACCGATCCGGTCCCCGGCGGCCAGGGCCCGCTCGAACACGTCCACGCCTTCGTGCGGGCGCATCACCAGCTCGCCGTCGAAGCGGGCCGGATCGACCCCCCACGTGTCCCAGTCGACGCTCGTCCAGACGCCCGCGCCGTCCCGGCGGGCGGCCCGCGCGAACGCGTCCAGCGCGGCGTTGGCGGCGGCGTACGGGCCGAGCGCGATACCGCCGAGGACGGCGGCGATCGACGACAGGGTCAGGCGCCGCTCGGGGCAGTGCCCGGCGAGCACCTCCTGGAGCACATGGAAGCCGCCCACCTTGGCGCGGAAGTGGGCCGCGCACATCTCCCGGTCCGACAGATGCGCGGCGCGGAAGTACGCGGGGTCCTGCACACCGGCGCCGTGCACGACCGCGTCGATCCCGCCGAACCGCTCCACCGCCAGCGTCACCGCCCGGCGCATCTGCTCCAGGTCGGCGACATCGGCGGAGACCGCCAGCACCTCGGCGCCGCGCTCCTCCAGGTCCAGCAGATTGCGCACATGGCGGGCGGTGCGGCTCTCTCCGTCGGCGTGCAGCGGCCACTCCTCGCGGGGCGGCAGCGCACCCCGCGTGGTCAGCACCAGCCGGCAGCGGTAGGTCTGCGCGAGATGCCGGGCCAGCGTGAGCCCGACGTCGCCGAGACCGCCGGTGATCAGGACCGTCTCGCCCTCCCGGAACAGCGGCCTGGCCGGCGTGTCCAGGCGTACCGGCTCGTAGTGGCGCAGCCAGGTCTCCCCGGCGCGCACCGCGAGCGGCCCCCGGTGCGGGGCGACGGCCGCGGCCAGGACGTGCCCGGCCAGCCGGTCGGCGAGCACACCGGCGGCGTCCCCGGCGGCCGGGAGCGGCGGCGCGTCCACGTCGATGCTGCGGCAGCGCAGCGCCGGGTTCTCCTGGGCGAGGGACGGGGCGAGCGCGGCCAGCGAGGCGTGCTCGGGCCGGGTCAGGTCGGCGCCGGTGACGCCGGTGGCGCCGGAGGTCAGCAGGACCAGCTCGGTCTCGCCGCCGGCCGGGCTGTCGGCGAGGGCACCGGCCAGGGCGAGCGCGCTGTGGAAGCCCAGCTCCTGCGCGGCCTCGAAGACGGCCATGGGACCGGCGTCCGCCGTCTGCCCGTCCGGCGGGGCGGCGAGGCTCCAGGCGTGCACGACGGTGCGCGGCGCCACCAGCAGCGAACCGAACACCTCCGGCAGGTCGTCGGCGGGGCGGGGGCCGACGGTGAAGTCGCCGGTGTCGTCCATGTCGAAGCCGTCGGCGAGGCGGACCGCGGTGGTCTCGGCGCCGGCCCGGGCGAGCCGCGCGATCAGCGCCTCGCCGCGGGCGTCGCCGGAGAGCACCAGCCACGGCCCGGCGGCCCGCAGCCGCGCGTCCAGGTCGCCGGCCGGGACGGGCTCCTGCCGCCAGGTCGGCAGATACGTCCACGCGCCGGTGTCGTCGACACGGCGGACCGCGGAGCCCGTGGTCCCGGCGTCACCGGCCGCCGGGCTCGCGGCGGGTCGGGTGTCGGTCCAGTAGCGGCGCCGCTGGAACGGGTAGGTCGGCAGTTCCACCCGGTACGCGGTGGGGGTGCCGTCGGCGTCGCGGTGCAGCGCGGACCAGTCGACGCGGACCCCGGCGAGCCACAGCCGGGCGAGCGCGGCGGCCGGCCACTCCTCGGCCGGGCCGTCACCGAGGACGGCGTCGACGGCGTCGGCGGCCGGGTCGGTGACCACGCGGACCCCGAGCCGGGCCAGCAGCTCCCGCACGAGGCGTTCCGCCGTCTCCCGGCCCGCACCCGCGGGCGCCTGCTGCCCGGCCAGGGCGGCCGTCGCCGAGGCGAGGCCGGACCACCAGGCGTCGGGGACACCGTCGGCGACGGCCAGCCGCACGGGGGCGTCGGAGCGGCTGGTCTCGCCGTCCAGCAGCCGTCGCGGGTCGGACAGCGCGGCCACCGCGTCCGGCAGGTCACGGCAGACGACGGCCCGGCGCAGCGCGAACCGGCCGCGGGACTGCTGAAGGGTGTGCGCGACGTCCGCCAGGCGCAGCTCCGGGTGGGCGGCCAGATGGTCGCGGAGCCGCACGGTCAGCGCCTCAAGCGCGGCCGGGTCGGCCGCGGAGAACGCCAGCACGTGCGGGCCCGGCCGGGACACCCCGTGCGTCCTCGGCTCCCTCAAGCCGAGCATCGGCCACCTGGAC
>NZ_JALLGL010000353.1 GCF_023072675.1 Streptomyces sp. XM83C
CGCCCGAGCCTCGCCCGCCCCGCCTCAGCGCGCCCCCGAGCCCCGCTCCTCGCGGATCTGCGCGACCACCCGTGCCACGGACTGCCGTACCGCCTCCGTCTCCGTCAGGAAGTGCCAGTAGTCGGGGTGCCGCCCGCTGTCCAGCGTGGCGACGGCCCGGTCGAGCCGTGCCACCGCGTCGTCCAGCGGCCGGGCGTGCCGCGGGTCGGGTGTCGTACGCCCCGCCATCGCCAGGCGCTGCGCGTCCCGGATCGCGAACCGGGTCCGGTCGATCTCCTGCTGCGGGTCCTTCTGCACGGCGTTGAGCCGCCGCAGCCGGTCCCCGGCGGCGGACACGGCCTCGTCGGTGGTGTTCAGCAGCGCCCGCACCGTGGACAGCAGCGCGGTCGCGTCGGCCCAGCGCTGCGCGTCCCGCGCCGCCCGCGCCTCCGCGAGCTTCGCCTCGGCCTGCCGTACGTTCTCCGCGGCCACGTCGGGCACCCGTTGCAGGTCCTGCCAGCAGGCGACGGTGAAACGCCGCCGCAGCTCGCTGAGGATCGGGTCGACCTGCTCGGCGCGGGTGGTGAGCGCCTGCGCACGGGTCCGCAGCGACACCAGCCGGCGGTCGATCTCGGCGGCCCGTTCCGGCAGCCGTCCGGCTTCGGCGCGGATCGCCTCGGCCTCCCGCGCGACCCGCTCGGCCCGCTCCAGTGTCGCGGCGACACCGTGCTGTCCGGCGCCCTGGTTGAGCCGGGTCAGCTCGGGCGACAGCGCGGCCAGCCGGGCGGCCAGGTCGTCGGCCTTCAGCCCCGACTGCCGTACGGCGTCCAGGGCCCCGGTCGCGGCGAGCAGCGCCTGCCGGGCCCGCTCCACGGCGGGCGCGAGCCGGGCGAGCTGGGTCTCGGCCTTGCCGAGGAGCGGTGCGAGGCTTTCCCCGAAGCGCTCCAGTTCCCGCTTGACGCGTTCCAGTTCGTCCTTGGCGCCGGTCAGTTCGGTCCGGGCCCGGGCGGCGGCTGAGGCGTCCAGGTCGTCCCGGTCGAGGTCGTGTGCGTCGACGGCGGCGATGTAGCGCCCGCTCGCCTCGTCGATGCGCTGCCCGAGCGCCTGGAAGTCGGCGAGGGCGCGCCGCGCGGCGGGGGAGTCGTCGACGGCGTGGATCGTCTCGATGGAGATCCGCAGATCGCGCTGGGCGGTGTCCAGCTCGTAAAAGGCGGCAGCGGCGGCGTCCTTGGCGGCCTGCGCCTCGGCCCGCTGGCTCTCGGCGCGCCCGCCGAACCAGCGCCGGGTGCCGCCGCCGGCGAACGCCGCGGGCAGCGCCAGGGCGAGCACGAGCGGCAGGCCCATCAAGGTGAGCGTGTCCCGTACGGCACGCCCGTACGGCATCGACGGCGACGAGTACGGCTGCTTCGGTGTCGCCGTCACATCCCTCTCCCGTGCTGTGATCCGGCCTTGCCGGGACCATTGTCCCACCCGTCAAGGACGAAAACACAGGGTGTTCAGTTCGCCGGGCGCACCGTGATCCCTCCGTCGCCGGTCCGGACGTCCAGCAGATGGGTGCTGCGGTCGTCCCGCGGGACGGTCACGCGCACCGATCCGTCGCCGCTCTTCGTGGACACGCGGTACGCCGCCCGCGGGACCGTGATGCTGACGGAGCCGTCCCCGCTGACGGCCCGCACCCGGTCCGGTACGGCGCTCAGGCTCACCCGCACGGATCCGTCGCCGGTGCGGGCGGTGACATCGCGGGAGGCGACCTCGGCCCGTACGGAGCCGTCGCCCGAGCGCAGGGTCAGCGGCCCGCTGGTGTCGGTGACGTGCACGGATCCGTCGCCGGTACGGATGTCCAGCGGATCGCGGAAGCCGCGCGCCCGCACACTGCCGTCCCGGTCCTCGACCTTGACGGTGATGCCGCGCGGCACCTCGATCCGGTGCTCGGCCGCGCAGTCGGCGACGAACCCGGAGCAGTGCAGCCGCAGCACCAGCCGGTCGTCGTCGGTCATCGACCAGCTGACCTTCGGCTCGTCCCCGATCAGCACGGACCCCTTGAACCACCGGGTCACCCGCACCGTGCCCTTCGGGGTGCCGTCGGTGGCGACGATGTCCAGGGCGGAGTCGTCGGAGTCGACGGTGAGGGTGGTGCCGTGCAGCGAAAAACTCCGCTGCTCGGGATCTTCGTCGTCGGCCGCGGAAGCCCCGCATCCGACCGCTCCGAGGGCGAGCACCCCCACGACCCAGGCGGCCACTCCGGCCCGTACGGCAGTACGACGCATGACTCCATCCCCCTGACGAAAACTGTCCGGCAACGCCCACGACGCTATGGGCCGACGGACCGCCGGACGATGAGGCGGGCTCCCGGATCGTCAGGGGGGTTAACCCCCCTGCCCTCACGCCGATACGGGTTTGCGGAGCACCGCCCCCGGCCATGTAGGCTGTCGGCTTGTCCCGGGTGCGTAGCTCAGGGGTAGAGCGCCTGCCTTACAAGCAGGATGTCGGCGGTTCGAAACCGTCCGCGCCCACACGATCCGGAGGCCCCCGCCGCTCCGACGGGGGCCTCCGGCATTTCACCGCAAAGCTGCCGATGCCCATCTCGGACCGGGGGCGGCCCCTGCGCCCGCGCCGCGTCCACGGCCGGCGGAGTCCGGTGCGGCCGACTCGACCTCGGGGCGGGCCCCCCGAATGGATACCCCCCGGGGGTGGGTCCGCAAGGGTCGGCCTAGCATGGCCGCGTGAGGCGAGCCGGGTGTGAGGATCCGCAGCCGCGTGTGCGGTGGTGGCGGGCGCTCGGTGTGCTCGGGCTGCTGGCCGGGCTGTTCGCGATGCACGGGCCGGCGCCCGGCAGCGGGGTCACCGGCGGGCATGCGCACGAGCAGGACCGGCACGGCGTTGTCGCCCAGGTCATGGATCACGTATGCGGGCATGACGGCGGCCAGGCCGGCGGGCATGTACGGCACGCCGACGCGAGCTGCGCCTCCGGGGCCGTGAGCGACGGGCCCACGCTGCCCCTGCTCGCCCCCGACCCGCTGGCCGCGCGCACGGCCGACGCGGCCCTGAGGCCGTCCCCCGGCCGTGCGGTCGACGCGTGCCGCGCCCCGCCGTCACTGTCGGAACTTCAACTGCTGCGGATATAGGCCGCCGCCGCACCGCGCCCTGCCCTCGGACGCGGTGACACGCGTGTCGGCACACATCACCCCTCGCAGCACAAGGAGTTCCCGTATGAGCAGCACCCGTACGCCCGTACGCGCGGCCCTCGCCGCCCTCGCCGTCGGCGCCGCGTTCGCCCTCACCGCCTGCGGCGGCGACAGCGGTACGAACCAGGAAGGCCACGCCGCCGCTCCGGCCCCGAGCGCGACGGCCTCGGCCGGAGCGCACAACGCGCAGGACGTCGCCTTCGCGCAGGGCATGATCCCGCACCACCGGCAGGCGCTCGACATGGCCGCGCAGGCCGCGACGAAGGCGTCGTCGACGCAGGTCAAGGAGCTGGCGCAGCGCATCGGCAAGGCGCAGGACCCGGAGATCGGGACCATGAGCGGCTGGCTGACGTCCTGGGGCGAAGAGGTCCCGCAGCCCGGCGCCACGCAGCACTCCGCCGGACACTCCGGGCAGTCCGGGCACTCCGGTCATGCCGGAATGCCCGGGATGATGGACGACGAGGACATGGCGAAGCTGGAGAAGGCCTCCGGGAAGGCCTTCGACACGCTGTTCCTTCAGTTGATGACCGAGCACCACGAGGGCGCCGTGCGCATGGCCATGACCGAGCAGACGGAGGGGCGGTACGGCCCCGCCAAGGCCATGGCCGACGCCATCGTGACCGCGCAGAAGGCCGAGATCGAAGAGATGAGGAAGCTCCTCGCCGGCTAGCTGTCGCCGTCGCCTTCGGCGGGTGGGGTCTCGTGCACGTGCTTGAGCTGCGTACGGGCCTCCATCCGCTGCTCGGCGGGCACCTCGGACCAGAAGCGGTGGGTGGTGATGAAGACGGCCAGTTCGTGCTCGCGCCGCCGCAGCTTCTCGACCTCGGCCTGCTCGTCCTCCGTCCAGCCGGGGGAGGCGGGCCGTTCGATCTTGCGCCAGCCGGCGCCATCGCTGAAGCCGTCCAGGGGCTCGACCGACCAGGGGAGCCGCTTCAGCAGGGCCGACAGCTCGGCCCGGACCTGATGCAGCTCCTCCTGGCCGGCGCGGAGGTCACTGGGGAAGTCATAGGTCGTAGCCACGCCACAATGCTACGCCTGTTCGATTTAGCGGGACGAGTTTCCGACTCCGGTTCATGCGAACGTGTGTATGGGAACTCGCGTTCCTATCGTGCGGTCCGCTCACCCACCTCGCGGACCAGCCGCGCGGCCACCGGCACAGCCACCCCGTGCCGCTCCGCCGCCCGCAGCAACGCCCCGCCGATCGCGTCCAGCTCCAGCGGACGCCCCGCCTCCGCGTCCCGCAGCATCGACGACTTGGACTGCGCGGGGAACGCGTCGTACCGGGCGAGCGCCCCGGCCGGATCGGCGGGGCCCCCGCACGCGCCGCTCACCGCCGCGGTCTCCTCCACCAGGGCGGTCAACTCCTCACGGTGCACGGTCCGCACCTCGCCGACGGACACCCCGTATCGCGTCGTCAGCAGGGCGAACGGCGCCAGGAACGCCATCTTCGCCCACAGCGCCGCCGCCTCGCCGTCCACCACCCGGGCCACGGGGCCGGCCTCCGCCAGGGCCCCGGCCAGCGCCTCCAGACCAGCGCGGGGCACCGTGTCGCCGGCCAGGTCGATCTCCGTGAACGGGCTGCCGTGTTCGATCACGCCCGGCGCCACGCGGGTCGACTCGACGCGGATCACGCCGGGCGCGACCTGCGCTTCGGGGTAGCGCTCGCGCAGCAGCGCCGGATGCTCCACACCGTTCAGGAACGGTACGACGAGAGCGTCGCCCAGCGCCTTCGCCGGGACGCGGGCGAGGGCGGCGTCCAGCGTGGTGAGCTTCACCGCGACGAGGACGGCGTCGACGGGGCCGTCCAGCTCGCCGGCCGCCTCCACCGGCACCGTGAAGTCACCGAACTGTCCGCTGCGGATCTGTATGCCCCGCGTACGCAACACCTCGGCCGTGGCCTCGCCGGCCAGGCAGGTCACCCGATGACCGGCCCGCGCCAGCAACGCGGCCAGCAGGCCGCCGACACCGCCGGGGCCGAGTACGGCGACGGTGAGCTTTTCGCTGCTCATGCGGGTGCTCCTTCTGAATGTCAGTGGGCGGGTGGAAGACTGAACACATGTGCCGGAGCATCAAAACACTTCGCCCGCCCGCGTTGCCCGAGAAGGCGACGGAGGAGGAGATCCGGGCGGCCGCGCTGCAGTACGTCAGGAAGGTGTCCGGGTTCCGGGCGCCCGCCGCGCACAACCGGGAGGTGTTCGAATCGGCCGTCGACCGCATCGCCGAGGCGACGGCGGTGCTCCTGGACGGGCTCCAGATCAGAGGCGCCGGCGCCCGCCCCTGACACCGCGCCGACAGTGGCTACGCCGCCCGTGCCACAAGGGCACCCGGCGCTGACGGGGTGCTCCCCCGGAGGGGGTGCCCCCAGCGCCCACCCTCCCGCAACCTCTCGGCTTCGCTCGAGCAGGGAGGACCCCCATCGCCCCAGCGGCACGACTGCCCGCAGGTACGTCGACACGCCGCCCGCATCGCCCACCTCAGGGGCGCGGGGAAGTGCGCGCCCGGCCCCCACCGGCCCGCAGATGAAAACGATGGCGCAGCCACCCCGAAAGGGGCGCGGGGAACTGCACGATCGCCACTCACCGGCCGGCAGGTGACCGCAAGGGGCGCGGGGAACTGCGCCATCGCCACCCACCGGGCCGCGGGTGGAATCGAAACCGCCGCCGCACGAAGGGGCGCGGGGAATTGCGCGAGGGCCCCTCACCGGGCCGCCGGTGAAAGGAAACCGCCGCCGACACGCGGCGTCACGCCTCCACC
>NZ_JALLGL010000354.1 GCF_023072675.1 Streptomyces sp. XM83C
GGCTGACGCCGGGGACCGGGGCGGCTGCTGACGCCCGACCCCGGGTGTGGTGGACGCCTCACGTCGTTGCAGGGCGGTGACACAGATGCCGGAACCGTTCCGGTCGGGCGGAACGTCTTGGGGGGCGTGCAGCGTGACAGCTCCATCGGCGGCACCGCCGTTCTCCGCATCCGGCTGACGGGAGGCGTACTCCTCGTCGCGCACCTCGTCCTCGTCGCCTGGTTCACGCTGCGGCCTCTGGACGTGCCGTGGGTGATGCCGGCCAATCTGCGCCCCTTCGCGGGAATCCGCGCCGACCTGGCGCTGGGCTGGCCGGAGGCGGCTCGGCGGATCGGCGCGGATCTGGCGCTGCTGGCGCCGCTGGGGGTGCTGCTGCCGCTGGCGCACGGGCGGCTCGCGGTCTCCCGGCTGGGTTCCCTGGCCCGTACCGTGGCCGCGGCGACGCTGCTGTCCCTCGGTATCGAGCTGCTCCAGACGAACGTCCCCGGCCGGGTCGTGGACGTCGACTCGCTCCTCCTCAACGCCCTGGGCGTCGCCCTGGCGCACCTGGCGGTGGTGCCGGCGCTGCGGGCGTGGCTCCGCCGCAGGGACGAGCACACGGAGCCCCGCAGGGAGGATGCGGCTCAGGGTCGTACCCCGACGATTCCCAGGGTCGGGATCGCCCCGTGGAGCGACGCTTCGTCGTCTTCGTCCCCGTAGCGTGGATTGCGTCGGGCAGCCGGCTCGCCCCCAGCGGGGCGGGCGGCAAGGCGCAGGAGCCCGGCTGATGTCGTTACCGACCCGATCACGCAGGGAGTTCACATGTCCAGCCTCGCCCGCCCCACCCAAGGACGCATGATCGGCGGCGTGTGCGCCGCGCTGGCCCGGCGTTTCGGTACGTCGGCGACGACGATGCGGGTGATCTTCCTGCTGTCGTGTCTGCTGCCGGGCCCGCAGTTCCTGCTCTACATCGCGCTGTGGATTCTGCTGCCGTCGGAGGACAAGGCCCGTACGGCCTGGTGACGGCACGAAGGGCCGACCGGCGTCGACGGCGCACCGTCGGGGCGCGTCCCAGGGAGGAAGACGGGACGCGCCCCGACGGTGGTTTCGGGGGCCGTACGGCCGGTCAGCCGCCGAGCGGCAGGCCGTTGAGGCCGACGCCCTTGGTGGGCAGGGCGCTGCCGACGGGCAGGCCGCCGAGGAGGCCGGCGACGGGGGCGGTCGGGCCGTCGGCGAGCACCTTCTGCGCGGCCGGCTGCGCGGCGGCCAGGCCCGCGCCGACGGCGGACTGGCCGTGGGTCAGCGCCTCGGTGGCACCCGGCAGCGCCTGGGTGACGTTCTCCGCCGGCAGGGTGCGGGTCACGCCGTCCAGCGCCTGGCCGGCGTCGGGCACGGCGGGGGCGGCACTGGCGGCGCCGGCGCCCGCGGCGGCGAAGGCGGCACCCAGAGCGGCGACACCGAGGGTCTTGGCAGCAGACTGCTTCATTTATGAGTCCTCGTAAAGGAAAGACGGGGATACGAGCGGTCCACGACCGTAAACATGACAAGGCTCCCGCCGCAAACATCGAAATGCGGACGGATTGTGAATACCCGTCCGCATTCCGCGCGTGCAATGGGGTGTCGGTCAGCCCTCGGTCTCAGAAGAACCGCTGGTGGAGGCAGTCTGCTGGAACAGCCATTCGGATTTGAGTTCCGCATATCCGGGCTTGATCACGTCATTGATCATCGCGAGTCGTTCATCGAAAGGAATGAACGCTGATTTCATCGCATTGACGGAGAACCACTGCATGTCGTCGAGCGTGTAGCCGAACGCCTCGACCAGGTGCTCGAATTCCCGGCTCATGCTGGTGTGCGACATCAGCCGGTTGTCGGTGTTCACCGTCGCCCGGAAGTGCAGCCGGCGCAGCAGACCGATGGGGTGCTCGGCGTACGAGGCGGCGGCCCCGGTCTGCAGGTTGGAGCTGGGGCACAGCTCCAGCGGGATGCGCTTGTCGCGGACGTAGGAGGCGAGCCGGCCCAGCCGGACCGAGCCGTCCTGCCGTGCCTCGATGTCGTCGATGATGCGCACCCCGTGCCCGAGCCGGTCGGCGCCGCACCACTGAAGGGCCTGCCAGATGGACGGCAGCCCGAACGCCTCACCGGCGTGGATGGTGAAGTGGTTGTTCTCCCGCTTCAGATACTCGAACGCGTCCAGGTGCCGGGTGGGCGGGTGGCCGGCCTCGGCGCCGGCGATGTCGAAGCCGACGACGCCCTGGTCACGGTAGGCGTTGGCGAGTTCCGCGATCTCCAGGGAGCGGGCCGCGTGCCGCATCGCGGTCAGCAGCGCTCCGACGCGGATGCGCCGGCCCGCCTCACGGGCCAGCCGCTCCCCCTCGCGGAAGCCCTCGTTGACGGCCTCGACGACCTCCTCCAGGGTGAGGCCGCCGGCCAGGTGCTGCTCGGGGGCGTACCGCACCTCGGCGTAGACGACACCGTCCTCGGCGAGGTCCTCGGCGCACTCGCGGGCGACACGTACCAGCGCCTCGCGGGTCTGCATCACGCCGACGGTGTGGGAGAAGGTCTCCAGATAGCGTTCCAGCGACCCCGAGTCGGCCGCTTCCCTGAACCACAGGGCGAGCTTGTCGGGGTCGGTGTCGGGGAGCTGGTCGTACCCGCTGTCGCGGGCGAGGTCGACGACGGTGCCGGGGCGCAGGCCGCCGTCGAGATGGTCGTGCAGCAGAACCTTGGGCGCCCGGCGGATCTGGTCCGGGGTGGGCGTCATGCCCGTCCGAATGGTCTGGCTCGTCATTTCCGCACTGTATCTCCTACGCGCGTAGACAGCGCGTCGTACGCGTCCGTCGATACGCAACGGTGACCCTACGGACCGGTGGCGTACGCCGGTGCTTCTGACACTGTTCTGCCATGGCACAGCAAGCGATGCCGATGCGTACGGCCCGGCTGGGGCGGGCAGTTGGTCAGGAGCCGACGGCGGTCGGCGGGGCGGTGCTGCTGCTGCCCGGCGGTGACGCGGAGTCCCGGCGCAGACCGTCCCCGCTGCTCGCCGCCGCCTCCGTGCGCGCCCTGGCCCGGCGGCTGGCCCGCGCCGGCCGCGCCGAGGGGCTCGCGGTGCATGTCGTCCACTACCGCTACCGGGGCTGGAACGGCAGGGACGCCGACCTCGCCCGCGACGCCGCGTGGGCCGCGGACGAGATCGTACGGCGCCACGGTGATGTGCCCGTCTGCCTCGCCGGGTTCGACATGGGCGCGCGGGCGGCCCTGCACGCCGGCGGTCACGACGCCGTCAACTCCGTCCTGGCGATCGCCCCCTGGCTGCCGGAGGAGGACGGCTCCGCACCACCCGAACCGGTGAAGCAACTGGTGGGACGTCAGGTGCTGCTCGTGCACGGCACGAACGACGAACGCACCGACCCCGAGCTTTCGTTCCGGCTCGCGGCCCGCGCGAAGAAGGCGAACCGGCAGGTGTGCCGGTTCGAAGTGCACGCCGACCGGCACCGGTTGCGGCAGTACCGCGACGAAGTCCTCGCTCTCGCCGAGGACTTCGTCATGGGGGCCCTGTTCGGGCACGCCTACTCCCGGCCCGTCGTCGACGCGTTCGCCGCGCCGCCGCCGATAGGGCTGCGGATGCCGCTCGCCTCGGGGTTCGGGCGGTCGTTACGGCGGTGAGGCGAGCAGGCCGGGACCGGATGCCGTGGGCCGCGCGTCAGGGCAGCAGGTTGCCCCTCCTCGACAGCAGGAACCTTTTGAACGCCGCCACCGGCGGGGTGTCCGGGCGCCCCGCCGGCCAGGCCACGCCGATCTCCCGCACCGCGCGCGGCGCCGTCACCGTCAGCTCCACCACCCCCGGGCGCGGCACCGTCGGCGGCGGCAGCAGCGCCACGCCCAGCCCTGCCGCGACCAGGCCCCGGAGCGTCTCCGCCTCCTCCCCCTCGAACGCCACGCGCGGCCTGAACCCGGCCCGGCTGCACAGGTCGTCGGTGATACGGCGCAGCCCGTAACCCGGTTCCAGGCTGACGAACGTCTCCTCGGCGGCCTCCGCGAGACGGACCCGCCGCCGGGTGGCGAGGCGGTGGTCGGCGGGTACGACCAGGCGCAGTTTCTGCTCGTCGAGGCGGCGGGCCACCAGGTCCGGGGCGTCGGGGACCGGGGAGGTGAGACAGAGGTCGAGTTCGCCGGCGCGCAGGCCCTCCAGCATGGCCTCGCCGTGGTTCTGGACGAGGCTGAAGCGGACGCGGGGGTGGTCGGCGCGGAAGGCCTGGAGCAGGCCGGGGACGGTCTCGGCGCCCATGGTGTGCAGGAACCCGAACGCGACCTTGCCGGTGGCCGGGTCGGCGTCGGCGCGGACCTCCTCGGCGGCGCGCTCGATCTCCGCGAGGGCGCGCTCGACGGAGGTGAGGAAGCTGCGGCCGGCCGGGGTGAGGGAGACGGTGCGGCCCCGGCGGGCGAACAGGTCCACGCCCAGGTCCCGTTCGAGGCGGACCATCGCGCGGGAGAGGGTCGACTGGGGGACGTTCATCTCCTGCGCGGCCCGGGTCACATGCTCGGTGCGGGCCACGCCCGCGAAGTACGCGAGGCGCGGCGCGAGTACCGTCGCCATGTCTTCTGTGTCACCGGTCGGTGACAGTCGGGGCTGTGACCTCTGCTGATGCACCATGGGAACGATTATGGGCAGTTCATGCATTGGACGCATGAGCCGGGCCTCCGTAGCGTCGAGGACATGACTCCCGCCAGCACCGGGGCGCCCACCGCCATGGGCGCCGCCCCTTCCGTCTCCGTACCGTCCTCCTCCACGAACAGTGGCTCCGGGTCCTCCGCCGACACGCGTGTGGCGCCCGGCGGGCCCGGCTACCGGCGGATGAGCTTCGCCCTGTTCCTCGCGGGCGTCGCCACCTTCGCTCTGCTGTACTCCACGCAGGCCCTGCTGCCGCTGATCTCCGCCGACCTGGGTGTGCCGGCCGGTGAGGCGAGCTGGACGGTGGCCGCCGCGACGGGCGGTCTGGCGCTGTTCGTCCTGCCGATGAGCGCTCTGTCGGAGCGCTACGGACGCCGTACGGTCATGACCGCGTCGCTCGCCGTCGCCGTGACCCTGGGGCTGCTGGTGCCGTTCGCGCCGTCCCTGGGCGCGCTGGTCGCGCTGCGCGCCGTGCAGGGCGCGGCGCTGGCCGGTCTTCCGGCGTCGGCGACGGCGTACCTGGCGGAGGAGGTCACGCCTCGGGCGCTGGTCACCGCGATCGGGCTGTTCGTGGCGGGCAACAGCGTCGGCGGGATGAGCGGGCGCGTCATCACCGGCTGGATCGCCCAGGAGTGGGGCTGGCGGGTTGCCGTCGCCGTCATCGGTGTCATCGCGGTGGTCTGCGCGGTCGCGTTCCGGGTGCTGCTGCCCGCGCCCCGGCACTTCCGCGCCGGATCGCTGCGGCTGCGTGTGCTGGCCGCGACGGTACGGGGTCACCTGGCGGATCCGCTGCTGCGGCGGCTGTACGCGATCGGCGCGCTGTTCATGACCGTGTTCGGCGGCGTGTACACCGTGATCGGCTACCGGCTCACCGAGGCGCCGTTCGGGCTGCCTCAGGGCATCGTCGGATCGATCTTCCTGGTGTATCTGGTGGGCACGGTGTCGGCGTCGGCGGCCGGGCGGCTCGTCGGCCGGCTCGGGCGGCGCGGTGCGCTGTACCTGGCCGGCGGGACGACAGCGGCGGGGCTGCTGCTGTCGCCGGCCGGGTCGCTCGTGCCGGTGCTGGTGGGGCTCGTGCTGATCACCGCCGGGTTCTTCGCGGGGCACGCGGTGGCGTCGTCGGCGGTCAGCAAGACGGCGACACGGGGGCGGGCGCAGGCCTCGGCGCTGTACCAGTCCGCGTACTACATCGGGTCCAGCGTCGGCAGCACCGTCGGGGCGATGGCGTACCACGCGCGGGGGTGGGGCG
>NZ_JALLGL010000355.1 GCF_023072675.1 Streptomyces sp. XM83C
CGCCCGCAGCGTGCGGCGAAAACGCAGAGCAAGGATCTGAGGGACAGGGCGTCGCACCGAGGACGGACACCCCCCGGCGCGGCCCCGACCCCACCACCGGACAGCCGGCGCCACCGCAACCACCCACCCACACCAGCGGGCCGCCGCAGGCCTTCAGGGGCGCGGGGAACTGCGCGAACACCCCCCACCGGCCCGCAGGTGAAAACGATGCCCCAGGCACACACAAGGGGCGCGGGGAACTGCGCGAACACCCCCCACCGGGCCGCGGTGAACAACGAAACCGCACGCACCCCAAAGGGGGCGCGGGGAACTGCGCAGAGCGGCGTCACCGGCACGCCGGTGGCAAAGGGGGCGCGGGGAACTGCGCGGACCCGCGCCCCGCGGGCGCCGGGGTCAGCCCCCGCCCACTCCCCACGTGACGACCGCCATCTGCAACTCCGGCGCCGACGTGTCGACCGTCCACCGCTGTGCCGGATCGTCCGCCCGGTTCTTCAGCACCAGCGCCCCCGACCCGTCCGTCGCCGCCGGTGTCAGGGCGAGGTCCTGGTGCCCGCGCGGTATGAGCACGCCCTGCAGGGTGAAGTCGTAGCGGACCTCCTTGCCGCCCGGCTGCCCGGCGCCGGCGCAAGGTGCGAGGCGAACCGAGTAGCCGAGCCGCGAGTCGAGGCAGAGCGTGGGCGCGGCGACACTGCGCAGCAGGCCGTCGGGGTCGTACGACCACTGCTGTGCCGCCGCCGGGGAGCAGGTGGCGAGCCGGGTCTCGGCGCCCTCGCCGGGCCGGCCGCCGGCGATGTCGACGCAGAGCCCGGAGGCGGTGTTGTGGAGCCGTCCGACCAGCGCCGTCTTGGCGGTGCCGCCGCTGCCGATCCAGGAGGGCGACTCGGTGGCGGTGGCCGACCCCGGGGTGGTGCCGGCGGCCTGGCCGCCCTTGGCGCCGTTGCCGTTCCCGCCGTCGCCTTCGTCGGCGCCGGCGGACCACAGCACCAGCGGCAGGGCGATGAGCCCGCTCACGGCGGACACGGCGAGGGCGAGGTTGCGGCGCCGGACGGCTCGGGCCCGCTGCACGGCTCTGCGGGACAGTACGCGGGGGCCGCCGCTGTTCCGGCCGGCGCCGGGGCCGGAGGGGCTGCCGGTGCCGTGGAGGGAGGCGGACAGCGCGCCGAGCCGGTCCCCGGCGCGTTCCGCGACGCGCCGCCCGGCGGAGACCGCGGCGGCCCGCCAGCGGGGTGCGGGGCCGGTCCGGCGGCGGTCGGCGGGCGCGTCAGCGGCATGCGCTGCGGGCTGCGGGGCCGGTCCTGCCGGGTCGGCCGCGTGGTGGCCCGGCGTGGACGCCGTGGTGGCCGCCGCAGCGCGGGCCGGATCGGCGGCGGGGCCCCACTCCTGTGCCGGACCGCCCGTGCCCGTGCCGGCTTCGGGTCCGGTGAAGCCCCAGGCTCCGGCCGTACCGGCGGCGCCGCTGTCCGGCGTGCCGCCCGCGGCGTTCCAGGCTCCGGCCGCGCCGACGGCGGGGCCGGCCTCCGGGTCCGGCCCCCAGGCCTCGGCCGTGCCGAATCTCGCCTGCGCGGCGGTCTCCGGGGCGGCGTCCGTCCCGTCGTACGCCGCTTCCTGCGCGTCGCTCTCGCCCAGGGCGCTGGTCAGCCGGGCCGTGACATAGTCGCGGGCCGCCCAGCCGAGGACCGCCTCCGCGAGGGCGAAGCCCAGCGAGCCGTGGAACTGGGCCAGTTGGTCGGCGGTGTACCGGCAGTGCCCGCAGCGGTCGAGGTGGCGGCGCAGGTCGGGGTCGCTGGCGGTGCCGCCGCGGCGGTAGGTGACGTCGAGCAGGCGCAGGAAGCGCCGGCATTCCTCGTCGGGCGCGGACTCGCGATGAACCTGCAGCACCTCTGCGCGCAGTCGTTCGCGGGCCCGCTGAAGTTCGATGCGTGCGGTTTCCTCGTCCAGGCCGAGCAGTGCGGCCGGGATCAGGGGTGGTTCGGCCTCCACCTCGGCGTGCCACAGCACGCAGCGGGCGGTCTGCGGCATCCGCTGGAAGGCCTGGGCGAGGGTCTGGCGGTGGGACGGCGGCAGGAGCCGGGCGGAGGCCGGCCCGGAGGCGTGGTCGGTGGTGCGCAGGGCCGGGTGGAGGAGTTCCCGGCGGCCGTCGGCGTCCCATTCGGCGGCGATTCGGCCGACCGTCACCAGCAGATGGGGGCGCCAGGCGGAACTCGGCCCGTCCTGCCGCAGGGCCTCGCCGAACAGCCGGGTGAAGGCGGCCGTGGTCAGCATGCCCGCGGCGCGCCCGGTGTCGGTGCACAGCCGGGCGTAGGCGAAGGCGGCGGCCCAGTGCCGGTCGAGGAGTTCGCCCACGGGATGGACCGCGGGGGTGCCGCCTGTCCACTTCTTCAGCTGTGCGCTCAGCTGTGCGTCGGTGGCACTGTACGGGGGCACCGGCATCGACGAATTCGACGAGCCGGTGGGGCCAACGGTATTCACGGCGGTATTTCCTCCGAGAGCAGCGGCAGAAGTCCGTACCAAGGACAGGGGCTGCTCTTGTGAAACATGGGGGGTGGACGAGACCCGCCTCACATTGGCACATGCCAGGGAGGCGGAACAAGAGACCTCCCAGAATCATGCATTACGCGACGGCCACCGTAATTTGACTTCGCGTCAATCAGGAATTGGAAGCGGGATTGCCGCCGGGCCGGTGCGCGGCGGCAATCCCGTGGCCCCGCAAAATCTCATGCCCAAAGAAAAGGGGTCAGTGCCCGGCGACGGGGTGGGGTGTGTACGGGGCCTGGAGTTCCTCGATCTGCTTCTCGGTGAGCCGGAGTTCGACGGCGGCGACGGCGTCCGTGATGTGCTGCGGCTTGGACGCCCCGACGATGGGGGCGGTCACGGTGTCCTGGTGCAGCAGCCAGGCGAGCGCCACCTGTGCGCGGGGCACGCCGCGCTCCTGCGCGATCCGGGTGACGGTCTCGACGACGGCCTGGTCGCCTTCCAGGTAGAGGGTGCTGCCGAAGGCGTCGGTGGCGCTGCGGCCGGTGGTGGTGCCCCAGTCCCGGGTGAGCCGTCCGCGGGCGAGCGGGCTCCAGGGCAGTACGCCCACGCCCAGGTCGGCGCAGAGCGGCAGCATCTCGCGCTCCTCCTCGCGGTAGAGGAGGTTGTAATGGTTCTGCATGGAGACGAACGTGGTCCAGCCGTGCAGCAGGGCCGTGTACTGCATCTTGGAGAACTGCCACGCGTACATCGAACTCGCCCCGATGTATCGCACCTTGCCGGCCTTCACGAGGTCGTGGAGTGCCTCCATGGTCTCCTCGACCGGGGTGTCGGGGTCGAACCGGTGGATCTGGTACAGGTCGACATAGTCGGTGCCCAGCCGGGCGAGGCTGTGGTCGATCTCCGTCATGATCGCCTTGCGGGACAGTCCGGCTCCGTTGGGGCCGGGCCGCATCCGGCCGTGGACCTTCGTCGCGATGACGATCTCGTCGCGGCGGGCGAAGTCCCGCAGCGCCTTGCCGATGATCTCCTCGCTGGTGCCGTCGGAGTAGACGTTGGCGGTGTCGAAGAAGGTGATGCCGGCCTCGAGCGCCTGCCGGATCAGGGGGCGCGCGGCGTCCTCGTCGAGGGTCCACTCGTGGGTGCCGCGGTCCGGCACGCCGTAGGTCATGCAGCCCAGACAGATCCGTGACACGTCCAGGCCCGTCGAACCGAGCTTCACGTACTGCATCGTCGCTGCTCCTGCCGTAGTTCGGTTGCACTGCGAGCCTATGCGCTCGCGTGCGCCGGCCTCCGGTTCCGCGGCGCGGTGCCGCCGCCGCTCGGGGCCGACGATCGGGGCCGCCGCTCGGGCCGTTCGGTCGGGGCGGCTCGGTCTCGGACGCCGGGTCTCCGTTGCTCGGTCACGGTTGTTCGACGAGGTCCAGTGCCTGCTTCCAGTCGAACTCCGGGCGTACGCCGTGCTCGTCGGGCTCGCCGGTGAAGCGGGCGGCGAAGCGGACACCCATGCCGCGCAGACGGGCCACGCTGTCCCGGTACGCGGGGTGCGCGGCGAGAGCGTCGGCGACGCAGGGCAGCGCCGCCACCGGGACGCCGAGGCCTGCCGCCTCGCAGAGGGTCGCCACGGCGAGGGTGTCGGCGAGGCCCTGCGCCCACTTGTTGACGGTGTTGAAGGTCGCGGGCGCCACCACGACCGCGTCGGGCGGCGGGAAGGGCCGGGGGTCGCCGGGGCGGCGCCAGGCGGAACGTATCGGGCGTCCGCTCAGCGCCTCGACCCGGGCGGTGTCGAAGAACCCGTTCAGCGCGGTGGGTGTGGCGAACACCCCCGTCTCCCAGCCGCGTTGCCGCGCGGCTCCGATCAGCTCGCCGACCCCGGAGGCGACACCGGCCGCGCATACGACGACATAGAGGAAGCGTGTGTCCCGGTCCGGGTCCCCCGGCCGACGGTCCACCGTACGATCACTCACCCTCCGCACCCTACTGAAACGCCCCGGCCGCGGGCCGCCGCCCTCGGAGGGCGGCCTCCGGCCCGGTCAGGGCCTCGCTTCCGGCGGGCCCTGCGGTCCGGTCACCTTGATCGCGCCCACCGGGCAGGCCCGTGCCGCCTCCCGGACCGTCGGATCGGCGCCGGGGTCCGGGTGACCGTGCCGGAGTGTGCTGAACCCGTCGTCGTCCTGGACGAAGACGGCCGGTGCGGCGAGGGCGCACTGTCCCGCGCCGATGCAGACGTCCCGGTCGACGGCGACGCGCGTGCTCGTGTCCATGGACCGCACCCTCCTACCAGGCCACGGGGAGTTCCAGCATCCCCTGGATGGTGTCGCCGGGTTTGAACGGGATCTCCTCGGCGGGGACGGCCAGACGCAGGCCGGGCAGCCGCTCGAGGAGTGTGCGCAGCGCGATCTCCAGTTCGGCGCGGGCGAGGTTCTGTCCGAGGCACTGGTGGATGCCGAAGCCGAAGGCGACGTGGTGGCGGGCCGGACGGTGGAAGTCCAGGGCGTCGGGGTCGGGGTACACGCTGTCGTCCCGGTTGATCAGCGACGTCGAGAAGAGGACCCCTTCTCCGGCGCTGATCACCGTCCCGTCCACCTCGATGTCCTCGGTGGCGACCCGCAGCAGCCCGTCGGCGATGGACAGCATCCGCAGCAGTTCCTCGACGGCCGCCGGTACGAGGGAGGGGTCCCGGCGCAGCTCGGCCGACCGCTGCGGGTTCCGGAGCAGGGTGAAGGTGCCGAGGGAGATCATGTTGGCGGTCGTCTCGTGTCCGGCGACCAGCAGGATCACCGCCAGGTCGACGAGATCGGCCCGGTCCTGGGGGCTCTGGTCGGGCTGCCCGTGGACGAGTTCGTCGAGGACGCCGTCGCCGCGGGGGCCGGTGCGCTTGCGGTCGATCAGGGTGCCGAGGTACTCCTCCAGGCTGCGTCGTGCCGCCATGCTGTCGGCGCCGGTCGGGCCGCGCAGCAGCCGACGGGACTGCTCCTCGAAGAACTCGTGGTCGGCGTACGGCACGCCCAGGAGGGCGCAGATCACCATGGACGGCACCGGCAGCGCGAACGCGGCGACCAGGTCGGCCGGCGGGCCCTGCGCGATCATCGCGTCGAGGCGTCCGTCGACGATGCGCTGGATCTCGGGGCGCAGGGCGTTGGCGCGCTGGAGCGTGAAGCGCGGGGCGAGCCTGCGGCGTTGGGCGCGGTGCTCGGGGTCGTCGACGCCGAGCAGGGCGATGCGGCGGCGGCCTGCGGCGTCGAAGCGGGCGGTGGTCGCCGGGAAGCGGGGGTCGGTGCGGTCGCTCGACAGGCGGGGGTCCGCGAGCAGGGCGCGGGCCGCGGCGTGGCCGGTGACCAGCCAGACCTGGCGGCCGTCGAAGAGGGTGACGCGGGCCAGGGGGCGGGCGGCGCGCAGCGGGTCGTAGGC
>NZ_JALLGL010000356.1 GCF_023072675.1 Streptomyces sp. XM83C
GCCCCGGCCCGCCGCCGAACCCGGCATCTGGCGGCTCGGCTACCGCCGCCCCCGCCCCGCCTCCACCGGCGAGCGGCTCTCCCCGGTCACCCTCGTCGGCGTCGCCGTACCCCTCGTCGTGGGACTGCTGCTGTGGTCCCTGTGGCGCAACGGCAGCATTCCCTACCAGTGGGCCCTGCTGCGGCTCGTCACCCCGGACGACTGGTGGTGGGGCGGCACCCTCGCCTCACCCAAGGGCATGGAGGGCGCCGAGGCCCGGGTCGTCTACGACGGCGTCTTCTTCGCCGTCCTCGTCCACAGCATGGGCCGGCTCGGCAGCTGGGGCGCCGTCGTCCGGCACACCGTCACCCAGCGCCCCCAGCCCGCCCGCGCCCTCGTCGCGCTGATCGGGGCGCTGGCCGCGCTCAGCCTCGTCTTCCCCGACGCGTTCGGCGCCGGCTGGGACGCGCTGCCCGTCGTCGGCCCCCTGTTCTCCCTGATCGTCCTGGTCACCGGCGGCTACGACTTCTTCACCTCCCCGTGGCGCACCGATGCGCTGTACGCCGTGATCACCCTGCTCGTCGTCTGGCCGTTCGCCCGCATCGGCGGCTGGCTGCCGCTGCTGCGCGACGTCCTCCAGGCCCGCCGCGCCGCCGCCGGCCCCTCCGACGCCGTACCTCCCGCCGCGCTGCCGCCCACCCAGTGGCCCGAACTGCGCGAGGCCGGACAGCGGCAGGCCGCGGACACCCTCACCGCGGAGGTCGCCGCCGGGCGCATGAACGACGTGGACTGCGCCCGCCTCCGCCACGCCTGGCGCCGCGCCCGCCGCGAGGGCCGCCTCGCCCGGTTCACCGACACCGTGCTCCGCCACGGTGCTGCCGCCCTCACCCACCCCTCCGGTGCCCGGGACCTGCCCGTGCGCGCCGCACGGCACGATCTGCTCACCGGGCAGGTACGCATCGGCCGCTGGGCCGACCACGAGCGCACCCCCCTCGCCTACCGGGGCGCCGGCGCCGCCCTCGGCCCCGACGCCCTCGGCACGTCCCTCCTCGTCGTCGGCCCGCCCGGCGCCGGCAAGACCCGGCACGTCACCGCGCCGCTCGTCGAGAACCTCGCCCTGCACGCCCTGACCGGGGCGTGCGCCGTCGTCGCCGTGGGCGCGGCGGGCGCCGGGCTCGGACCCGACGACGCGTTCGACGTCGTCGTCCGCATCGGCGACCCGCGCTCCGTGCACGACCTCGACCCGTACGCCGGCACCGACGACCCCGACGAGGCCGCCGCGCTCCTCGCCGAGGCCCTCGCCGCCGACCTCGACTCCGTCGGCACCCAGCGCGCGGCGACCGCGCTGGCCCAGCTCCTCGGCCCCTACCGGGCCGTGCACGGCCGCTTCCCCACCCTGCCCGTGCTGCGCGAACTGCTGGACGGCGACCCGGCCGCGCTGACCGACCTGCGGGCCGCGCTCGCCGAGGACCGGCACGCCGCGATGCGCCGCGAACTGGACGCCCGGGTCCGCCAGTCCGGCACCGCCGGCGACCCGGGGCCCGTGCTCGCCGACCGGCTCGCCCTGCTGGACCGGCCCGCCTTCGCGGACTTCTTCGGCGCCGGCGACGACACCATCCGCCCGTTCTCCCTGCGGGCCGTCGCCCACCATCCGCTGCGGGTGCGCATCGATCTGCCCGAGCACGGCCACGAGGAGGCGTCGCGGCTGCTCGCCCGGCTGATCCTCGCCCAGTTCACCGCCGTCGCCCGCACCGCCGGGCGCGACCACTTCGCGTGCCTCGTCCTCGACGACGCCACCGGCACCGTCACCGCCGGGTCCGTCCGCCGCCTCCAGGGGCTGCGGGCGCGGAACGCGGGTGTCGTGCTCGCCCTGCGCACCGTCGCCGACGTACCGGAGGCGCTGCACGGCCCGCTGTACGCGGCCGTCGGCTGCCGTATGGCCCTGTCCGGGGTCACCACCTGGGACGGCAGCCGGTTCGCCGGGGCGTGGGGCACCGAATGGGTCGAGACCCGCGATGTCGCCCAGCACACCGTCTTCGCCGACCAGCCCATGACACGCCTGCTGCACGCCCTGCGCAAACTGGTCACCGGGAAGGCCGTCACCACGGAGGCGGTCACCGTACGGCAGGTGGAGCGGGAACGCTGGTCGGCCTCCGAGCTCGCGCACGAGGTGCCGCCGGGGCACGCGGTGCTGTCCCTGACCACCGTCGAGGGGGAGCATGCGCCGCCACTGCTGGTGGACCTGCGGGGCTGACGGCCTGGGGGAGTCGGGCGTGCGGGGTTGATGGCCGGTGGGCCGGGTTCTGCGGGGTTGATGGCCGGTGGGCCGGGTTCTGCGGGGCTGACGGCCCGGGGGAGTCGGGCGCGCGGGGCCGAGAAGCCGACCGCTGCACAGGCGACCGTACGGTGAGGCAGAATCACCCTAGGCCGTTCATACACAGCGGCCAAAAGATCACCCGAGGTCCGTCCACCTGAAGGCCCGATGCCCCCCACCCTCGCCTCCCTCGCCCACCACTCCGCGCTCAAGCTGACCGTGCGGGCGGGCGAGGACCGCCTGGACGTGCCCGTCCGGTGGGCCCATGTGAGCGAACTCGCCGATCCCGTCCCCTACATGGAGGGCGGCGAGCTGCTGCTGATCACCGCGCTGAAGCTGGACGCCGAGGACCCCGAGGCGATGCGGCGCTATGTGAAGCGGCTCGTCGGCGCGGGCGTCGTCGGGCTGGGTTTCGCCGTCGGCGTCAACTACGACGAGATCCCCGCCGCGCTCGTCGACGCGTGCGCCGAGGAAGGCCTGCCGCTGCTGGAGGTGCCCCGCCGCACCCCGTTCCTCGCCATCAGCAAGGCCGTCTCCGCGGCCATCGCCGCCGACCAGTACCGGGCCGTCACCGCCGGTTTCGCCGCCCAGCGCGAGCTGACCAAGCAGGCCCTGAACGCCGGCCCCGAGGGCCTCCTCGGCGCGCTCGCCGCGCAGGTCGACGGCTGGGCCGCGCTGTACGACGCCTCGGGTGCCGTCGTCGCCGCCGCACCCGAGTGGGCCGGCCGCCGCGCCGCCCGCCTCACCGCCGAGGTGGAACGGCTGCGGGAGCGGCCCGCGCCCGCCTCCGTCGTGGTCGGCGGCCCCGAGCACGAGGACCGCGTCGAACTGCACTCCCTCGGCACCGGCCGCCGCCCCCGCGCCGCGCTCGCCGTCGGCACCGCCGCCGCCCCCGGCACCGCCGAGCGGTACGCCGTCCACTCCGCCATCGCCCTGCTCACCCTCACCACCGAACGCTCCCGCTCGCTGCACGCCGCCGAACAGCGCATCGGAGCCGCCGTCCTGCGCATGCTCCTCGCCGGGGAACCCGACCACGCGCGCGCCGTCGCCGGCGACCTGTACGGCGGGCTCCTCGACGCGCCCTTCCGGCTGATCGTCGCCGAGTCCGCGTCCGCGACGGCCGCCCGCGCCCACGCCGACGCGCACGCGCGCGTGAAGGGCGACAGGCCCCCGCCCGCCCCCGCACCGGCCGCGCCCGGAGCGGCCGGTGACCCGCTCGCCGCGCTCGCCGAGAGCGTGGAGGCAGCCGCCGCCCACGCCGGGGAGGCCGTCCTCGTCGTACCCGAAGGCGAACGGCTCGTCGTCCTCGCCGCGGACCAGGGCGCCGCCGTCACCGCCTGCGTCGACCACGCCGCCGCCCTGGAGTCCGCGCGGGCCGTGGAGACACGGGACCAGCCGCCCGCCGAGGACGGCGAACTCGTCGTCGGCCTGTCCGCCCCCGCCGGGCCCATCGCCGCGGCAGCCGCCTACAAGCAGGCCGAGCAGGCCCTGTCGGTGGCGCGGCGCCGGGGCCGGGTCTGCGTCGAGCACGAACAGCTCGCCGCCGGGTCGGTGCTGCCGCTGCTCGCCGACGACGCGGTGAAGGCGTTCGCGGACGGCCTGCTGCGCGCCCTGCACGAACACGACGCCACGGGCCGCGGCGACCTCGTCGCCTCCCTGCGGGCCTGGCTGTCCCGGCACGGCCAGTGGGACGCCGCCGCGGCCGACCTCGGCGTCCACCGCCACACCCTGCGCTACCGGATGCGCCGCGTGGAGGAGATCCTCGGCCGCTCCCTGGACGACCCGGACGTCCGGATGGAACTGTGGCTGGCGCTGAAGGCGACCTCGGCCGAGCCGTCGTAGCACCTGCCCAGTGGCCGCCCGCCGCACCCTCGCCGCACACCCGCGCCCCCGCCTACGCCAAAGCGGCGCGTGCCCCGGAGCGATTGTGACGGCCCGGACAAACGACCGACCGGCACCCCGGCCCTACCGTGGTCAGCGAACGAACATCCCCCAACGCGGAAGGGCCGGGACTCGCAATGACTTCCACCCACGCCTTCTGGCTCGCCGGCCGCCAGGCCACCGGCGAGGACACCTTCGACGTCACCTCTCCGTGGGACGGCCGGCTCGTCGGCACCGTCTCCGTGCCCACCGAGGCCCAGGTCGAGGAGGCCGTGGCCGCCGCCTACGCCGTACGGGACGAGTTCGCCGCCACCCCGGCGCACGTACGCGCCGCCGCCCTGGACCACGTCAGCAAGCGGCTCGCCGAGCGCACCGAGGAGATCGCGCAGCTGATCTCCGCCGAGAACGGCAAGCCGATCAAGTGGGCGCGCGGTGAGGTCGGCCGTGCCGTGTCCGTGTTCCGCTTCGCGGCCGAGGAGGCCCGCCGCTTCAACGGCGGCGAGGGCCAGCGCCTCGACACCGACGCCGGCGGCCAGGGCCGGCTCGCGCTCACCCGCCGCTTCCCCAAGGGCGTCGTCCTCGGCATCGCGCCGTTCAACTTCCCGCTGAACCTGTGCGCCCACAAGGTCGCCCCCGCGATCGCCGCCGGCGCGCCGATCATCCTCAAGCCGGCCCCCGCCACCCCGCTGTCCGCGCTGCTCCTCGGTGAGCTGCTCGCCGAGACGGACCTCCCGGCGGGCTCCTGGTCGGTGCTGACCGTGCCGAACGACCGTATGCCCGCCCTCGTCCAGGACGAGCGGCTGCCGGTCATCTCCTTCACCGGCTCCGACACGGTCGGCTACGCCATCATGGACTCGGTGCCGCGCAAGCACTGCACCCTGGAGCTGGGCGGCAACGGCGCGGCCGTCGTGCTGGCCGACTGGGCGAGCGACGAGGACCTGGACTGGGCCGCGACCCGCATCGCGACCTTCTCCAACTATCAGGGCGGCCAGTCCTGCATCTCCGTGCAGCGCGTGATCGCCGACGCGTCCGTTTACGACCGGCTGCTGCCGCGTATCGTCGCCGCCGTCGAGGCGCAGGTCACCGGCGACCCCTCCGACGACGCCACCGACGTCGGCCCGCTGGTCAGCGAGGACGCCGCCAAGCGCGTCGAGACGTGGGTAGACGAGGCCGTGGCCGCCGGCGCGAAGCTGCTCGCGGGCGGCAAGCGCGACGGCGCCTCCTACGCGCCGACCGTCCTCGCCGACGTCCCCGGCGATGTCACCCTCGCCTGCGAGGAGGTCTTCGGGCCGGTCCTCACCGTGCAGAAGGTGGACGGCGAGGCCGAGGCGTTCGCCGCGGTCAACAGCTCCAAGTTCGGCCTTCAGGCGGGTGTGTTCACGCACGACGTGCAGACCGCGTTCCGCGCCCACCGCACCCTTGAGGTCGGCGGTGTCGTCATCGGCGACGTCCCGTCCTACCGCGCGGACCAGATGCCGTACGGCGGCGTCAAGCAGTCCGGGGTCGGCCGCGAGGGCGTGCGGTTCGCGATGGAGGACTACACCTACGAGCGGGTCCTCGTCCTGACCGGCCTCGCCCTCTGAGCGACCCTCCCGGCCCGCCGCCCCCGGCGGGCCACCCGGACAGGTGCGCAGCCCTGGCGGGCCACCTGACCGGCCCGCCGCCGGCCGGGACGCACCGGCCCCCGGCCTCGCTCCCGAGCGG
>NZ_JALLGL010000357.1 GCF_023072675.1 Streptomyces sp. XM83C
CTCACCCTCTCGGGCTTTCCTCCGGGCGCTTCCCTTCGGTCTTGCGTTTCCGACTCTATCAGATCTTTCCGATCCGATTTCCTCGGTGCTTTCCAGGTTCCCGCTCTCGCGTTTCCCTTTCCGGCGGACCCGACTTTATCAGAAGTTCTGAGTCGGATTTCCCGCCCCCTCCGGGACATGTGCCCCGACGCACGAGGCGGCGGGGTTCCCAGCTGGGCGGAGCCGTAAACGTACTGGAGCGGGGCGCCCCGATGCAAATCGAGGGGCCCCGCCCGGGGTACGCACCTGTCGGTACGTCAGACCTCCACGACGACCGGCAGGATCATCGGCCGGCGGCGGTAGGTGTCCGACACCCACTTGCCGAGGGTGCGGCGGACGAGTTGCTGCATCTGATGCGGCTCCACGACGCCGTCGCGAGCCGAGCGCTCCAGGCTCTCGGTGATCTTCGGGATGACGTCCACGAAGGCCGAGTCCTCGATACCGGAGCCGCGCGCCTGGACGTGCGGACCGCCGGTGATCTTGCCGGTGGAGGAGTCGATCACCACGAAGACCGAGATGATGCCCTCCTCACCGAGGATCTTGCGGTCCTTCAGAGCCGGTTCGCCGACGTCCCCGACGGAGAGACCGTCGACGTACACGTACCCGGCCTGGACCTTGCCGGAGATCTTGGCCTTGCCCTCGACGAGGTCGACGGTGACACCGTCCTCGGCGATGACGATGCGGTCGTGCGGGACACCGGTCAGGGCGCCCAGCTCGGCGTTGGCGCGCAGGTGGCGCCATTCGCCGTGGACCGGCATCAGGTTCTTCGGGCGGCAGATGTTGTAGAAGTACAGCAGCTCGCCCGCGGAGGCGTGGCCGGAGACGTGCACCTTGGCGTTGCCCTTGTGGACGACGTTGGCGCCCCAGCGGGTCAGGCCGTTGATCACGCGGTAGACGGCGTTCTCGTTGCCCGGGATCAGGGACGACGCCAGGATCACCGTGTCGCCCTCGACGATACGGATCTGGTGGTCGCGATTGGCCATACGGGACAGCGCGGCCATCGGCTCGCCCTGGGAGCCCGTACAGACCAGGACCACCTCGTGGTCGGGCAGGTCGTCCAGGGTCTTCACATCGACGACGAGGCCCGGCGGGACCTTGAGGTACCCGAGGTCGCGGGCGATGCCCATGTTGCGGACCATCGAGCGGCCGACGAAGGCGACCCGGCGGCCGTACTCGTGCGCCGCGTCCAGAATCTGCTGGATGCGGTGGACATGGCTGGCGAAGCTCGCCACGATGATGCGCTTGCGGGCGCCGGCGAAGACCTGCCGCAGCACATTGGAGATGTCCCGCTCGTGCGGCGTGAAGCCGGGGACCTCGGCGTTCGTGGAGTCCGTGAGGAGAAGGTCGATGCCTTCCTCGCTCAGCCGTGCGAAGGCGTGGAGGTCGGTGAGGCGGTTGTCCAGCGGGAGCTGGTCCATCTTGAAGTCGCCGGTGTGGACCACCATGCCCGCGGGAGTGCGCACAGCCACGGCCAGCGCGTCCGGGATGGAGTGGTTGACCGCGATGAACTCGCAGTCGAAGGGGCCGACGCGCTCGCGGTGCCCCTCGGCCACCTCGAGGGTGTACGGGCGGATCCGGTGCTCCTGGAGCTTGGCCTCGATCAGGGCCAGGGTCAGCTTGGAGCCGATCAGCGGGATGTCCGGCTTCTCGCGGAGCAGGAACGGGACACCGCCGATGTGGTCCTCGTGCCCGTGGGTGAGCACGATGCCCTCGATGTCGTCGAGGCGGTCCCGGATGGACGAGAAGTCCGGCAGGATCAGGTCGATTCCGGGCTGCTCCTCCTCGGGGAAGAGCACTCCGCAGTCGACGATCAGCAGACGGCCACCGTACTCGAAGACCGTCATGTTCCGGCCGATCTCACCGAGGCCGCCGAGCGGGGTGACCCGCAGGCCCCCCTTGGGGAGGGGAGGCGGCGGGCCGAGTTCAGGGTGCGGATGACTCAAAAGACTCTCCTCACCACGCGCGCCACGTACCGGTCGGGCACGTGGCGCGCGTGACGTTCGTGCAATAGCAGTTGTCGTTGTGGGGTGCGGGCACCGGTGGGCCCGCCTATTCAGTTGTGAGGTGCAGGTGCGCGGCGGTGCGCGCGAAGTCTGTTAGTCAGAGCTGTACCCCGCCGGCGGCAAGATCGATCTTGAGCTGCTCGATCTCTTCCGGGGAGCACTCGATCATGGGCGCGCGCAGGGGGCCCGCGGGCAGGCCCTGGAGGGTCAGCGCGGCCTTGGCGGTCATGACGCCCTGGGTGCGGAACATGCCCGTGTAGACGGGGAGCAGCTTCTGGTGGATCTCGGTCGCCTTGGCGACGTCACCGGAGACGTACGCGTCGACGAGGGCGCGCAGGTCGGGGGTGACGACGTGGCCGACGACCGAGACGAAGCCGACGGCGCCCACGGAGAGCAGCGGCAGGTTCAGCATGTCGTCGCCGGAGTACCAGGCGAGGCCGGAGCGGGCGATGGCCCAGCCGGCGCGGCCGAGGTCGCCCTTGGCGTCCTTGTTGGCGACGATACGCGGGTGCTCGGCGAGGCGGACGAGCGTCTCGGTGTTGATCGGGACGCCGCTGCGGCCGGGGATGTCGTAGAGCATGACCGGGAGGCCGGTGGCGTCGGCGACGGCCTTGAAGTGCCGGTACAGGCCCTCCTGCGGGGGCTTGTTGTAGTACGGCGTGACGACGAGCAGGCCGTGGGCGCCGGTCTTCTCGGCGGCGCGGGCCAGCTCGATGCTGTGGTGGGTGTCATTGGTGCCGACGCCGGCGACGACGTGGGCGCGGTCGCCGACCGCCTCCAGAACCGCTCGTACGAGATCCGATTTCTCCGCGTCACTGGTGGTGGGGGACTCGCCGGTGGTGCCGTTGATGATCAGGCCGTCGTTGCCTGCGTCCACCAGGTGGGTGGCGAGCCGCTGTGCGCCGTCGAGGTCGAGTGCGCCGTCCGCCGTGAAAGGCGTGACCATGGCGGTGAGGACCCGCCCGAAGGGGGTCTGCGGAGTGGAGGTCGGAGCCATGGGTTACACGCTACTCGTTGCTCACCGCGTGGTCTGCCCTCGGGGTGTCGGGCAAGTCAGGACAAAGGTGGAGCCCGGCACTGCCTGCTCGGGGGTTCAGGCAGTGCCGGGTCCGTTCGATCAGGCTAGATGAACCTCACGAAAAGCCGCAATCCGGACACTTCGTGCGGTTGATCCGTACATCTGTGCCCGTGTGAGCACAGGAATGCGGCTACGGCGCGACGCGGCCGTTCGCGTTGAAGGCGGCGTAGGTGAGCGGCATCAGCTCGGCCCACGCGGCCTCCATCTTCTCGCCGACCATCTCGATCTCCCGCTGCGGGAAAGAGGGCACCTTCGCCAGCTCGTGCTGGGTGCGCAGCCCGAGGAAGTGCATGAGCGAGCGGGCGTTGCAGGTGGCGTACATCGAGGAGAACAGGCCGACGGGGAGCACGGAGCGGGCGACCTCGCGGGCGACGCCGGCGTCGAGCATTTCGCGGTAGGTGCGGTACGCCTGCCGGTACGAGTCCTGCATCGCCTCGGTGGCGAGCTTGTGCTGTTCGGGGGTGCCCTCGACGAACCGGTACTTGCCGGGGCGTCCCTCCTGGACCAGCTTGCGCGAGGCGTCCGGGACGTAGAAGACCGGCTGCAACTCCCGGTAACGGCCCGATTCCTCGTTGTAGGACCAGCCGACGCGGTGGCGCATGAACTCGCGGAACACGAAGATCGGCGCACTGATGAAGAAGGTCATCGAGTTGTGCTCGAACGGGCTGCCGTGCCGGTCGCGCATGAGGTAGTTGATCAGGCCTCGGGAGCGCTCCGGGTCCTTCTTCAACTCGTCCAGGGACTGCTCACCCAGCGTCGACACTCGAGCGGCGAACAGTACGTCGGAGTCGGCCGCGCTGTGCTTCACCAACTCCACCGTGACGTCGCTGCGGAACTCGATCTTGATGTCATCGTCGGAGATCACGCTTGGGGGGCCTTTCCCGTCTGGTCTTTCGGCGAGGCCACTTTACCCAGCGGCGGGCCTGCTCCGGCCCGCCGAAAAATCCGGCGCCGGCGGGCACCGATCCGGGGTTTCGTTCGTCTGTCTGGGTGACGATGATCCGTTCTGTCCCCGAAGGGAGACGTGCCCCTGATGTCCGGTCGGCGGGAACCTGTGCCGTTCGCTTTTGTGGCCGAGGCGGAGAGGTTCCGCAGCAATGTCGCTCCCCCGCCGCGTGAGCGGCTCTCCCGGGTGCAGGTGGCCGGGCGGTGGCTGCTCGGGCTGACCGTCGTGGCGGCGCTGGTGGGGGCTCTGGTGGTCGGGATGCCCGCGCTGTCCGTCGACCCCGCCAACACCGCGCCGCAGCAGTCCCAGGCGGCCGAGGGACACTGACCCGCCTCGCGGCCCCCGATGGTGGTGAGCCGCGGCGGGGCCGGATAGCCTCACCGGTCACAGCACATGCCCGGAGCGAGTGAGGAACAGCCGTGCCCCTGCCCTTTCTGACGGCCGACCGCGCTGACGACACCGCCGACGACGTCCCCCTGCCGTACGAGGACCGTGACCGCTGGCGGCGGCCCTACCGGCCCGGACCGTGGCGCGTGGGTGCGGCGGCGCTCGCGCTGCTGCTCGCCTCGTACGTGCTGTTCGCGGCCGTCATCATCGCCCTGGCCGGGTCGGTGAGCGGGGCCGGTGTCGTGTTCGGCATCGCCGTGCTGATCATCGGAGCGGCGCTGCGGCTGCTGCGGATGGGGGTGTGGGTGAGCCCGCGCGGGCTGCGGCATGTCGCCTTCCTCGTGACGCGGACGGTGGCCTGGGAGCAGGTCGCCGCCGTACGGACGGTGCAGCAGCCGGTGCGCTGGCTGGGGTTGCCGCGTGCCGTGCAGGGGCAGGCGCTGGTGCTGGCGCGGCGCGGCCGGGGCGCGGATCTGATGCCGCCGCTGCTGACCACGCACAATGCGGACTTCCTGGCACGTCCCGAGGCCTTCGACCGGGCCGCGGACACCGTGGAGGCGTGGGCCGCGGAGAACGTCCGCGGTTAGCCCGGCCGGGTTCGCGAGGCGGGGCCCCCGGTCATGCGTCGGGCCCGGTCGGCGTGGTGCCGGCCGGGCCCGTTGCGTGCGGTCAGCGTGGGGCGTCGTGGAGGGCGATCGCCCGCTGCATCGCCTTGCGGGCGCGCGGGGTGTCGCGGGCGTCATGGTAGGCGACGGCGAGGCGGAACCAGCAGCGCCAGTCGTCCGGGGACGCCTCCGTCTCGGCCTTGCGTTTGGCGAAGACCTCGTCGGCCGAGTCACGGTCGACGCGCCCGCTGGGCAGGCGTCTCAGCTCGTCGACCGGGAGTCCGCCCTCGGCGTCGAGTTCGGCGGCGAGGGCGTTGGCCCGGCGGACGAACTGGGTGTTCTTCCACAGGAACCACAGGCCGATCACCGGCAGGACCAGCACCGCCACGCCGAAGGTGACGGTGATGAGGGTGCCGGACTGGATGAGCATCACGCCACGGCTGCCGACCAGGACGAAGTAGAAGACGAGGACGGCTGCGGTGACGGCGTAGGAGATCTTCGCGCGCATGATGGTGACCGGCTCAGCTCAGGTCCAGGAAGTGTTCCAGGCCGAAGGTCAGGCCCGGAGCGCTCCCGACACGGCGGGCGCCCAGCAGGATGCCCGGCATGAAACTGCTGTGGTGCAGCGAGTCGTGACGGATCGTCAGGGTCTCGCCCTCACCGCCGAGGAGTACCTCCTGGTGGGCGAGGAGCCCGCGCAGCCGCACCGCGTGGACGGGCACGCCGTCGACGTTCGCGCCGCGGGCGCCGTCCAGGGCGGTCGTGGTGGCGTCGGGGG
>NZ_JALLGL010000358.1 GCF_023072675.1 Streptomyces sp. XM83C
GCTCTCGGCTTCGTTCGAGCAGGGGACCCCCAGCGCCCCAGCGGCACGCCTGCCCGCGGCCACGTGGGCACAGAGCCCACCTGCCTCGCCCTCAGGGGCGCGGGGAACCGCGCGGCCAGCCCCCCACCGGCCCGCAGGTGAAGACGACGGCGCAGCCACCCTCAGGGGGGCGCGGGGAACGGCGCGAGACCACCCACCGGACCGCCGGTGAGAAGGGGCGCGGGGAACGGCGCGAACGGGGAACCGAACCGATCTCCCCGGCGTATTCATGGGCAGGGAGTCGTGGATACTTTGCGGCGACGCATGACCATGGGGGAGGTCACCTGTGACACACACGCCGACGGGCCACGCCGCACCACCCGCACCGCCGACCGGCGACGGCACCCCCGCACCGCCGCCCCCCACCCCCCGCACCGCCTTCGCGGAGGGCCTGGACACCCTCCGCGCCGCGGCGGCGACGGAGCCCGGCCGGCTCCGCATCATCGGCGCCGTACTCGCCGCTCTCGTCCTCGCGTTCGGCGCGGTCACCGCCTGGCAGATGACCGACCGTTCGGCCGCCGCGGACGACGTGCTGCACAAGAGCCAGCCGCTCAGTTCGGCCGCCGCGGACATCTACCGTTCCCTCGCGGACGCCAACACCGCCGCCTCCAGCGGTTTCCTGGCGGGCGGCCAGGAGCCGAAGGCGACCCGGGAGCTCTACGAGCGGGACATCCGCACGGCCGCCGCCGGCCTGATCACCGCGGCGAACAGCTCCGACGCCGGCACCCCGGCCGCCGAGACGATCGCCCGGCTGAACCGGCTCCTGCCGGAGTACAAGGGCCTGGTGGAGCGGGCCCGCACCTACAACCGTCAGGGCTTCCCGGTCGGCGGCGCGTATCTGCGGTACGCGAACGAGAAGATGCAGAAGGAGATGCTCCCGGCGGCGGAGGATCTCTACACGCGGGAGAACCAGCGGCTCGACGCCGACTACGCGGACGCCCGCCCGTACCCGTGGGCGGCGATCGCCCTCGGCGTGGCCGCGCTGGCCGCGCTGGCGTGGGCGCAGCGCCGCCACTACCGTCGTACGCACCGCGTGCTGAACCAGGGCCTGGTCGCGGCGACCGCGGCGACGGCGGTGGTGCTGCTGTGGCTGGTCGTCGGGCACAGCGTGGCGCGTGCCTCGCTGGACGACTCGTACGACAACGGGGTGCGCTCCCTGAAGGTGCTGAACGACGCGCGCATCGCCTCGCTGAAGGCGCGCGGCAACGAGAACCTCACGCTGGTGGCGCGGGGCGCGGAGACGGTGAAGGTGGGCGGCCGGACGTACGACGCGTTCGACTACGACTTCAACAAGGACATGGACGTCCTGGGCCGGGCGCTGACGCGGGCGCGGGCGCTCGCCGACGACGACAACGGGAAGCGCCCGGTCGCGGAGGCGGCGGGCGACATGGCGGAGTGGAAGAAGCGGCACGCCAAGGCCCGCGCGGCGGACGAGGACGGCTTCTACGAGCAGGCGCTGGACACAGTGATCGGCACGCCGGGCAGGGGCGGCGCGAAGGGCTCCACGGGTGAGTGTTTCGACAACGTGGACGCGAACCTGATGATGGCGCTGTCGCACGAGCAGCGCGAGTTCCGGCGGGCGGCCGGTGACGGGCTGGACGCGATGGCCGGTCTGCCGGTGGGCGCGGCGGTGCTGGCGCTGCTGGGCGCGGCGGGCGCGTTGTTCGGTATCGGGCGCAGGCTTTCGGAGTACCGGTGAGAGGGGGCGGAGCAATGCGAGACGGCGTGACGGTGTGGGCGCGGCGGGCCCGGGCCGGGCTGCGGGGCTGGGGCGGGGTCGCGGCCATGGCCGTGCTGTGCGCGCTGGCGCTGGCGTTCGTGCTGCTGCTGCCGCTGACCCAGTCGGGCGGCGCGGAGACTCCCCGCTCGGGCGGCCGGGGTGTCGCCGAGGGCGTGCACGCGCGCGCGGAGGACTGCGAGGCCCCGGAGAAGCAGACGCTGCCGCCGTCGACGGCGGACGGTCCGACGATCCGGGCGATCAAGGCCCGTACGGGTGCGAAGCGGAAACTGGTCGTGGGCGTGGACCAGAACAGCTACCGCTGGGGCTACCGCGACCCGAACACGGAGGGCGCGCGGCTGGAGGGCTTCGACATCGATCTGGCGCACCGGATCGCCGAGGCGATCCTCGGTGACCGGGACGCGGTGCAGTTCAAGGCGATCCCCACCGACCAGCGCATACCGGCGATCCAGGACGGCCGGGTCGACATGGTGGTGCGGACGATGACGATCAGCTGCGCCCGGATCGGCGAAGTGGCGTTCTCCGCGCCGTATTTCCGCACGGGCCAGCAGGTCCTCGCGCCGAAGTCGTCGACGATCACCGGCTACGACGACTCGCTCACGGAGAAGCGGATCTGCACGGCGGCGGGTTCGACGGCGCACGCGAAGCTGGAGGAGGACCGCAGCGCCGGCCGGCTGTCGGCGGACATCTCCGTGACGGTGCCGAACCAGCTGGACTGTCTGGTGCGGTTGCAGCTCGGCGAGGTCGACGCGGTCGTCACGGACGGCGCGCTGGCGGCGAGTCAGGCCGCGCAGGACCCGGCGGTGGAGCTGAAGGGCAAGGCGTTCACGACCGAGTTCTACGGCGTGGCGATGAAGAAGGACGCGGACGATCTGGTACGCCGGGTCAATCAGGTCCTGGTGGACTACGCGAAGGGCGACTGGCAGACCTCGTACGACACATGGCTGTCGGCGACACTGGGCAAGGATTCGTCGGCGTCGAAGCCGCCCGCCCCGCAGTATCTGCGCACCGGGTGACCGCGGTCCGGGGGTGGAGGCAGGGGGCGGACGTCCGCGCGGCCGGGTGCACGGGCCGTCGGGTGCGGCGCGGCGCACGGCGCAGGGCAGGGACAGGACCGAGCAGCGAGAGGTGATCGATGGGCGTCACGGACCCCGCCGGGCCGGTGATGGACCGGGACGAGGTGGACCGTGCGCTGGCACGGCTCGGCGCCGAGCACGAGGCGATCGAGACGTCACTGCTCGCCCTTCAGGACCATGCGGGCCGCAGGCTGCTGGAGGGCGCCGAGCTGACCGGTGTCACGAAGGAGCGCTGGGCGTCGACGGAAGCGGCGATCACGCTGCTGTGGGCGTATTTCGACGCGTACTCGGACGCGTTGCGCACGGCGCGTGAGATCCGGGCGCGGCGCCGCTGGTCCAGCCGTGAGGATCTGGTGGAGCTGACGGAGCTGCTGCGCGGCGAGCCGGTGACGCTGGCCGGTTCGGCGGCGGCTCTGGCGAACGCGCCGACGCTGCACGGCGGTCCGGGCCGGCTCAGCGAGCGGTACTCGCTGTCGGCACTGGTGGACCGGATGAACGAGCTGTACGCGTCGTCGCTGGACATGGTCGTGGCGGCGGACGCGGTGTGGTCGGCGCTGCCCGCGCGGATCGATCTGCTCGCGGCGGAACTCCAGCGCACCCGGCAGCTCGCGCACTCCGTCGGGGTGCGTCCGGGTGAGCATCCGGCGGGCGACGACCTGGAGCGGATCACGCGCACGCTGGCGCGGCTGCGGGAGCAGGTGATCTCCGATCCGCTGGCGTTCTGGGTGCCGGCTCAGGGCAGTTCCGCGCCGGGCGGCGGACGGCCGGACACCACGGTGTACGACCGTGAGGCGCGCGCCCTGGAGGATGTGCGCCGCGAGATCGACGCGGTGCTGACGGTCCGTCAGGACGCGGAGAAGCGGCTGGTCCGGCTGCGGGACGTGCTGTCGCGCGCGGACCGTACGCTCGCCGAGGCCCGGACGGCGCGCGGCGAGGTGCTGGCGAAGATCGCGGCGACGGAGGTGCCGGTGGTGAGCGGCCCGCCGACGGTGCTCCAGGAGCAGTTGGCGACGGCCGCCGAGTACCGCAGGCACGCGCAGTGGCACCGGCTGTCGCCGCTGCTGGAGGAGCTGGAGCAGAAGGCGGAGGAGGAGCTGCTGCGGGCCCGTGAGTCGCTGACGGCGGTCACGGCGCCGCTGGCGGTGCGTGCGGAGCTGCGCGGCCGGCTCGACGCGTACAAGGCGAAGGTGGCCCGGCTCGGGCTGGCGGAGGACCCGGAGCTGGCGGAGCTGTACGAGCGGGCGCGCCGCATGCTGTGGAGCGCGCCGTGCGATCTGCGGGTGGCCGAGCAGGCGGTGCTGCGCTACCAGCGGGCGGCGGCGGAGGCGCTCGGCGGTCCGGACGCCTCGGCGGTGCCCCGGCAGTTCGGGCCGCAGGACTCGAGGGGGGAGCCGTGATGAGTCAGGCGGGTCAGACGTGTCAGCGTCCGGGGTGCGGCGGTTCGTACGAGGACGTCGGCGGCGGTGAGCTGTACTGCGACATGTGCGGGCTGGCGCCGGTGGTGTCGCCGACGGGGCTGGTCGGGTCGGCGCCGACGGGGCTGACGGGCGGCGGGGCCGGTTCGGCGGGCAGCGGCAGCACTCCGGGCAGTGCGCCCGGCGGTGGCGGGTCGGGCGCGTCGGCGCGGTCCTCGCGGTCGTCGCGGTCGGCGCGGTCGGCGCGGTCGCGTCGTTCGGTGCCGGGGCGGCTGTCGCGGTCGGTGTCGGGGCTGTCGTCGGCGCGTTCGGTGTCGGTGCGCAGTTCCGGTTCGTCCGCCTCCTCGTCGGGCCGGGGCCGGCTCGGGGCGGGGCTGGTGGAGGTGCCGCAGGTGCCGCGGCCCGATCCGCGGTCGATGGTTCTGGAGAACCCGGAGGTGCCGGAGCGGAAGCGGTTCTGCTCGCGCGCGGACTGCGGGGCGCCGGTGGGTCGGGCGCGCGGCGCCCGTCCCGGCCGTACGGAAGGTTTCTGCACCAAGTGCGGCCACCCGTACTCCTTCGTGCCGAAGCTGCGGCCCGGGGATGTGGTGCACGGGCAGTACGAGGTGGCGGGCTGTCTCGCGCACGGCGGTCTGGGCTGGATCTATCTGGCCGTCGACCGTGCGGTCGCGGACCGCTGGGTGGTGCTGAAGGGCCTGCTGGACACCGGCGACGAGGACGCGATGGCCGCGGCGATCTCGGAGCGCCGGTTCCTCGCGGAGATCGAGCACGCCAACATCGTGCGGATCTACAACTTCGTGGAGCATCTGGACCAGCGCACCGGCTCCCTCGACGGCTACATCGTGATGGAGTACGTCGGCGGCAAGTCGCTGAAGGACATCGCGAACGCGCGCCGCACCCCGGACGGGCGGCGCGATCCGCTGCCGGTGGAGCAGGCGTGCGCGTACGGCATCGAGGCGCTGGAGGCGCTCGGCCATCTGCACAGCCGTAACCTGCTGTACTGCGACTTCAAGGTCGACAACGCCATCCAGACCGAGGACCAGCTGAAGCTGATCGACATGGGCGCGGTGCGCCGCATGGACGACGACGAGTCGGCGATCTACGGCACGGTCGGCTATCAGGCGCCGGAGGTCGCGGAGGTCGGCCCGTCGGTGGCGTCGGACCTGTACACGGTGGGCCGCACGCTGGCGGTGCTCACGTTCGACTTCCAGGGCTACACGACGACGTACGTGGACTCGCTGCCGGACCCGGACTCGATCGAGGTGTTCCGGCAGTACGAGTCGTTCTACCGGCTGCTGGTGCGGGCCACCGACCCTGACCCGGCGCGCCGGTTCGCGTCGGCGCAGGAGATGGCCGAGCAGCTGACGGGTGTGCTGCGCGAGGTGGTGTCGCTCCAGACGGGCCGGGCGCGGCCCGCCCTGTCGACGCTGTTCGGGCCGGAGATCCGGGTGACGGACACGGAGTTGTTCCCGCGGCTGGACGGTGAGGTGTCCCGGCTGGGGGCGCGGACGGTGCGGGGCAGGCGCCGGAGGTCGCGGACTGTTCCTTATACACATCTC
>NZ_JALLGL010000359.1 GCF_023072675.1 Streptomyces sp. XM83C
GGCCGCCGCCGCGTCCGGCCCGGGTTTCGCCGCGGGGAAGGCCGCGGCCGACCGCGCCGCCGCGCAGGCCCCGGCCGGCAATCTGCGGGCCCGGCTCACCTCCTTCGTCGGGCGGGAGCGGGACATCGAGCGGATCAGACAGGACCTCGCCGAGGCCCGGCTCGTCACCCTGGTGGGTCTGGGCGGCGCCGGGAAGACACGGCTGTCGCAGGAGGCCGCCGAGGGGGCCGGGGAGACCGCACCCGACGGCGTGTGGCTGGCCGAGCTGGCCCCTGTGGACACCCCGGAGGCCGTGCCCGAAGCGGTCCTCACCGCGGTCGGCGCCCGCGAGACCGTGCTGCGCGGCGCCGGCGCGGAGGAGCTGCGCGCGGTCTCCGACCGGCACGACGACCCCGTCGCCCGGCTCGCCGAGCACTGCGCCCGCCGCCGCATGCTGCTGATCCTCGACAACTGCGAGCACGTCGTCGACGCGGCGGCCCGCCTGGCGGACGAGCTGCTGGCCCGCTGCCCCGGCCTGACCGTGCTCGCCACCAGCCGTGAACCCCTCGGCGTGCCCGGCGAGGTGCTGCACCCGGTGGAGCCCCTGCCGGAGCCGGCCGCGCTGCGGCTGCTCGCCGACCGGGGCGCGGCGGCCCGACCCGGTTTCCGCGTCGAGGACGACCCGGAGGCGTGCGCGGAGATCTGCCGCCGCCTCGACGGCCTGCCCCTCGCGATCGAACTGGCCGCCGCCCGGCTGCGCATGCTGACACCCCGCCAGATCGCGGACCGGCTCGACGACCGGTTCCGGCTGCTGACCTCCGGCAGCCGCACCGTGCTGCCCCGACAGCAGACTTTGCGTGCCGTCGTGGACTGGTCGTGGGATCTCCTCGACGACGACGAACGCGATGTGCTGTGCCGGCTGTCGGTGTTCGCGGGCGGCTGCGACCTCGCCGCCGCCGAGGCCGTGTGCGGGCCCGCCGCGTTCGACGCGCTCGCCTCCCTCGTCGACAAGTCCCTCGTCGTCGCCGAGCCGTCCGACGGCGGCGCGATGCGCTACCGGCTGCTGGAGACCGTCGCCGAGTACGCCGCCGAACGCCTCGACGAGACCGGCCGGCGCCACGAGGCCGAGCGCGCCCATCTGACGTACTACCGGGAACTCGCCCGCACCGCCGAGCCGCTGCTGCGTGGCACCGGACAGCGGGCCGCGATCGCTCTCCTCCAGCGCGAGTACGAGAACCTGCGCACCGCGCTGCGCCGCGCCGTCGCCGCGCGCGACGCGCAGGAGGCGCTGTGTCTGGTGCTGTCCCTCGGCTGGTACTGGCAGATGCGCGACCTTCGGCTGGAGGCCCGCTCCTGGTCCGCGGAGGTGATGGCCCTCGGCCCGGACCCGTTCGCCGGGCCGGCCGTCCCCGCCGAGCCCGTGTGGCAGCGCGTCACCGACGCCCCGCCCCCGTACAACGGGGAGGTCCTCGCCGAGGCCTGGCGCGGGGCCCATCTGATCCATCTGGCGTGCATGGACACCGAGCTGGACGCCTGGCAGCGGCCCGAGGCGCAGCACAAGCTGCGGATCATCGCCGAGACCTACCGGCCCGGGATGCCGCAGACCTGCCGCCCGCCCGGTGCCGCCTGGTTCTTCGCCGTCCTGCTGACCGGCGACATGGAACGGGTACGGACGATCTTCGACGCGTCCGTCCGCACCTGCCGCGAGCATCCCGGTTTCGAGTGGGAGCTGGCGATGAGCCTGAGCACCAGGGCCAATCTGACGGCCAACCGCATCGACTGGGCCGGTGACGCCACCCGCGACGCCGACGAGTCGCTGGAGATCTTCGAGCGGCTCGGTGACGCCTGGGGTGCCGCGGAGGCCCTGTCGGCGCGCGGTGAGGCGTACGAGAGGCGCGGCGAGTTCGGCCTGGCCGCCGCCGACTACGAGAGGGCCATCGCCCGCGCCGAACGGCTCGGCGCCCGCGCCCAGGTCGCCGTCCTCACCGCCCGTCTGGGCGCCGCCCTGCTGGAGGCGGGGCGGCACGAGCGGGGCGAGGCGCTGCTGCGGGAGGTCGTACGCAAGCAGGAGCGCACGCAGAACGAGGCGCTGCCCGCCGCCCTGCTCTTCCTGGCGGGCTGGCTGGCCATCACCGACCGCACCGAGGAGTCCCGCGCGCTGCTGCACCGGCTGCGGGAGGAGTGCCGTGTCTCGACGTTCCCGCTCTTCGACGGGTTCATCCTGATCGCCGAGAGCTGGGTGGACACCGTCGAGGGCAGACACCGGGAGGCGCTCAAGAAGGCGGCGCAGGCCCTGGAGCGGGCCCGGGAGCAGCTGGCCCGGTCGTTCGTGCCGCAGATGTCCGCCCTGTGCCTGCTGCTGGCCGCGTCCGCGCTGGCCGGTGCGGACGGCGGGGTGCGCGCCCGGGACGCCGCCCGCTGTCTGGGCGCGGGCCTCGCGCAGCTGCCGCCCGGCCATGTCCCCAACTTCCAGGAACGCGCCGTACGGGAGCATGTGGAACGCGCCGTGCGGGCCGCGCTCACCGACGAGGAGTTCGCCGCGGCCCGCGCCGAGGGCGCCGGCCTCTCCCTCGAGGAGGCCGCCGCCCTCGTCCGGACCGCGCCATGAGCGGACTCAGCTCTTCGTGCGGAACTTGTGCACGGCGACCGGCGCCATCACCGCGGTGATCGCCACCGACCAGGCCACCGTCACCCACAGGTCGTGGGCGACCGGGCCGCCGATCATCATGCCGCGTGCGGCGTCGGCGAGCGTGGACAGCGGGTTGTAGTCGGTGAAGGTCTGAAGCCAGCCCGGCATCGACTCGGTCGGCGCGAAGATCGACGAGCCGAACTGGAGCGGGAACAGCACCAGGAAGCCCATCGCCTGCACGGACTGCGCGTTCTTCAGCACGACGCCCAGGGTGAGGAACACCCACATGATCGAGGAGGCGAACAGCGCGGACAGGCCCACGGTGCCGAACAGGCCCGGCCAGTTGGTGATGTCGAAGCCGACGAGGACGGCGACGATCAGCAGGACGGCCGTGGCGAACAGCATCCGCCCCAGCTCCACGGTGATCTTCGCGAAGAGCACGGAGCCGCGTCCGATCGGCAGTGACCGGAACCGGTCCATGACGCCCTTGTGGAAGTCCTCGCTGAAGCCGGTGCCGACGCCCTGCGAGAGGGTCATGCTCATCATCGCGACCATGCCGGGGATGACGTACTGCACGTACTGGTCCTGGCCGCCGCCGAGCGCCTGCCCGATGGATCCGCCGAACACGTACACGAACAGCAGGGTGAAGACGACCGGCATCAGCAGCGCGTCGAACATCGACTCGGGGTCCTGGCGGATCCACAGCAGGTTGCGCCGTACCAGCGCGCCGGTGTGGCGCAGATGCCCGCGCAGCGTGATCCGGGCGTCGTCGCCGGACCCGGCGGCGGTGGGGGCGGGTGCGGTGGCGGTGCTCATACGGCGACCTCCTGGCGTTCGTCGGCGGGCCGGGTGTCCTGCGGGGCGCCGGCGCGGTGGCCGGTGAGGGACAGGAAGACCTCGTCGAGGCTGGGCAGTTCGGTGGTGATGGAGGCGAGGGCCACGCCGTGCTCGTGGACGGCGCCGACGACGGCGGTGAGCTGCTCGTCGCTGAGGATCGGCACCAGTACGGCACCGGCGTCGGTGTCCACGACGGTGGGGGCGAGCCCGGTGATGCCGAGCGCGTCGAGCCGCCCGGCCAGCGGTCGCAGATGGGCGGGGTCGGTCGGCTTGATCCGCAGGGTGCGCCCGCCGACCTTCGCCTTCAGCTCGTCGATGCCGCCGCCGGCGATGACCTTGCCGCGGTCGACGACCGTCAGCTCGTGGGCGAGCTGCTCGGCCTCCTCCATGTACTGCGTGGTCAGCAGCACGGTCACGCCGTCGCCGACCATGCGTTTCACCTCGTCCCACACCTCGTTGCGGGTGCGCGGGTCGAGGCCGGTGGTGGGCTCGTCCAGGTACAGCACCGCCGGGCGGCCGATCATCGACGCCGCGAGGTCGAGGCGGCGGCGCATACCGCCGGAGTAGGTGTTCACCGGGCGGCGGGCCGCGTCGGTCAGCGAGAACCGCTCCAGCAGCTCGTCGGCGCGGGCCCGGGCGTCCTTGCGGGACAGATCGAGCAGCCGGCCGATCATGTACAGGTTCTCCCAGCCGGGGATCTTCTCGTCCACGGAGGCGTACTGGCCGGTCAGTCCGATGACCCGGCGCAGATGCCGGGGCTGCCGTACGACGTCGTAGCCGGCGACGATCGCCTGGCCCGCGTCGGGTGTGATCAGCGTGGACAGGATCCGCACGAGGGTGGTCTTGCCGGCGCCGTTCGGCCCCAGCACCCCCATGACGGTGCCTTCCCGTACGTCCAGGTCCACCCCGTCCAGCGCCTTGGTCTCGCCGTAGTGCTTGACCAGCCCCCGCACGGTGACGGCGCTTCCCGCACCGCTGGGCTTGTTGTCGATTCGCGTCATGGCCCTGACTGTGTCAGCCCCCACTGACAAGCCACCGACAGCGGACCGACAGCCCGCGCGGGGCGCCGACAGGGCGCCGACAGACCGCCGTCGGGCCGCCGACGGGGGCGGGCGGCGGTCTGTCGGCCCGGCGGCCCTGTGTCAGGACCGCACCGCCTCGGCCTCCTCCGGCAGATGCCCCGCGACGACGCGTTCCCGGGCCGTCGGCAGGGGCGCACGGCGGCGGTCCACCGCGTGGGCAACGGATGCGACGCCCAGGCCGAGCACCGCGAGGGCGGCGCCGGCGAGGGCCGGGGACGTGGTGCCGAAGCCCGCCGCGAGGGCCAGGCCGCCGATCCAGGCGCCGCCCGCGTTGGCGAGGTTGAACGCGGCCTGGTTGGCGGAGGACGCCAGGGAGGGGCCTGCGGCGGCCTTCTCCATGACCATCAGCTGGAGCGGGGAGCCCGTGACGAACGAGGCCGTGCCGAGCAGGACGACGGCGAGGGCGGCCGTCACCGGGTTCCGCATCAGCAGCGGGAACGCGGCCAGGACCACGGCGAGGGAGGTGAGCCCGCCGAACAGGGTGCCCCGCATGGCGTGGTCGGCGAGGCGCCCGCCGAGCAGGTTGCCGACGGTCGCGCCGACCCCGAACAGGGCCAGCAGCAGGGTGACGCTGCTCTCGCCGTACCCGGCGGTGTCGGTCAGCATCGGGGTGATGTAGCTGTACGCCGCGAACAGCGCGCCGAACCCGGCCACCGTCGTGCCGAGCGCCAGCCACACCGGCAGGGAGCGCAGCGCGGCCAGTTCGCCGCGCAGGCCCGCCGTGCCGCCGTCGCGGGGGATCAGCAGCGCCAGCAACGCGATCGCGGCGAGGCCGATCACGCTGACCGCGACGAACGTGGCCCGCCAGCCCAGGTGCTGGCCCATCAGTGTGGCGGCGGGCACGCCCGCGATGTTGGCGACGGTCAGGCCGAGGAACATGAGCGACACCGACCGTGCCTTGCGCTCCGGCGGGACGAGCGTCGTCGCGACGACCGCGCCGACACCGAAGAACGCGCCGTGGGGCAGGCCGCTGAGGAAGCGGGCGGCGAGCAGGGAGCCGCTGCCCGGCGCGAACGCCGAGAGCGCGTTGCCGGCGACGAACAGGACCATGAGGGCGATCAGGACGGTACGGCGGGACATCCGTGCCGTCGCCGCCGCGAGCAGCGGGGCGCCGATGACGACGCCCAGCGCGTACGCGGACACCAGATGTCCGGCGGTGGGGATGGAGATGTGCAGGTCGTCCGCGACATCGGGCAGCAGGCCCATCATGACGAACTCGGTCGTGCCTATGCCGAAGGCGCCGACGGCCAGGGCGAGCAGGGCCAGGGGCATGGGGGGCCTTTCACAGGGG
>NZ_JALLGL010000035.1 GCF_023072675.1 Streptomyces sp. XM83C
GGATCGGGGGAGGCGTCGGAGCCGGTACGACCCGACCCGGTGGAGGACAGCTGGTCCCCCGGCCTTCCCGAGGGGCGCTCCCCGGAGTCCGTGCCGTCGCCCGGTTCCGTCGCGCCGTCGGCGGTGTCGACGCCGAGGCGTTCCAGCAGCGAGGCCCGCAGCTCCGCGAAACGGGGGTCGGTGATGTCCCGGGGCCGGTCCAGGTCGATGGCCTGCTCGTGCGCGATGACACCGTCGTCCATCACCAGCACGCGGTCGGCGAGCAGGACGGCCTCCTCCACGTCGTGCGTGACGAGCAGGACGGCACAGGCACGCCGCTGCCACACTTCACCCACCAGCCGCTGCGCCTTGATCCGGGTCAACGCGTCCAGGGCACCGAACGGCTCGTCCAGCAGCAGCAGATCGGGCTCGCGGACCAGGGCACGGGCGAGCGACGCGCGCTGGGCCTCGCCCCCGGAGAGCGTCTTCGGCCAGGCCTGAGCCCGGTGGGCGAGGCCGACCTCCGTGAGGGCCTGCTCCGCCACGGCCCGCTCCGGCTTGTCGGGCAGCCCGAGCAGCACATTGCGCCACACCCTCTTCCAGGGCATCAGCCGCGGCGCCTGGAAGGCGACGGCCTTGCGGCGCGGCACCAGCACGGTGCCCTCGATGTCACGGTCCAGCCCGGCGAGGATGCGCAGCAGGGTGGACTTGCCGCAGCCGCTGCGGCCGAGCAGGGCCACGAACTCGCCCTTGCGTACGTCGAGTCGCAGATCCTTGATGACGGCACGTCCGTCGAAGGAGCGGGTGAGCCCTTCCACGCGGACCGCGGGGCGGGTCACCGGCCGGTGAACGTCGGTCGCCATTGCAGCAGCAGCCTTTCCAGGGAACGGACGATGAAGTCGGCGAGCAGGCCGAGGAAGGCGTAGACGATCAGGCAGACCACGATCACGTCGGTCTGGAGGAAGTCCCGCGCCTGCACCATGAGGAACCCGATGCCGGAGTCGGCGTTGACCTGCTCGGCGAAGACGAGCGCCAGCCAGGAGATGCCGAGCGAGTAGCGCAGCCCCGTCATCGCGCCGGGCAGCGCCCCCGGCAGGACGACATGCCGGACGAGGCCCCACCGCGACAGGCCCAGCGACTCGCCGGCCTCGATCAACTGGGCGTCCACCCCGCGGATCCCGGCGTACACGTTCAGGTAGAGCGGGAAGGTCACGCCGAGGGTGATGATGGCGACCTTCGGCGTCTCGCCGATGCCGAACCAGATGATGAACAGCGGGATCAGACCGACGAACGGCACGGTCCGCAGCATCTGCACCGGCGCGTCCACCAGGTCCTCACCGATGCGGAACAGCCCGGACAGCAGGGCGAGGCCGACGCCGACGATCGTGCCGAACAGCAGCCCGGCGGCGACCCGTTGCAGCGAGGTCCCCATGGCGGACGGCAGCGATCCGTCCGCCATCAGGTCGCGGCCCACCTGGGCGATCCGGCCGGGCGAGGCGAGCACGTCGGCCGGCAACACGCGGGTGGAGCTGAGGAGTTGCCACAGCAGCAGGAGGATGACGGGGCCGGTGGTGCGGCGCAGCCAGCGCGGGACGCGGGTGCGGCGCGCGGAGGCGGGGACGATCGGCTGGAGATCGGGACCGGCGTCGCCGGCATGGGACACAGGCGCTGTGTCGGACTCGCGGGCGGGTGGGGCATGGCTGATGGTCATGACGGCTCCAGGGAGGAGGGCGAGCGCCGCACGACCCGCGCCCCCGGACAGCCGGGCGACGCGCACGCACGTCTGTCAGGAAGCGTGCGGGCAGCGCGTCACGGCCGACCGGAGGTGCGGATCAGCGGAACCGGAGGCGCGGAACAGGAGGAGGGAATCCCAGGGGACCGAAGCGGAACCCAAGGGGACCCGGATCGGACCCGGCGGGAGCGAAGCTCAGCGGAACCGGATCCAGCGGAAGCGAGTTCGGCAGAACCGAAGCCGAAGCCGATCCCGACGGGAGCGAGTCCCTGCGGAACCGAAGCGGATCCCGACAGGAGTGAGGCTGTCCCGGGGAGAGGGACGGGATTCCCAGGGGGAAGAGCAGCGAAAAGGCGTCAGCGGCCGCGGCGACACGCGGCGGAGGCCACCCGCAGCAGGTCGATGTGACCGCGCGAAGTGAGGAGAGCTGATCGCAACATGCCGCAGAACGTAGCGAGATGAGATGGCCCAGGTCAACGGTCGTCTCGACAGGCGGACACCCGTATCGCGGGTCGGGCGGCGACCGTGCCGCAGTATGCGCGACGATGGTGGCATGTCAGACGCCTTCACCTCCCGAGTACTCCACGTGGCCACCGGCAGGAGGGAGCGGGTCGTCGATCTCACCCGCGACTGCGAGGCCTTCCTGCGCGAGGCCGCGGCGGGCCGGGACGGCCTGCTCAACATCTTCGTCCCGCACGCCACGGCCGGTATCGCCGTCATCGAGACCGGCTCCGGCAGCGACGACGACCTGCTCGCCGCCCTGCACACCCTCCTCCCCGCCGACGACCGCTGGCAGCACCGGCACGGCAGCCCGGGCCACGGCCGCGACCACGTACTCCCGGCGTTCGTCCCGCCGCACGCCACCCTGCCCGTCCTGGCCGGCCGCCTGGAGCTGGGCACCTGGCAGTCGGTGTGCCTGGTCGACACCAACAGGGACAACCCCGACCGGCAGGTACGGCTGAGCTTCCTCGGCTGAACCACCGACGGCACCCGCGCCCACCGGACGCCCGCGCCCACCGGACGCCCGCGCCCACCGGACGCCCGGGGCCCGGGTGTGCCCATCGGATGCCCCGGGCCCGGGTGTGCCCATCGGACGCCCGCGGGACGCGCCCGCCCGCCCGACGTCCGCGGGACGCCGCGCGCCCCGGCGGCGTCCCGTCGGACACGCCGTTGATCGAGTGGTACGGCTCCGAGGGCAGGCGTACGGTCGAACGGTGAGCCCCGTAGTGGACGCAAGCGTTCACTCATGTCTCGCCCGGGGCCCCTCCCGAGGGTGCACATCATGAGCAGCAGCCCCCAGCCCACCTCCGCACCGCCCGCCGCCGCACGCGAACGCGGCGGGGGCGGGAACGCGATGGCACTGCTCGTCATCGCCTCGTGCCAGCTGATGGTGGTCCTCGACATCACCATCGTGAACATCGCGCTGCCGCACATCCAGAGCGCTCTGGACTTCTCCACCACCGGCCTCGCCTGGGTGGTCAACGCCTACACGCTCACCTTCGGCGGCCTGCTGCTGCTCGGCGGGCGGGCCGGCGACATCCTCGGCAGACGGCGGGTGTTCATCTTCGGTGTGCTGCTGTTCGTGCTCGCCTCGCTCCTCGGCGGGCTCGCGCAGAACGCCGGTCAGCTGCTCGCCGCGCGCTCCCTTCAGGGCGTCGGCGGCGCCATCGCCTCACCGACGTCCCTCGCCCTGATCAGCACGACGTTCCGCGAAGGGCCAGAACGCAACCGTGCCTTCGGGGTGTTCGCCGCGGTGTCCGCGGGCGGCGGCGCCATCGGACTGCTCGCGGGCGGCATGCTCGTGGAGTGGCTGAACTGGCGCTGGGTGCTGTTCGTCAACGTGCCCATCGGCATCCTCATCGCGCTCGGCACGCCCCGCTTCATCCGCGAGTCCGAACGTCACCCCGGCCGCTTCGACATCGCCGGCGCGCTCACCTCGACCATCGGCATGGTGCTGCTGGTGTACGGCTTCATCAGGGCGGCGCAGGAAGGCTGGCGGGACCCGCTGACGCTGGGGTCGTTCGGGGCGGCCGTCGTCGTCCTCGCCGTGTTCGTCCTGGTCGAGCGGCGGTCGAGGCAGCCGATCACACCGCTGCACATGTTCGCCGACCGCAACCGGGCCGGCACGTACGGCATCATGCTGTGCCTGGCGGCCGCGATGTTCGGCATGTTCTTCTTCCTCACGCTCTTCGTGCAGAACGTGCTGGACTTCAGCCCGTTGCGGGCCGGACTCGCCTTCCTGCCGGTCAGTGCCGTCATCGCGGTCGGCGCCGGACTCGCCTCGCGGTTCCTGCCCCGGTTCGGGCCGAAGCCGTTCATGGTGGTCGGCGCGCTGCTCGCGGCGGCAGGGCTGGCCTGGCTGACGCTGACGGACGTGCACTCCACCTACGCGGGCAGCATCCTCGGGCCGATGCTCGTGTTCAGCTTCGGCATGGGCATGGAGTTCGTGTCGCTGACGCTGATGGCGCTGTCCAATGTGGAGGTCCGCGAGACCGGCGCGGCCTCCGGGCTGCTCAACGCCACCCAGCAGGTCGGCGGCTCGCTGGGACTGTCCATCCTCGTCACGATGTTCGGCACCGCCAGCCGCGACGAGGCCGCCCGGCAGATCCCCGCCTTCCTGGAGCAGGCCTCCCCGGCGGAGCAGCTCCGCTTCCGGCGCACCGGGCAATTGCCCGACCCCTGGGCCGACGAGGTGCTGACCGCCGGCGTGTCCAACGCGTTCGTCATGGCGGCGATCTTCACCGCGCTCGCCGCCGTCGTCGCCCTCGTCGTCATCCAGGTCCGCCCGTCCGACCTGGAACGCCTCCAGGGCGGGGGACAGGGAGCACCAGGCGCGGTCTGAACGGGCCCGGGGACGGCACCGCCGCGACCGGCTGTCTCTCGGCCGACTGTCGCCGGTCTTCGTACCCCCGGCCTTCGCCGGGTTTCGCGCCAACTGCTTCGCGGTTCGTCGTACCAGCGGCTTTCCCCGGGCTTCGTACCAGCTGTTTACGCCGGTCCTCGTACCATCGGCCTTCGCCGGGTTTCGCGCCAGCCGCTTCGCGGTTCGTCGTACCAGCGGCCTTCGCCGGTCCTCGTACCAGCGGCTTTCCCCGGTCCGCTGATAGGCCGTCTGCCGCGATCCTCCGGATCAGTCTTCGTCCCCGACCCGTACGAGCGCCACGGTGATGTTGTCCGGCCCGCCCTCCTCGATCGCGGCCCGCCACAGCTCGAACGCGGCCCGGCCGTCGTCGTGTTCGCGCAGGATCGCCTCGAGGACGTCCGGTGCGACCGGGTCGGTGAGCCCGTCGCTGCACAGCAGATAGCGCTCGCCGGGAGTGCGCGGTACGGCGATGATGTGCGGCTCCACGTCCCGGTACTCGGGGCTGCCGCCGAGGCACTGCGTCACCATGGACGTGACGCGCTGGCCGGGCGGCAGGGGCGGGCTGTCGTCGACGCTCACCTGGCGCAGCCCGTCGGCCGAGTGGGCGAGGACCCGGCTGTCGCCGACGTTGAAGACCAGCAGGGAGTCGGGCCGGACCACCAGGCCGGCGACGGTCGTGCCCATCGCCGTGAGGTCGCCGCCCCGATCGCCGCCGGCGGCCTCGTACAGCGCTCTGTTGCAGTCCTGGAGGGCGTCGCGCAGAGCCTTCTCGTCGCCCAGCGTCGGGCCGAGCGCGGCGATGGTGCGGACGGCGAGCGCGCTGGCCAGATGCCCGCCGGGATGCCCGCCGAGCCCGTCGGCGACCGCGACGGTGAGGGGGTGCTCACCGAGCGGGAAGACCAGGGTCTGCGGGTTCTCCGTGACGGTGGCGCACAGGGTCCAGGGCCCGACGACGAGCGAGTCCTCGTTGCGTTCGCGCAGCATGCCGGGGTGGCTGAGCGCGCTCACCGCGACGTACGCCATCGGGCGCCACCGCCTTCCCGTATCGGCTCCGCCGACCGGGGCCGGGCCTGCCGTTCCAGTCTAGGGGGCCGCAGCCAGGAGGCGCGCGGTCCGGGCACGCACGGGTGACGTCAGTCGCGGGACACGGACGGGCAGCCCGGGGAGTCCGGGAGGTGCAGCTTGGCCCACTCGCCCAGTTCGCGCAGGGCCGGCTCCAGCGCGCCGCCCGCTTCGGTGAGCCGGTAGGAGACCCGCAGCGGGGGCCCCTCGTCCACCTCGCGCAGGACCAGTCCCGCCGCGCCCAGTTCCGCGAGGCGGTCGGACAGCATGCGCTCGCTGATGCCGGGGATCGCGCGGCGCAGGTCTGCGAAGTGGGCCGGCTGTTCGACGAGGACCGCCACGATCTGGCCGGTCCAGCGCTTCCCGAGCAACTGGAAGACGCGGGTGATGCCGTCGTCCACCCGCTTGCACGCACCCAGGTCGTGGCTCTGTCGCGCCGTCATGCCCCCAGGGTACTACCCCCACGTAGGGGGGTGAAAAAAAGTAAGCCCCTGTGTTATCAATAGTTCAGTACGAAACATCAGCCCGGGGCGTGCTGTCCCCGGCCCGGTATTCCTGGAGCACACCCATGGCCACGCTGCTGCACATCGACTCGTCCCTGTTCCCGGCCCAGGCTTCCGCCTCGCGGGCGGTCACCGAGGCCTTCCGCCGCACATGGGAGGAGCAGCACCCCGGCGGCACGGTCGTCTACCGTGACCTGGCCGCCGACCCGGTCCCGCACGTCACCGCCGACGGCTTCACGGCTGGCCTCGCCGACCCGGACACGCACACCGCCGAGCAGGCTGCGGCCTTCGAGCAGCGGCTCCGGCTGATCGAGGAACTGGAGCAGGCGGACGCCGTGCTCATCGGCGCGCCCATGTACAACTTCACGATCCCGTCCACCCTGAAGGCCTGGCTGGACAACGTGATCCTGTTCGGCCGCACCGCCGGCGACGCCCCGTCCGCGAAGGGCACCCCGGTCACCGTCGTCGCCAGCCGCGGCGGCTCCTACGCGCCGGGCACCCCGCGCGAACCGTACGAGTACGTCCTCAACTACCTGCGCGACGTCCTCGGGACGGCGCTCGCCCTGGACGTCGACTTCATCGTCCCGGAGCTGACCATGGCCCCGCACAACCCGGCGATGGCCGAGCTGATCCCCCTCTACGAGGCGTCCCGCACCCGCGCCCTGGACGAGGCGGCGGCCAAGGCGAAGCAGCTCACCGAGCGTCCGGCGGCCTGACCCGGCGAAGCCCGCCGCCAGCGGGCGACGGGCGCGGCCGTGGCGGCCACTGCGGTCGGGGCGGAATGGGCAATCCTCCGGTGCCTGCTACGTGATCGAGTGCTCCGACGCGCGGGCCGTCGGAAGCAGCTCGCGGATGTCATGGGGGAGCACGCCGGTCAGCTTGTCCATCAGTTCCGGGGACACCGCCGCGTCCAGGACCTCCAGCACCGCAGCCGACCGCTGGAGGGCGATGTCCTCCGAGACGCCGGCCCGCCACGCGACCCGGCCGACGAACGTCGTCAGGTCGAACCGCTCACCCGCGGAACGCGGATGCCCCTCCTCGCTCTCAGGGGGCTCGCGGTGCAGGATGCCGCCCAGTTCATGAGGCAACTGAGCGGCCAGATGCCCGGCCAGACCCGCGGGGACCCGTTCGGCGACCGTGCGCAGCACCGCCCGCAGCGTCTGCTCGGCCTCGTCCCGGTCGACGAAACCGACCCGGTCGCGCACCGTCCGGACCATGGCGTCGTACTTCATGATCACCCTCCTCGCGCGGTCCTTCCGGGTGCGGTCCCGACGCCGTCACGTACCCGGCATCTCCCGAAGGTCGTCCGTGCGCTCGCCCTCCGCCTGCGAGGGCGTGGTCCGCGGCGGATCGTAGGGTTCGCGCACGGGGCCGCCACGCGAGCGGGACCGGCCGACGGCCTCCTCGGCGTCGTCGCGTTCACCCTCGGCCTGGGACGGAGTCTGCTCGTACATCTCGGACATCGCTGTTCACCCCTGGACGGCAGGTCCCGCGCCCGCCCCGGCGAGCGGACGCACGCATCGGGTGCCCCGCGAGTACCCGCGGGGCGTCCCGCAATGCGGAACCCGGTGTGACGGAACGGGCGTTCGGCACCGCACACGGCGTGCCCCTGCCCGGCCGGAGGGGCACGCCGGCGGAGGGGTCAGGCGCCGCCCTTGTCGCCGGTGGCGGCGCTGTCGTCCTCGCCGCCACCGCCGGCCGGGGCCTCACCACCGGTGAAGTCGTACGGCCCGCCGCCCCGCCATTCGATCAGTTCGGGATCGTCCACGGCATGGTCCTCGCCGGGGAGGCCCGCACCGTGCACCAGGTCCAGCACATCGAACAAGCTGTACGCGACACCGACCTCCGCGTCGTCGACCGTCACCTTCCGCCCGCCGTCCTCCGACGGCGGGTGCACGACGACCGGTGTACGCCTTTTCCGCCTGTTCATGGCACCACCATGCGCCGGAACCGCTCCTGGCGCAGCTCGAAGGATCACCCGACCCGCTGATCGGGGCAGGGCCGGACCGAGGACCGGGCCCGTCACCGTCCACCGTCCGGTGACCGCACCCTCCCGCCGTCACACGTCCACCGTCACCGCGCACGACCAGCCGTACGGTCCCGGCCCTATCCGCAGCCCGTGCCACGACACGCCGTTCGGCGCCGCCCCGGTGACCGGCACCTCGGTCAGCCCTGCCAGGGAGAGCCGCACCTCCAGCCCGTCCTCGGACTCGTCCGCCTCCAGGTCGACCGGCACCTGCCCGTCCACCTCCAGCCGGAAGGCGACCTCGTCCAGCAGTGCCGCCAGCAGATCGTCGTCGTCGTGCTCGGCCAGCCGGATGTGCTCGACGGACGTGGGGCGGACCGCCCTGACGTCCGCGAAGCACTCGACCATGCCCAGCGCCGCCTCCACCAGGCAGCGCTCACGGCTCGCGCCCCACGCCTCGATCCGCACGTCGGCCGCCGAGTGGGGCACCGTACGGTGCCCGCTGCCGCCCTGACGCCGTTCCTGTATGTCGTCGTCCGTGTCTCCGACCATGGTGCTCATCACCCTGCCTACGGCTCGGCCCGGCCCCCTGTGTCCGGATCGATCGTCCCTCGTGAAGGGGTGCCGCGTCGAGCCGGGCGCGGATGCCGGACACCGGCCGGGCGCGGAACACGGGCGCGCACCGGAGCCCGATCGACGCGGGCGGGGATGTGTGACGTACGCGGGCCGGGTACGTGTGACGGAGGAACGGCACGGGCGCGCACGGCGAACGACGACACCGCCCGCGCCCCGGCAGGGCACGACCTGACGCGAACACGGACGCTGAGGTGACGTGGATGAGATTCGGAGTGTCGACCTTCCTCACCGACGAGGGCATCGCCCCGGCGGCGCTCGGACCGGCTCTGGAGGAGCGCGGACTGGACGCCCTGTTCGTCGCCGAGCACACGCACATCCCCGTCTCCCGCGAGACGCCGTACCCGGGCGGCGGCGAGCTGCCGCGCGTCTACTACCGCACCCTCGATCCGTTCGTCGCCCTCGCCGCCGTCGCCACCGTGACCCGCACCCTGCTGCTGGGCACCGGCATCGCCCTCGTCGTGCAGCGCGACCCCATCGTCACCGCGAAGGAGGTCGCCACCCTCGACCTGGTCTCCGGCGGCCGGGCCGTCTTCGGTGTGGGCGCCGGCTGGAACCGTGAGGAGATGCGCAACCACGGCACCGACCCGCGCACCCGGGGCCGGCTGATGGACGAACGCGTCCGCGCCGTCATCGAGCTGTGGACGAAGGAACAGGCCGAGTTCCACGGCGATTTCGTCGACTTCGACCCCGTCCACTGCTGGCCGAAACCCGTGCAGCGCCCCCACCCGCCCGTCTACGTCGGCGGCGCGGGCGACCACGCGTACGCGCGCGTGGCCTCCTACGGCACGGCCTGGATGCCGAGCGGTGTGCCGCCCGAGCGGCTGGGCGAGCAGATCGACCGCCTCCGCCGGACCACCGGGACCGACACACCGGTCGTCGTGTACGGCGCACCGCGCGACCGCGCCTCACTCGACCGCTACGCCGAGCTCGGCGTCGAACGCGTCCTGCTGCATCTGCCGACCCGGCCGGAAGCGGAGACACTGCACCGGCTCGACGAGTACGCGAAGCTGGTCGCGGCCTACCGCTGAGCGGCAGGAAGGAGCGTGCCGTGCCCGGCATGACCGAGGCCGAGGCGCGCCGCCGGTTCGCCGCCGCCAGGATCGCCCGGCTGGCCACGGTGGACCCCGAGGGACGCCCGCGTCTGGTCCCCGTGGTCTTCGCCGGGGGAGACGCGGACCCGGAGGGGGAGGTCGATCGGGAGGGGGACGGAGGCCCGGAGGGAGGCGGAGGCCCGAAGGGAGGGCAGGAGCATCCCGCGCGGATCGTGACCGCCGTCGACCACAAGCCGAAGCGGTCCCCACGGCTCGCACGGCTGCGCGACATCGCCGCGCACCCCGAGGTCGCCCTCCTCGTCGACTTCTACGACGAGAACTGGGACCGCCTGTGGTGGGTCCGCGCCGACGGCATCGCCCACGTCCTCCCGCCCGACGCGCCGCAGGAGCGTACGCGGGCCGAGCACGCCGCCGCGATCGCCCGTCTGCGCGCCAAATACCCGCAGTACGGTGACCAGCCCCCCGACGGCGCCGTGATCGTGATCGCCGTGCACCGCTGGACGGGCTGGTGCGCCGTCGCCGCGGACGGGCCCGTACAGGGGCCGGAGCGGCCCGGGCACACCCGGTAACCTGGCGGGATGACCGGCTCCGCAGACTCCCCGTCGTTCACCCTGGCCTACGTCCCGGGAGTGATGCCCGCCAAGTGGGTGTGGATCTGGAACGAGCGCCGGCCCGACGTGCCCCTCACCCTCCTCCAGGTCACCGCCGCCGAAGCAGCCGACGTGCTCCGCGAGGGCCGCGCCGACGCGGGCCTGGTCCGGCTGCCTGTCGACCGTACGGTGTTCAGCGCGATCCCCCTCTACACCGAGACCACGGTCGTCGTCGTCCCCAAGGACCATGTGGTGACCGCCGCCGACGAGGTCACCCTGGACGAACTCGCCGACGAGGTCGTCTTCCACCCCCTGGACGACGTGCTCGGCTGGGAACAGCCGCCCGGCGAACCCGGCTTCGAGCGGCCGGCCACCACCCAGGACGCCGTCGAGCTGGTCGCGGCCGGCGTCGGCCTGCTCTACGTCCCGCAGTCCCTGGCCCGCCTCCACCACCGCAAGGACCTCACCTACCGGCCCGTCACCGACGCCCCGCAGTCGAGTGTCGCCCTGTCCTGGCCGGAGGACGCCACGACCGATCTGGTGGAGGACTTCATCGGCATCGTCCGCGGCCGTACCGTCAACAGCACCCGAGGCCGCCGCCCCCAGCCGGAGGCCGGCAAGGCGGAGAGCACGGCCTCGCGGCGGGCCGGCGGCAAGGGCGGCGCCCGGAAGACGGGCGGCAAGACCTCGACGGGACGCGGCGGCGGCAAGGCCACGGGCCGCACCGGCGGCGCCAAGGGGCGTGGCGGCGCGCCGAGGAGCGGGGGCGCGGCAAAGAGCGGGGGCGCGCACCGCACCGGGCGCCCCAAGCGGCGCCCCTAGCCGCCGCTCACTTCCCGGCCGCCCGGCCGACGGACTCCACCAGCGGCAGCAGCCGGTACGGGACCCGCTCGCGCAGCGCCACCTCGGTGCGGGTGCGCACCACACCGGGCAGGCTGATCAGCTTCTGGATCACGTCCTCCAGATGGGCGTTGTCCCGCGCCACGACCCGGGTCAGCAGATCCCCTCCGCCGGTGATCGAGAAGGCCTCCACGATCTCCGGTACGGCGGCCAGCGCGTCGCCCACGTCGTCGAGGTGGCCCTGCGTGACCTCGATGTGCACGAACGCCAGCACGGGATGGCCGAGCGCGGCCGGGGACAGCACGGGCGCGGTGCCGGTGATCACCCCGTTCCGTTCCAGCCGGTCCAGGCGGGCCTGGAGCGTGCCCCGGGCCACGCCGAGGATCCGGGCGTACTCACGCACACTCGTGCGCGGCTGCTCCAGCAGCAGGCGCAGGATGCGGGTGTCCAGCTCGTCCACGGCCATCGTCCCGTGCCTCCTCCGGCCTCCGCGGGTCTCCCCGGGCCTTCCTCGGCCCCCTCCGGCCTGTCGTGATCTTCGCCGACTGTACCAATGGCCCAGTGACGGAGCGCCCGCCGGCTGCTCCGATGGCACTCCGTCGGCCGTCCACTTGATCGATTTGCTGGGCCAATGGCCCAGTGCATCGGAGGCGACTTGAGCCAGTGACCCGAAAGATGCTGTCATGTCGATGTCGATGGCGCTGCGAACCCGCGGCGCCTTTTGCATGTCCGAGTCCCGCGCCGCGCGCGCAGGCCCGAAGGGGGCGGTAAGCAGTGCTGAAGAGGATGTTCGTGGCTCCGGACCCGGGGCGGGCGCGTCTGCGCTTCGCCGCGCGGGCCGTCCTCGGCATCGGCCTCGCCGTCGTCGTGTGCGGCCTGGCCGGACACTCCCTGCCGGGTGCCGTCACCGGCGGCCTGGCCGCACTGCTCGCCCTGTTCACCGTCACCGACGCCACCGTCCGCGGGCAGGCCGTCACCACCGCGCTGCTGCCGGCGGTCGGGCTGCCCGTGCTCGCCGCCGCGAGCGTCCTGCACGACCACCCTCTGCTGCGCGACCTGACGTTCCTCGCCGTCGTCGGCGCCGGCGTGTACGCCCGCCGCTACGGCCCGCGCGGCCACAGCCTCGGCGTGTTCGTGTTCATGACGTTCTTCATCGCCCAGTTCCTGCACGCCGTCCCCGGCCGGCTGCCCGAGCTGTCCGCCGCCCTCGTGCTGTCCGTGCTCACCGCGGGCACCGTCCGCTTCGGCCTGTGGTGCTACGAACGCCGCATGCCCCCGGCCCCGGTCCCCGCCCCGCCCGACGGCAGGGGACTCGACCGCATCACCACCCGGCAGGCCGTGCAGGCCACGGCCGGCGCCGCCCTCGCCCTGGTCGCCGGCCAGCTCGTCTCGGGTGAACGCTGGTACTGGGCGGTGGGCGCCACCTGGTGGGTCTTCGTCAACACCACCTCGCGCGGCGAGACCCTCGTCCGCGGCTTCCGCCGGGTCCTCGGCACCGTCATCGGCCTCGTCCTCGGATTCCTGGCGGCCCTCCCCGTGCACGGGGCGCCCCTGCCCACGGCCGTCCTCGTCGCCGTGTGCGTCTTCGGCATCTTCTACACCGCCGCCGTCTCCTACACGTGGATGATGCTCTGGGTCACCCTGCTCGCCGCCCTGCTGTACGGCCTGCTCGGCGTCCTCACCCCCGGCCTGCTCGTCCTGCGGCTCACGGAGACCGGCGTCGGGGCGCTCGGCGCGGTCCTCGCCGTGCTGTTCGTGCTGCCGGTGACCACCCACGCCGTCACCGACGTCTGGATCCAGCGCGTCCTGCGCTGCGTCCACGCCTGCACCGCCGAGGCCGCCGCCCGCCTCGCCGGCGACCCGGACGCCGACCCGGCGCCCCGCGTGGCCGAACTGGAACAGTTGCTCGGCCGGGTACGGCTCTCCGTCGCGCCCCTCGTGCACCCGCTGAACCCGATGCGCGGCCGCAAGCAGCGGGCCCGGCGCGTGCTCGCCCTGCTCGACGACTGCGCCCGCGAGATCCGCGGTCTGGTCGCGGTCGCCGCCGACCCCGAGGCCTCGCACGACGCCCGCCTGGCCGCCGCCTGCTGGCGCGTGGAGGCCGCTGTGGAGGCACTGACCGGCGGCGCCGAGGTCCCGGCCGCCGACCGGCCGCACGAGGCCGAGCCCGCCCTCGCCCACCTCCACGGCATCGAACGCGCCCTCGCGGAACTGTCGGCCCCGCTGCGCAGCCCCTCGGGCTCCCCGCTGGTGGGCGCCTGAGCGGCCGTACCGCGGCTCGAACGGCGGGTCCGGGGTGCCCTGTCCGGGGCACGGTGACCGGATCCGTCGTATCCGCAGGTCCTGGCCGTCCGAGGCCACCGGGACGCCCAGGCGCGACGAGCTGCCCCAGCGGGTCGCCCGAGCGGGTCGCCCGAGCCGCCGTCAGGCCGGATGTCCGGGGCACCGTACGGGCGCGTCGGCGCCGGCCTCGGTACGTGGCGGGGTGCCCGGCCGTCGTACCGGCCCCCGACACGCCCGCCGGGGCCCGCGCCCACTCCAACGCCGCTCGGGCGACACGCCGGACCCGGCGGCGACACGACCCCCGGCGTTTGGTCTAGACCGCAGGCCGTCGGTTGCTACCGTCGGCCCCGGGACACTGCGGCGACGAGAGGGGACAGCCGTGGCACACGGCGGAAGGCGGCATGCGTTCATCGGGTCGTTCACGGCGGCCGGCGGCCCGGGCATCGTCGCGGCGGACGTCGACCCGGACAGCGGCGCGCTGACCGTCCTCGGCGGCACCGACCGTCTGCCCGACCCCTCCTACCTGGCGCTCTCCGCCGACGGCCGCGTCCTGTACGCCGTCAGCGAGACCGCCGAGGGCGCCGTGGCGGCGTACCGGGTGGACGGCGGCAAACCGGAGCCGCTGGGCGGGCGCGTGCCGGTCGGCGGCGGGCCCACCCACCTCGCCCTGTACGACGGGCACGTGCTGACCGCCGACTACGGCTCCGGCAGCGTCACCGCCGTCCCCCTGCGCGCCGACGGCGGCCTCGCCCCGGTCGCGTCCGGCACCCTGCGGCACACCGGCTCCGGCCCGCACAGCCCCCGCCAGCAGACACCGCACGCGCACCAGGTGCAGCCCGCGCCGAGCGGCGGCTGGCTGGTCAGCGTCGACCTCGGCACCGACTCCGTGCGGGTGTGCACGCTCGACGGCGGCCGGCCCGTCCTGCGCCGGGAGATCGCCCTGAGGCCCGGCTCCGGCCCCCGCCACCTGGCCTTCCACCCCTCGGGCCGGTTCGCGTACGTCGTCAACGAGCTGTCCCCGACCGTGACCGTCTGCCGGTGGGACGCCGCCGACGGCACGCTCGTGCCCCTCACCGAGACCCAGGTGCTGCCCGCCGCACCGGCCGGCGACGCCTACCCGTCGGGGATCGCCGTGGCGCCCGACGGCCGCTTCGTGTGGACCGCGACCCGCGGTGAGGACGTGCTGTCCGTCTTCGCGGCCGACGCCGGGGGACAGACGCTCCGCCTGGTCGGCACCGTGCCCTGCGGCGGGCACTGGCCCCGCGCGATCACCCACGCGGACGGCGTGCTCTACGTCGCCAACGAGCGCTCCGGCGACGTCACCTGGTTCGCCGTCGACCCGGTGACAGGCCTGCCACGCCGCACCGGGGCGATCGACGTCCCGGCCGCGTCCTGCGTCGTCGTCGGCTGACCCGGGCGCCCCCTCCGCGCGCCGGATCGGGCCTGGGGCACGTCGTCCCCGTCCTGCCGCGGGTCGCGGGGTCCGGCACGCGCTCCCTCACCGCCCTGGACGGGCGTGGGGGCACCTCGGCTGCGGGACGTGGCGGCTTCCTCCGCTGATCACCGCCCTGGAGGGGCGTGGGGGCACCCCCAGCCGCGTTGTCGTCGGTTGCCGACGCTCCGCATCGGCGCCCTCCTCCGCCGTGCAGCTGCACGCTTCCCCGAACTCTCGGCTGCGCTCGAGCAGCGGGCATCCCCATGACCGCGCTCGGGCCGGTCGGAACGCACCGCTGCCTGACGCGGCGAGATCGGAATGACGCGCCCTGCCTCGCATCCCGCTCCGCCGGCCGGAGCCCGCCTCGCGTCGTGGGCCCGCCCCGCATGCCGACGGGCCCCGCCCCCGGGTCGCCGGGTGCGCCGCGCACGACGAAGGGCCCGCTCCGGTGGACGGAGCGGGCCCTTCGGGTCGTTCCTGCGGGTCTTGCCGAGCCCTCACGGTGTCCGCGAGGACACGGTCACGGCGTCCCGGATGCCGCCGCTCAGCGGACGGCGCCCTGCGGCTGCTGCGGCGCGATGCCCAGGGCCGTCGTGTAGTTGGAGAGGGCGAGCTTGCCGATCGCCGGGTAGGCGCCGAGCGCCTCCGCGAAGGAGCAGTCGGCCTCCTTGGCGGCCTCCTCGATCAGCGACGCGTCGATCTCCGGGCCGATCAGGTACGGCGCCAGCGCCAGCTGCTGCGAACCCGCCGACCGCAGCTGCTCGGCGACGGACGCGATCGAACCCTCCTGGTCGAGCGCGGCGGCCATCACCGGAACGGCGAGCCGCGCGGCGAGCAGCATGCCGGTGATCCCGGCCGCCTGCACGGCCTCCTCACCGCCCACGGTGGCCAGGACGATGCCGTCGGCGGCGGTGGCCACGGTGAACAGGCGGGCACGGTCGGCGCGGGCCAGACCGGCCTCCGACAGGCGGACGTGCAGCGCCTCGGCGAGCAGCGGGTGCGGCCCGAGCACATCGGTCAGCTCGGCCGCGACACGGCTGTCCATCACGGCCTGCCGGATCTGCCGCAGCAGCGCGCTGTCCGGCCCGGCCAGCAGCGGCACCACGACGGCGACGGGCCCCTCGGGCTCCTTCGCCTCGGACCCGGCGGCCAGCGCCTGCTCGTAGCGGGCGGTGCGCTCCTCGGCGGCACGCGTCAGCACCGCCTGAAGGGTCGGGAACTCGGCGTCGTCCCCTTCCACGAAGCCGATCCGGGCGTCCAGACCGGGCAGCTCGGAACGGGCGATGCTCACGACCTCCTCGGCGAGGCCGCGGACGGCGGCGCTGGGCGTGCCCGGCACCGCGAGGACGAGCGCGGGCGCGCCCTCGGGAGCCGCCAGAGGTTCGGGACGGCGGTGCCGTCCGGGCTGGCGGGGGCGCGGCATTCGTACAGGCAGGCCGGCGGGCCCAGTGGGGGAGCTCATGGCGCCGCATGTTACTGGTTTCCTGGGCTCCCCTGTTCGGGGAGGGTGCAGGTGAGCGGTATCCGTCCGGATTTGTCTGATGGAGTACGTACGGATCAGAAGCGATCAGCGGGTTCGTCCGCTGATACGTCCCCCCGGCCGCCTGAACCGGAAGCCGTCGTACCGCCCGCTGTCGTGGCCATGACCTGCAACATCGTCCCGTCGGCGGGCAGGGCGAGGGTGTCCGCGGCGAGGGCGGCGGCGATACGGGCCGCGCCGTCCAGCGGGTCGCCCAGCGCGGGGGTGAGCCGGGCGTGCGGCAGCAGCCGGGCCAGCTCCCGCTCCAGGGGCGTGAGCAGCGGCGCGCCCATGCGGAACAGGCCGCCGGTCAGCGCCACCGCCGGTGTCCCCCCGGCCGGGCGGACGGCGGCGGCGCTCTCCGCCATGTGCCGGGCCGCGGCGTCGAGGATGCCCCCGGCCACCGGATCGGCGTCCGCCGCCGCGCAGGCCGCGACCTGCGGGGCGAACGACGCCAGTACGGCAGCGCGGTCCGCTCTCGGATACAGCAGCCCCGGCAACCGCGTCACCGGCCCGAACGTCTCCTCGGCGAGGGCCAGCAGCCGCGCCGACCCTCCCGGGCGGCCGTCGTGCGCGCGCAGCGCCGCCTCGAGACCGGCCCGGCCGATCCAGGCGCCGCTGCCGCAGTCGCCCAGCAGATGCCCCCAGCCGTCCGCGCGCCGCCACCGCCGCAGATCCGTGCCGACGGCGATCAGACCCGTCCCGGCGGCGATCACCACGCCCGCCCGCTCGCCGAGCGCACCGGCGTACGCGGTGACCGCGTCGGCGGCAAGCGCGAGCCGCCGTACCCCGAACTCCCGGCGCAGGGCGCCGGGCAGTACGGCCCGCAGATCGGCGCCGAGCGTGCTCAGCCCGGCCGCCCCGACAGCGGCGGTCACGGGCTGCCCGAGCCCGCTCGCCTCGGCCAGCGACCTGACCGCGGGCACCAGCAGCTCCATCAGATGCCCGGCGTCGATGCCCCGCTCGCCGGTGCGCACCGGCCCGCCCGCGTCCCGCCGCGCGAGCGGTCCCCGCGCGACCGTGCCGAGCGCCAGCCGCAGCCCGGAGCCGCCCGAGTCCACCGCGAGGAAGACGGCGTCGCCCTCGCCGGCGGACACGGCGGCAACGTCATGAGCGGCCACGGCAAGGACCTCCTCGCGGGACGGACGGATCACCTGGGCCCACGCACCGGCTCACGGGGCGCGCCGCCCGGCCCGCCGGGCAGTGCACACCGGCATCCCCGCCCGGCACCACCGTTCGGCGTCGCCCCGGCCGCCGGAGCGACGCCGGACGCGCACCGGCGCGGCCGTCACGGCAGACGCCAGTCCACGGGCTGCCCGCCCTGACGGATCAGCAGCTCGTTGGCCCGGCTGAACGGGCGCGAACCGAAGAATCCCCGGTCGGCGGACATGGGGGAGGGGTGCGCGGACTCCACCGACGGCAGATCGCCGAGCAGGGGCCGCAGATTGCGGGCGTCCCGGCCCCACAGGATGGACACCAGTGGCTTGCCGCGCGCCGCCAGCGCCCGGATCGCCTGCTCGGTGACCTCCTCCCAGCCCTTGCCCCGGTGGGCGCCCGGGCTGCGCGGGGCCGTGGTCAGCGCCCTGTTCAGCAGCAGCACGCCCTGCTTCGTCCACGGTGTCAGGTCGCCGTTGGACGGCTGCGGCACGCCCAGGTCGGCCTGAAGCTCCCGGAATATGTTGATCAGGCTGCCGGGCAGCGGCCGTACGTCAGGAGCCACCGAGAAGCTCAGGCCGACGGCGTGCCCCGGTGTGGGGTAGGGGTCCTGCCCGACGATGAGGACGCGGACCTCGTCGAAGGGCTGCTGGAAGGCCCGTAGAACGTTCTGCCCGGCCGGCAGGTAGGTGCGTCCCGCGGCGATCTCCGCCCGCAGGAAGTCACCCATCCGGGCGATCTGTCCGGCCACGGGTTGCAGGGCCTCGGCCCAGCCCGGTTCGACGATCTCATGCAAGGGTCGTGGTGCCACGGCGTCACCCTACTGCCGTACACACGGCGTTGATCGACCGGTGGCCGGGACCGCGCTCGGACGCGGCAGCGCTCATCCCACCACCGCCGCGCGCACGCACAGCACATCGGGCAGGTGGGAGGCCAACTGCTGCCAGCTGTCGCCGTCGTCGGCCGACGCGTACACCTCGCCGTTGCGGTTGCCGAAGTAGACACCCGCCGGGCCGTCGGCACTGTCGTCGGTGCACATCGCGTCGCGCAGCACCGTGCCGTAGTGGTCCTCCTGCGGCAGTCCGGACGACAGCGGCTCCCAGCTGCGGCCCGCGTCGGACGTGCGGTAGACCCGGCAGCGCCGGCCGGCCGGGACACGGTCGGAGTCGGCGTTGATCGGAAACACGTACGCCGTGTCCCCGCGGTGCGGGTGCGTGGCGACCGTGAACCCGAACGTGGACGGCAGGCCCTCACCGATGTCGGTCCAGTGCGCGCCCCCGTCGTCGCTGCGGTAGACCCCCCAGTGGTTCTGCAGATACAGCCGGTCCGGGTTCTGCGCGTCCCGCGCCACCTTGTGGACGCACTGCCCGAACTCCGGGTTCGGATCGGGCAGGAACACCGCCGCCACACCGGAGTTGGACGGCGCCCAGCTCGCACCGCCGTCCGTGGTGCGGAACACGCCCGCCGTCGACACCGCCACCGTCACCGACGCCGCGTCCCGCGCGTCGGTGAGCACCGTGTGCAGGCCCTCCCCGCCGCCGCCCGGCACCCACCGCGAGCGCGTGGGGTGCTCCCACAGCGGCCGGACCAGATCGAAGCTCTCCCCCCGGTCCTCCGACCGGTACAGCGCGGCGGGCTCCGTGCCCGCGTACACCACGTCCGGCTCCGCCGCCGACGGATGCAGCTGCCACACCCGCTCCAGCGAAGCCCCCGTGTCCGGCGGGAACTTGACCGCGGGCTGCGGCGGTTCGGTCCACGTCCGGCCCAGATCGTCGGAGTGGAACACCGACGGCCCCCAGTGCGAACTGTCCCCGCCGGCCAGCAGCCGCGGACGCCCGCCACGGGTGTCGACGGCCACCGAGTACACCGCCTGCGCGTTGAAGCAGGGACTGTCGTCGAACTCCCAGGTGCCGTCCCGCCGGCGCCCGATGAACAAGCCCTTCCGGGTACCCACGGCGAGCAGTACCTCGGACATGCCGATCACCTCCGACCTCGTCGCCGGGACGTCTTCGTCCTCGACACGGGCCAGTCTGCACCCGACCACTGACAACGACCCCCGGGCCGGGCGTCCCCGCAGGTCAGGGCGGCGATTGCGGCCGACGGGGCGGGGTCGGTGCCCCGGTCGTGCGCCGCCCGTCGCGCAAACGTCGCGGCCGGCCCGCGGGACGTGGCATGAGCATCCGGGGCCCGCCGCCCGTATGGGAGGGCACCCAGGGACGGTCGCGTGCTCACGAGGAGGAAGCCTTCGATGGCGTTCCGAGGACCGAAGGTGTGGCTGTGGCGTTGGCGGCGGAACCCGCTCAGGCGCCCCGCCGACAAGGTCGAGGCGTGGGTCGTGCTCGCCTCCTGGACGGTCGGCGTCCTCGCCGGGCTGCTGGTCGGCCTGACCACCGCACGCACGGTGGAACACAGCCTGGACCGCGAGCGCGCCGAGTGGCGGCCCGCCGCCGCCCGCCTCACCGGGGCCGCGCCCGGCCGGGCGGACGACCGGCCGGAGGACGCCGGCGAGCAGGTCTGGGCCGAGGTCGCCTGGACCGCCCCGGACGGCACCCGGCGCACGGGCGAGGTCCGCGTCGATCCCGGCACCCGGGCCGGCACACAGGTCACCGTGTGGACCGACGACCGCGGCCGGCTCGTGGGCCGCCCCGTCGACGCCGCCCAGGCCCGCCTGCAGTCCACCCTGGCGGGCATCCTCGGCGGGCTCAGCGCCGCCGCCGTGCCCCTCGTGGCGGGCCGTGCCGTGCGCCGGCGCCTGGAGGAACGACGCCTGGACCTCTGGGACCTGCACTGGGCCCGCTTCGACCCGCTGTGGCGCGGCCGGACCGGCTGAGCACGGGCGCCGTACGCCGACGGGCTCGGCCTTGTCCGGCGGGCTCGGAGGGCGCCCCGTGGCTCGGCGGGCCGAGGCCCGGCCGTCGTACGGCGGCGCGGCGTCCCGACGCGATGTCCCGGTGGGCGCGGGCACGGCCCGGCGCGGGCGACCACGGCGCGAGCCGTACGCCGCCGCATGACGCCGCATGACGCCGTACGACACCGACGGCGCCCGGGCCGGTCGATCACACTCCAGCCGGCAGCGCCCGTTCCAGGATCGCGTCCAGGTCCGCCCCGTCCGGCAGGGTGCCGAACGCGTGACCCCAGTCGCCGCCCAACCGCGTCGCGCAGAAGGCGTCGGCGACGGCGGGCGGGGCGTGCCGGACGAGCAGCGAGGCCTGCAGAGTCAGGGCCATCTGCTCGACGAGCCGCCGCGCCCCGGTCTGCGACGCCGTGGCCAGCGCCCCCTTCAGCCGGCTCACCGCGGCGTCCAGCCGGGCGTCCGCGCCCTCGGCGAGGGCGAGTTCGCCGAACAGCGCGTCGGCCACGTCCGGCTCGCGCCCCAGAGCGCGCAGCACATCCAGCGCGTTGACGTTGCCGGAGCCCTCCCAGATCGACAGCAGCGGCGCCTCACGGTAGTGCCGGGGCATGCCCGACTCCTCCACGTAACCGTTGCCGCCCAGGCACTCCAGGGCCTCCGCCGTGAACGCCGGCCCCCGCTTCGTCACCCAGTACTTGCCGACCGCCGTCGCGATCCGCCGGAACGCCCGCTCCCCGGCGTCCCCGCGCACCGCCCGGTCGGCCGCCCCGGCCAGCCGCAGCGTCAGCGTCGTCGCCGCCTCCGACTCCAGCGCCAGATCGGCGAGGACGTTGCGCATCAGCGGCTGGTCGATCAGCCGCGCGCCGAACGCGCTGCGGTGCCGGACGTGGTGACCGGCCTCCACCAACGTCTTGCGCATCAGCGTCGCCGACGACATCACACAGTCCAGACGCGTGCAGTTGACCATCTCGATGATGGTCTTCACACCCCGCCCCTCGGGCCCGACCAGCCATGCGACGGTGCCGTCGAACTCCGGCTCGCTGGACGCGTTCGACCGGTTGCCCAGCTTGTCCTTGAGCCGCTGGATGCGGAACGTGTTGCGGGTGCCGTCCGGCAGGATCCTGGGCACCAGGAAGCACGACAGCCCGCCCGGTGCCTGCGCCAGCACCAGGAACACATCACACATCGGCGCCGACGTGAACCACTTGTGCCCGCGCAGCGTGTACACGCCCGGCTCGCCCGTCGGTGTCGCCGCCGTCGTGTTCGACCGTACGTCGGAGCCGCCCTGCTTCTCCGTCATCCCCATGCCCGCGAGCAGACCGCGCTTGTGCGTCGGCACCCGCAGCCCCGGGTCGTACTCGCGGCTCGTCAGCAGCGGCTCGTACACCTTCGCCAGCTCCGGCTGGTGGCGCAGCGCGGGAACGGCGGCGTACGTCATCGACGTCGGGCAGCCGTGCCCGGCCTCCGTGTGCCCCCACACCAGGCCGCCCGCCGTGCGCGCCACATGCGCGCCGGGCCGTTCGTCGGCCCAGGCCGCCCCGGCCAGGCCCTCGGCCACCGCGGTCCGCATCAGCTCGTGCCAGCTCGGATGGAAGTCGACCTCGTCGACCCGGTTGCCGTACCGGTCGTGGGTGCGCAGCTCCGGCTCGTGCCGGTTGGCCAGCTCGCCCCACTCCTGCGCCTCCGCGCTCCCGGCGCGCAGCCCGAGCCGGCGGATGCCGTCCTCCGCCCAGCCGGCGCCCTCCCGGCGCAGCCCCTCCAGCAGGGCCGTGTCCTCGGAGGCGTCGTAGGGAGCGAGCGGTGGCGGCTGGTTGGTGACGTCGTGCGTGGCGTACGGCTCCACGCGCGTGTGCGGCACGGGTTCCAGAGTCGAGGTCATACCCTCATGTTGCACTTCCTCTGCGGCTGTAGCAATAGTGCAACAGGGTGGGTGTGCCTGGCCGGGACGCTCCGCCCGTACAGTCGGCCCCATGCGCATGAACGTCTCCGAGGAACCGGCCGGCGAGCTGCGGCTGCGCCCGCTGTCCGCCCGCTCGGTGGTGCTGAGCCTGCTCCTCGGCACGCACCCGCCCGAGCTGCCGCTGCGGGAGCTGACCCGCGCGGTGGAGCCGTTCGGCGTCCAGGGCTCCACCCTGCGCGCCGCGCTCAGCCGTATGACCGCCGCCGGGGACCTGCACCGCACCGACACCGGCTACCGCATCGGCGACCGGCTCCTCGCCCGCCAGCGCCGCCAGGACGAGGCCGTCGCCCCCCGCACGCGCGCGTGGCACGGCGACTGGGAGATGGTCGTCGTCACCGCCACCGGCCGCGGCCCGGCCGAACGCGCCGACCTGCGCACCCGGCTGACCGGTCTGCGCCTCGCGGAACTGCGGGAAGGGGTGTGGCTGCGCCCGGCCAACCTGGACCGTGCGATCCCCGCCGACCTCGCGGACGTCGCCGAGACCTGCACGGCCCGCCCCGACCGGCCCGCCGTCGAACTGGCCGCAGCGCTCTGGCCCCTGGACGCCTGGTCGGCCACCGCGCGCGGGCTGCTCGCCCATGTGGCCGCCGCGGACACCCCCGCCGTGCGTCTCGCGGCCTTTGCCGCCGTCGTACGCCATCTGCTCGCCGACCCCGTGTTGCCCCCGCCCCTGCTGCCGGCCGGCTGGCCGGGCGGCGAACTGCGCGCCGCCTACGCCGCCTACCAGCGCGAGATGGCCGCCGTCATGCGGCAGCGGCCGTACGGGGAGGCGTGAACGCCCCGCGTACGGCCGCTGTTCAGCGCGGCACACGCCGGTCGGCTCGCGGCTCGCCCCGCCGGGTCACTTGCAGGTGATGTCGGACGAGGAGTACGTGCAGTACGTGCCGTCCGGGCCGCTGCCGTCGGTGGTCGGCTCCTTGCCCGTGTTGTTGCCGATGTACTTCTGGCACGCGACGATCTTCTTGCTGCTGTCGCCGACGATCGTGACGGCCTTCAGGGTCGCGCTGTCGCCGTAGTGGGTGTTGATGCCGACGAGCCTGCTGCCTTTGTGGGTGGCCTCGATCGTGTTGAGGTTGATCGTCTGCTTGTACTGCGTCTTGCAGTTGCCGCAACTGCGCACGAACGTCCCGAAGTTCTTCACGGCGAAGTCGGACACGTTCAGGGGTGCCGGCGCCGTTGAACCGGAACACCTTGTCGCCGGCCTCCTTCGCGCCGCCGCCGGAGACCGTGCAGACGTTCGACGAGGAGGAGCCGAGGAAGGTGGCGGCGTCCTCGCCGACGTCCTCCCACCAGACGTTCTGCAACGTGCAGCTGCCCAGACAGTGGATGCCGTCGGCGGCCGGGGAGCCGATGATGACGTTCTTCAGGACGGTGCCGGGCGCCAGTTCCAGGATGGGGCCCTGGTCCTCGTCCTGGCTGCCGCTGCCCAGGTCACCGCTGCCGTACAGCCGCTTCATCCCGTAGTCCGTGGTGCCGGACAGCGAGATGGTCGACGAGACGGCCTGGCTGCCGTTGGCGGTGGGCCAGGTGGCCGCGCTCGCGGGGGACAGCGCGCCCTCGGCCATGATCATGGCGGTCGCGAGGCGAGAGCGGTGGGTGCGCCGGTCAGAGCGCGGCGGCGTCCGGGCGGTGGGGGTGCGGAAGTCAAGTCCCGATGCCTTCTTCCGGTCGGGGGTGGTCAGGGCCGGCGGCCTTGGCGGAGCCGCCGTCGATGTCATCCACATACATGGACGGCATGTATCTCCGTGGATGCCGAGCGATGCTCCCTGGCTGTATTGCAGTTCTTCTGAGGCCGATGCGGTCGCATCGCTGAACAGACCGTAGAGGGTAAGCGCTTTCTGTTCAACGTCTCGCGCAGAACGGTTCCGGCCACCGGAGGGTGCGCCGAGAAGGGCCGTGGGAGCGCTTCCATAGCGGTCGTGTCCATGTCACCATGCGGTCCGGACGACGTTCATCCCGCGCGCATCAGAAGGGACTCGAGCCGTGCCCCCCACCAGGAGACGACCGCTGCGCACCCTGTCGGCGGCCCTCGTCGCGGTCCTCGTGCCGCTGCTCGCCGCACTGACGCTCACCGCACCCCCGGCGGCGGCCCGCGCCGACGCCGTACCGGCCGCCACCCTCACCGAGGTCACCGGCTTCGGGGAGAACCCCAGCAACCTCCAGATGTACGTCTACGTCCCCGCCGGCGTCGCCGAACACCCGGCCGTCGTCGTCGCCGTGCACTACTGCACGGGCTCCGGACCGGCGATGTACTCCGGCACCGAATGGGCCTCGCTGGCCGACAGCCACGGCTTCGTCGTGATCTACCCGTCGGTCACCCGTGCCAGCAAGTGCTTCGACGTCTCCTCGCCCCAGGCTCTCAGGCGCGGCGGCGGCAGCGACCCCGTCGGCATCAAGTCGATGATCGACTGGATGGTGCGCACCTACGACGCCGACACCTCCCGCATCTACGCCACCGGCATCTCGTCCGGCGCGATGATGACCAACGTCCTGCTCGGCGACTACCCGGACGTCTTCGCCGCGGGCGCCGCCTTCTCCGGTGTCCCCTTCGGCTGCTTCGCCACCACGGACGGCTCCGAGTGGAACAGCGCCTGCTCCGGCGGCACCGTCATCCGCACCCCGCAGCAGTGGGGCGACCTGGTCCGTGCCGCCTACCCCGGCTACACCGGCCCCCGGCCGCGCATGCAGCTCTGGCACGGCACCGCGGACGACACCCTGCGCTACCCGAACTTCGGGGAGGAGATCAAGCAGTGGACGAACGTCCTCGGTGTGAGCCAGACGCCCGCTGTCACCGACAGCCCGCAGTCGGGCTGGACCCGCACTCGCTACGGCGCCACCGGTGACCGCGCCCCCGTCGAGGCGATCAGCCTTCAGGGCGTGGGCCACAACCTGTACACCTGGGGCATGGCCTCCCGCGCCCTGACCTTCTTCGGCCTGGACGGTTCCACCGGGCCGGGCCCCGACCCGCAGCCGGGCGCCTGCCGGGTGCAGGCCACGACCAACGCCTGGAACACCGGCCTTACCGGCTCGATCACCATCACCAACACCGGTACGTCGACGCTGACCGGATGGCAGCTCGGCTTCACCCTGCCGGCCGGCCAGACCATCACGGGCGGCTGGGGCGCCACGTACAGCCCCACGTCAGGCGCGGTGACGGCAGTGAACGCCTCGTACAACGGCACGCTCGCGCCCGGGGCTAACGTCACGATCGGCTATCAGGCGACGCACACCGGCAACAGCTCCGCCCCGACCGGGTTCACCCTCAACGGGTCGGCGTGCACGGCCGGTTGAGCGATGCGATGAGCGCCGCCGGCCGGCGGTGGACGGTACGCGGTCGACCGTAGACGGACGACGGACGACGGACGACCGCCCGCAGCGGACCGCGTCCGGCGGGTTCTCCTGCCGCCCGGCGGCGAGCCCGCCCGACGGCGGTCGACCGTCGACCGATGACCGATGACCGATGACCGATGACCGACGGCCAGAGGGCCCTGGCCGACCGTCCACCGACCGGCCGTCCCCGCCGGCCGTCGCTCAGCCGCCGCACCCGTCCCGCACGATGCCCCGCGCCAACTCGGCCCGCGCCGGGGCGGGTTCGGAGGCGATACGGCGGTCGCGGTCGGCGTCGGCCGTCACGGCGGCCGGCAGCGACGGGCCGCTGAGCAATCCGGCGCGGTGCAGGCGGACGGGCGGGTGGAGTCGATGCCGTGGCCGCGCAGCGCGCCCACGCGGCGCAGCCGCTCGTATCCGTGGCCGGGCGCGGACGCCATGTGCGCGGCGAGCCGCTCCCACAGTTCCCCGGCGCGGTCCTGCGCCTGCCGGGCGCCGCGCCGCCCGCCCAGGCGCGCCGGATCGGCCTCGCGTCGCACCGCGGTGACGGCCGAGCCGGCGACCAGCAGCCGGTCCAGAAGACGCACCGTGGCCTCGGTGGAGGATCGACGTTCCGGCGCAGGCGGTGCACCACACGATGAACCGCTGGTCCGTCTCGATGACGGACCCGCAATCAGGGCATGCCTGAGTGACGGTGCGTAGCTGATCGCGAGAGGTGGGCGCGATGCAAGCACGTTCGGGATCGCGCGGGCGCGGGCCGGACCCGGCCGGTCCGCGGTACGGCCCGGCGTCGTGGGGGCGTCGACTCGGGCACGGATCCGGGGCCGCCCCGCAACCCGGCGCCCCTGGCCAGGCCTGTCCCGGCCTCGTCCTGCCCCGCGCTCCGGCCGCGCGCCCGCTTCCGCCCGCGTCCCCGGTCAGGCGCCGCGCCGCTGCCGGGTCGTGGCGGCGCGGAGGTACTGGTGGGGCAGCCGAACCGTCCCGCCGAGGCGGTCGGCGGCCTGCCGGGCCCAGGACGGGTTGCGCAGCAGCTCGCGGCCGAGGAGGACGGCGTCGGCCTCCTCGTTGGCGAGGATCTTGGCGGCCTGCTCGGGCTCGGTGATCAGGCCGACGGCGGCGACGGCCAGCGGGCTCTCGGCCTTCACCCGGGCGGCGTGCGGGACCTGGTAGCCGGGCCGGACGGGGATGTGCACGCCGGGGACGAGGCCGCCGGTGGAGACGTCCATCAGGTCCACGCCGTGGGCGTGCAGGTCGCGGGCGAGGCGCACGGTGTCGTCCGTGGTCCAGCCGCCCTCCTCCAGCCAGTCCGTCGCCGAGATCCGGAAGAACACCGGCTTGTCGTCGGGCCACACCGAGCGGACAGCGTCGACGACCTCCAGGGCGAGGCGGGTGCGGTTCTCGTAAGGGCCGCCGTAGGCGTCGGTGCGGTGGTTGGTGTGCGGGGAGAGGAACTCGTTGATGAGGTAGCCGTGGGCGCCGTGGATCTCCACCGCCTGGAAACCGGCGGCCAGAGCCCGACGGGCCGCGTCCGCGAACTGCCCGACGACGGACCGGATCTGATCGACCGTCAGTTCGGCGGGCACCGGATGACCCTCGTCGAACGGGACCGGGCTGGGCGCCACCGGCTGCCAGCCGTGCGCATCCGGCCCGACGGGCCCGCCGCCCTTCCAGGGACGGTCGGTGGACGCCTTGCGGCCGGCGTGGGCGAGCTGCACCGCGGGGACCGTGCCCTGCTCGGAGAGAAAGCGGGTGATGCGGCGGAAGGCCTCCACCTGCGTGTCGTTCCACAGGCCCAGGTCGTACGGGGAGATGCGCCCCTCCGGGGAGACGGCCGTGGCCTCGACGACGATCAGGCCGGTCCCGCCGGTCGCACGTGCCGCGTAGTGCGCGAAGTGCCAGTCGCCCGGCGCACCCGCCGACGGCCCGTCAGGTGCCGCCGAATACTGGCACATCGGCGGCATCCACACGCGGTTCGGGATGGTCAGGTCGCGCAGGGTGATGGGCTCGAAGAGCGCGCTCACGGCGGACTCCGTTCGTCTGGGGACCGATGACATCGACTCGTACGATAACCATCGTAGTACGGTGAGTGTCTAACTGCGAAGGTCTTCGTACAATGAAGTCCTCAGACGAAGGGGAGCCGTGCCGTGACCGCCACCGACACCGCCGCCGACCGCCGGGCCCTGCCGCATCCGGCGCGCGAGGAGATCCGGCTGGAGCCGGTGCTGCACGCGCTGTCCGACCCGATGCGTCTGCGCATCGTGACCGATCTCGCGGAGGCCGAGGGCGAGCTGTCCTGCTCGCACTTCGACCTTCCCGTCGCCAAATCGACCTCCACGCACCACTTTCGGGTGCTGCGCGAGTCCGGGGTGATCCGGCAGGTCTACCGCGGTACGGCGAAGATGAACGGGCTGCGCCGCGACGACCTGGACGCTCTGTTCCCGGGGCTGCTCGACGCCCTGCTGGACGCCGCCGCACGCCAGGCTGTCCGCCTCGGCGACTGACTGCGGGGGCCCGGCGTACGTGTCCGCTGCGCTGTCAGGGTGCTCGGCGCGATCGGTGCGTGCGTGTCCGTTCGTATGGAATGTGATCATGCGGTTACGTTGCGTATGTGCTAGAAGCATCCTTTCTTAATCTTTCTGATCGGTCCGGTACGGACGGCACGGTGTCCGTCTGGCCGGCCTGGGAAGTGCAGGAGGAGGGCGGCGCCACCTCGTGGTTCCAGGTCCGGCTGGCGTTCCGCGACGGCGCCCGGGTCGACGCCCTCGCGGTGATGTCCGGCGGCTGCGTCCGGCTGGAGGACGTCCGCGCCACGCCTCCGCTGTCGCTGGTCGACCTGACCGTGCTCGCGGACTGGATCGAGGAGCCGCTGTTCGAGGCGTGCGGAGTGCCCGCCCCCGACCCGGTGAAGGCCCCCGCTGCCGGGGGGCAGGCCGGCCTCCCCGGCGGCGAGGACCCCGACGGCGACGGGCGGGCGCCCGACGTCACGCTGTCGTTCGGCCTGCCCGCCGGGTCGTGGAGTGACAGCGGCGACGCCCCGGCGGGCGGCGATGACGCGTACCGCCCCGAAGGCGATGATCATTCCTGCGCCGAGGCCGAGTGCGACCCGTGGGAGGCGTACGACGACACGTCGCCCGGCGCGGCTGTCGGCGCCCGGCGTGCCCGGCCCGCGTGGCCGCGCGGGATCGAGGGCCGCCGGCTGATCGCCGAGGAGTACCTGGCGGCCCAGGAGGAAGGCGTCGATCCCGTCCTGGCCGTGATGTGCGCGACCGGTCACAGTCGCCGCAAGTCCCTGCGCCTCATCGCCCAGGCCCGTGACGCCGGCTATCTGACGCCCCGTCACGCGCGGCGCTGATCACGCCTCCCGCCGTCCGCGGGCCGACCCGGCACCCGCACCCCGGCCGGTTCCCGGCGTACCCGACCGGTCCCGGTGCCCCGGCCGTCGCTCGGAGCCCCGGCTGCTCCCCGGCGTACCCGGCCGTCCCCGGCGTACCCGGCCCTCACTGGCGCCCGGCCCCGTCACTGCATCTGCCGCATCCGCGTGATCTCGGCGGTCTGCTGGGCGATCACGTCGTCGGCCATCTCCTCCACGGCGATGCTGTTCCCCTGTGCCTTCACCTCCGCCGCCATGTCGATCGCGCCCGAGTGATGGGTGATCATCAGGCTGAGGAACAGCGCGTCGAAAGCCGCGCCCTTCGCCGCGCCCAGTCGCGCCAGTTGGGCCTCGGTGGCCATCCCCGGCATGGAGTGAAGGTCGTGCGGGCCGGCCGTCGCGCTCTTGCCGTTGGATTTCAGCCAGCTTCTCATCGCGTCGATCTCCGGCCGCTGGGCCGCCGAGATGCGCTCCGCGAGCCGCCGTACCGCCTCCGAGCCGGCGCGTTCCGGGGCGAGCCGGGTCATCCGCAGTGCCTGCTCGTGGTGTTCGATCATCATCTGCGCGTACCGCACGTCCGCGCTGTTGGGGGTGTCGTCCTCCTTGCGCTGCGCGGCGGCGTCCCGCGCGGACAGGGTCCGGTTCGGCTCGCCCGGGTTGCCGGGGACGATCACCGAAGGCCCCTCGGAGGGGCCGGGAGCGGAGTCGCAGCCGGCCAGGGCCGCGGCGGTGAGCAGCAGTACGGCGAGTGCGGGCGGTGCCTGGGAGACGCGGCGGAAGAGCACGGTTTTCTCCTGACGCCGGAACGACGGGCGCAAAGCACTGTTTTGGTGTGTCCATGATAAGCGGGATACTTCAGGCGTCCGTGCTCCGTTCCCCGTGAACGGCACAAGGGAGGAAAACAGTGACCCTGTTGAACGAGCCCTTGAACGACCCCCGAACACGGCGCAGACGCCTGGGGGCCGCCGCCGCGGCCGCCGGGCTCCTGGCGGCCCTGCTGGCGGCCTCGCCCGCGACGGCCGTCCCCGACCCCGGTGACCGGCCGTCCGCGGACGGCCAGGTCTCCGAGCGCATACGGGCCGAGGTGCGCGCCGCCGTCGCCGACGGCGAGATCCCCGGGCAGGACCAGATCGTCCACACCCCCAACCTCACCCCCCTCGCCAACGTCCCCAAGGACGCCCTGCCCGGCACCAATTCGGACCTGGCGTTCCAGGGGCGGTACGTGTACGCCGGCAACTACGACGGCTTCCGCATCTTCGACATCGGCAACCCCGAGAAGCCGAAGACGGTCGCGCAGGTGCTGTGCCCCGGCTCGCAGAACGACGTGTCCGTCTCCGGGAACCTGCTGTTCCTGTCCACGGACTCCTCCCGCAGCGACGCCAGTTGCAACAGCACCACCCAGCCGGCGACGGAGAAGTCGTCCTGGGAGGGCATGAAGATCTTCGACATCAGCGACAAGAGGAACCCCCGGTACGTCGCCGCCGTCGAGACCGCCTGCGGCTCGCACACCCACACGCTGGTGCCGAAGCGGGACACCGTCTACATCTACGTCTCCTCGTACTCACCGAACGCGGCCTACCCCGACTGCCGGCCGCCGCACGACGGCATCTCGGTCGTCAAGGTGCCCCGCAAGGCCCCGCAGAAGGCGGCCGTGGTCAACTTCCCGGTGCTCTTCCCCGGTGACGGGCCGGACGGCGGCGGCAACCCCGGCGCCCCCACCAACCCGGGCGTCTCCAAGACCACCGGCTGCCACGACATCACCGTCCTGCCCGACGAGAACCTGGCCGCGGGCGCCTGCATGGGCGACGGCATCCTGTTCTCCATCAAGGACCCCGAGCACCCCAAGGTGATCGACCGCGTCCAGGACAACGTCAACTTCGCCTTCTGGCACTCGGCCACCTTCAACCGCAACGCGAAGAAGGTCGTGTTCACCGACGAGCTGGGCGGCGGCGTCGGCGCCACCTGCAACGCGGCGACCGGCCCCGACAAGGGAGCCGACGGGATCTACGACATCGTCGGCAAGGGCGACCACCGCAAGCTCGTCTTCCGCGGCTACTACAAGATTCCCCGCCACCAGGCCGCCACCGAGAACTGCGTCGCCCACAACGGCTCGCTGATCCCGGTGCCCGGCCGCGACATCATGGTCCAGGCCTGGTACCAGGGCGGTGTCTCCGTCTGGGAGTTCACCGACTCCGCGCACCCGAAGGAGATCGCGTACTTCGAGCGCGGCCCGCTGACCACCGACGCGATCACGGTCGGCGGCTCCTGGTCGGCGTACTGGTACAACGGCCTCATCTACTCGAACGACATCGCCAAGGGCCTGGACGTCCTGAAGCTCACCGACCGGCGCACGGACCCGGCGCGTCGGATCCATCTGCGCGAGCTGAACGTCCAGACACAGCCGGACTACTTCGGCTGACCGCCGCTCTCCCGGCCGGTCGCGAAGAACCGCGACAGATCCGACCCGCACACCCCGCCGGAGGCCTCGACGGTCTCCGGCGGGAGCCCCAGCTCCCAGTCCAGCCGGTAGCGCCGGAACAGCTCGGCCCGCATCGCGGTCAGCGACATCGGCACGTTCGGCAGCACCATCGCGAAGACGGCGCCCATGAGCAGCGACCGCAGCATCGGATAGTCGGCGTCGATGTCCTTCGAGCCGTGCCGCGCGCACGTGTCCCGCAACAGCTCCGCCAGCCGCTTCTGCTCGGGGCACTGCACGAAACCCTCCGCCTGCAGCAGCCCCGCCATGTGCTGGCGCATCAGCACCGTCCGGTCCCGGGCCAGCCCCAGGATCGCGTCGATGGCCCGCGCCATCCGCTCCCGCCCGTCCTCGGTGCGCGGCTCGCGCTCCAGCGCCTCCTCCAGCGTGCGATGCATCAGCCGGTGCACCGCCGACTGCACGAGCTGCCGCTTCCCCGGGAAGTAGTACGACACCAGACCTCGTGCCGAGCCGGCCCGGTCGGCGATGTCGCTGAGCGTCGTGGCCTCGTAGCCGCGCTCGCCGACCAGCTCGACCGCCGCCTGGAGCAGCCGTTCCCGGGAACGCCGCCGCAATTCTTCATTGACCGAGGCGCTGCGCGGGGACATCCTGTAACTCCTGCGTTGACTGGCTGCCAGCCAACTATACTCAGCGCAGTGCTCGACCGACCCTGTCCCGGGCCGGTCGTGCTGCCGTCCGTCTCGGGCGACACGGGGGATCGTCCGAGACGGACCCCTCTTCCACCGATGGTCGCCTCAGGCGACGAGGGGCCGGGTGTGCGCGGGGTGCGGCGCCGGTCTCCGGCCGGGAGTCCCCGGCCTGCGGGTCTGCGCCGGCGCGGGTCAGCTCACCAGCCCCAGTACGGGCCGCAGCCCGTCCGGGCGCTCGGCCACCGGCAGATGCTCGACGAAATGCACCGCGCAGCCCAGCGCCTCTGCCCCGCCGTCCGCGCGCGGCTCGTCACCGACCATGAGCGTCTCCCGCGGCGCGCTGCCCAGGGCCGAGCAGGCCACCTCGAACAGCCGAGGGTCCGGCTTCTGCACACCGTGCTCGTACGACAGGACGTACGTGTCCACATACGCGTCCAGCCCGTGCTCACGGAAGACCGGCCGCAGGTCCCACCCGATGTTGCTCACCACACCGACACGGACCCCGCGCTCGCGCAGCGCGGCCAGCACCTCGGCCGCGTCCGGGTACGGCGCCCAGGCGGCCGGCTTCCGGTGGCGGTCGTACAGGGCGTCGTGCAGGGCAGGGTCGGGCAGCTCCACCTGACGGGACAGCCCGGTGTACGCGGCGCGGTGCAGCTCGGCGCTGCGGTCCCGGGTGCGCCACACCTCCGCCAGCTCGTCCGGCACCCGCTGCGGGTACGGCCCGCCGGGCTGTGCCCCGGTGACCGCAAGCTCCCGTGCCTTCGCCGCCAGCTCGGGCTCGGGCAGGGTGATCGCGGCCTCGTCGAGGACGGCCCGCAGCCAGCTCTCGGTGGACTCGATGCGGAACAACGTCCCTGAGAAATCGAACAGTACGGCGGTCATGGCCCGATCCTAGGGTGGCGTCCGGGACGCAGGAGCGGTGTTCGGCCGGCAGCGGCCGGGGCGGGCCCCGCCCCGGCCGCCGAACGGGGTGCCGTCGTGCGCCGGTTCCCGGTCAGCCGGTCGGCCGGACAGCATGCCCGGCGTCCCGCAGGTCCCCCCTTCCGGCCTGTGCGGATGCCGTA
>NZ_JALLGL010000360.1 GCF_023072675.1 Streptomyces sp. XM83C
GGCTGGGCCGGGGCCCGCTCCCGCTCCGGCCCCGGCCGCCCCGGCTCCGGCCGCTCCCGCCGCCGCTCCGTCGGTGGGCGAGGGCGCCTACGTCACCCCGCTGGTGCGCAAGCTCGCCGCCGAGAACGGCGTCGACCTGGCCACCGTCAAGGGCACCGGCGTCGGCGGCCGTATCCGCAAGCAGGACGTGATCGCCGCCGCCGAGGCCGCGAAGGCCGCAGCCGCTGCCCCGGCTCCGGCCGCCGCCGCTGCCCCGGCCGCCCGCAAGGCCGCCCCCGTGCTGGAGGTGTCCCCGCTGCGCGGCCAGACCGTGAAGATGCCGCGGATCCGCAAGGTCATCGGCGACAACATGGTCAAGGCGCTGCACGAGCAGGCGCAGCTGTCGTCGGTCGTCGAGGTCGACGTCACCCGCCTGATGCGGCTGCGTGCGCAGGCCAAGGACGCGTTCGCGGCGCGTGAGGGCGTCAAGCTCTCCCCGATGCCGTTCTTCGTCAAGGCCGCCGCGCAGGCGCTGAAGGCCCACCCGGTCATCAACGCCAAGATCAACGAGGCCGAGGGCACGATCACCTACTTCGACACCGAGAACATCGGTATCGCGGTGGACTCCGAGAAGGGCCTGATGACCCCGGTCATCAAGAACGCCGGCGACCTGAACATCGCCGGTATCGCCAAGGCCACGGCGGAGCTGGCCGGCAAGGTCCGCGGCAACAAGATCACCCCGGACGAGCTGTCCGGCGCGACCTTCACCATCTCCAACACCGGTTCGCGCGGTGCGCTCTTCGACACGATCATCGTGCCGCCGGGCCAGGTCGCGATCCTCGGCATCGGCGCCACGGTCAAGCGCCCGGCCGTCATCGAGACGGAGGAGGGCACGGTCATCGGCGTCCGCGACATGACCTACCTGACCCTCTCCTACGACCACCGCCTGGTCGACGGCGCCGACGCGGCCCGCTACCTGACGGCGGTCAAGGCGATCCTCGAGGCCGGCGAGTTCGAGGTCGAACTGGGTCTCTGACCCGCACCGGGCTCACCATGCGCGGAGCCCCCGCCCCGGACACCACGTCCGGGGCGGGGGCTCCGCCATGTGCTGAGAGAGGCGGGCGGACCGAGCGATGCAACGTGCGCTGCTCGGTGGCGGCCGGCCCCTGCCGGCCCTGCTCGATCTCGTCGACGATCCGGTCCATGCGGCGGACTGGCCACGTGAGGTGTTCCTGCATTCTGCCGAGGTCATCGGCCGGTCGGGTCGGATCGTCCCTCCTGGCTGCCGGATCCTTCTGCTGAGCCACCGCTCCCCCGTTTCGCTCTGCATCCGACCAGCACGCTGTTCAAAGCCCAGTTCGACGGACACAGAATTCGGCCGCTGTGACACCGGCCACGCTGCGGCCGTGCGGCAGTGCCTCCGCCGAGGACGGCGTGTGTAAGTCTCGTCTCACCTGCGCGAAAGCGCCCCCGCGCGCCTCTCTCGAGCGGGCTCGCGGCCTTATTGTCTAAACGTCGAACGCCCCAGGGGGCCGTGGCCCCTCCCTAAGGAGCCCTCATGACCGCGCCCGTCATCCACTCGCTGCGGGAACAGATCCGCGAGCACATCCTGGAAGGGATCATCAGCGGGCGCTGGCAGCCGGGCGAGCGGATCGTGGAGCGGCGTATCGCCACCGAGCTGGAGGTCAGCCAGACGCCGGTACGTGAGGCGCTGCGTGAGCTGGAGTCGCTGCGGCTGATCGAGTCCGCGCCCAACAAGGGTGTGCGGGTGCGGAATCTGACCGCCGCCGACCTGGAGGAGAGCTACCCGGTCCGGGCCGGTCTGGAGGCGATCGCGGCCGAGCTGGCGGCGGAGTCGCTGGCGGTGGACTGCTCGGCGCTGGAGCCGCATGTGGCGGCGCTGTACGAGGCCGACCGCAACTCCGACGGCACCGCGCAGGTGCGGCACACGGTGGCGTTCCACCGGGAGCTGGTGCGCGCGGCCGGCAACTCGGTGCTGCTGCACACCTGGGAGGGCCTGGGCATCGAGGTGTTCACGGCGCTGTCGATCCGCTGGCTGGGCACGGTGCAGCAGTCGTACGCGGAGGAGCACGAGGAGCTGGTGGCCGCGTTCAAGCGGCACGACCCGCGCATCGCGGAGCTGGTGAAGGCGCATGTGCTGGGGTGTGCGCCGCGTCACGAGAGCTGATCCGGAGGGCTCCCGAGGCCCCTCGGCGCCCTGAGCGGGCGTTCGCTCAGACGTGCTCTCACCTGCGAAAACCGTTCGAAAATGCGGCACGGGGTGTCTCCGTGCGAGGCACCCCGTGCCGACTTTCTCGGGATCGAGAGGTTTTGCCCCTCAACCCTTTGATCGATCATCGATCAGCGAGTTACAGTCGCCGACGGACTTCTACCGAAGCCCGCGCCCTGTCCTGCCAAAGACCTAGGGCACCCCCGAACCCTTGCCTGTGAGGGAACCCCCTTCGACTGAGGAAGGCGGCGACATGACCGACCCCAACGCCAACGCCATCCAGCCGAGCGAGCTCGACCAGCTCCCGGACCGCGACCCCGAGGAGACCGCCGAATGGCAGGCCTCGCTGGACGCCGTCGCCGAGGCGGCCGGGCCGCACCGTGCCGCGTACCTGATGCGCCGCACGCTGGAGCGCGCCGAGGGCGCCGGCATCGCGCTGCCGAAGCTCCTGGAGACGGACTACGTCAACACCATCCCGACCGCCGCCGAGCCCGAGGTGCCCGGTGACCCGGAGATGGAGGCCCGTATCACCGCGTGGAACCGCTGGAACGCGGCCGCGATGGTGACCCGCGGCAGCAAGTACGGCGTCGGCGGCCACATCGCCACCTTCGCCTCCGCGGCCTGGCTGTACGAGACCGGCTTCAACCACTTCTTCAAGGGCAAGGAGGCCGACGGCTCCGGCGACCAGCTGTACATCCAGGGCCACGCCTCCCCCGGCATCTACGCCCGCGCCTTCCTCGACGGGCGTCTCACCGAGAAGCACCTTGACAACTTCCGCCAGGAGGCCGGCGGCGACGGCCTGCCGTCCTACCCGCACCCGCGCCGCCTGCCCTGGCTGTGGGAGTTCCCCACCGTCTCCATGGGCCTCGGCCCCCTGTCGGCGATCTACCAGGCGCGCTTCAACCGCTATCTGACCAACCGCGGCATCAAGGACGTCTCCGCCTCCCACGTGTGGGCGTTCCTCGGCGACGGCGAGATGGACGAGCCGGAGTCCACCGCGGCCCTCGCGCTCGCCGCCCGCGAGCAGCTCGACAACCTGACCTTCGTCATCAACTGCAACCTGCAGCGCCTCGACGGCCCGGTCCGCGCCAACTTCAAGATCGTGCAGGAGCTGGAGGCCCAGTTCCGCGGCGCCGGCTGGAACGTCATCAAGACGCTGTGGGGCTCCGCCTGGGACGAGCTGTTCGCCCTCGACACCACGGGCGCGCTCGTACGCCGTCTGCGTGAGGTACCGGACGCGCAGGTCCAGACGTACCAGACCCGCGACGCCGCCTACATCCGCGAGGACTTCTTCGGCAAGGACCCGGCGCTCGCCGAGATGGCGAAGCTGCTCGGCGACGACAAGATCCTCGACCTGTTCCACTTCTCGCGCGGCGGCCACGAGCCCCGCAAGGTCTACGCCGCGTACAAGGCCGCCGTCGAGTTCAAGGGCGCGCCGACCGTGATCCTGGCGCAGACCGTCAAGGGCCACACCCTCGGTGAGGGCTTCGCCTCGAAGAACGCCAACCACCAGATGAAGAAGCTCACGGTGGACGAGTTCAAGGCGATGCGCGACCGGCTCGGCCTGCCGATCAAGGACAGCGACTTCGTCGACGGCGTGGTCCCCTACGGCCACCCCGGCGCCGACTCCCCCGAGGTCCGCTACCTCCAGGAGCGCCGCGCCGCCCTCGGCGGTCCCGCCCCGGCCCGCCGCACGCACCCGCTGCCCGCGCTGCCCGCCCCGGCGGAGAAGGCGTTCACCGCCTTCGACAAGGGCTCCGGCTCGCAGAACGTGGCCACCACCATGGCCTTCGTCCGCCTGGTCAAGGACCTGGTCCGCGACAAGGAGACCGGCAAGCGCTGGGTGCCGATCGTCCCCGACGAGGCGCGCACCTTCGGCATGGAGTCGCTGTTCCCGTCGCTCGGCATCTACTCGCCGAAGGGCCAGACGTACGAGCCGGTCGACCGCGACCAGCTGATGTACTACAAGGAGGCCAAGAACGGCCAGATCCTCAACGAGGGGATCACCGAGGCCGGTTCGATGGCCGACTTCATCGCCGCTTCGACGTCGTACGCGACGCACGGCGAGGCGATGATCCCGTTCTACATCTTCTACTCGATGTTCGGCTGGCAGCGCACCGCCGACCAGATGTGGCAGCTCGGCGACCAGCTCGGCCGCGGCTTCCTCGTCGGCGCCACCGCCGGCCGCACCACGCTGACCGGTGAGGGCCTTCAGCACGCCGACGGCCACTCCCCCGTCATCGCCGCGACCAACCCGGCTGCGCTGACGTACGACCCCGCGTTCGCGTACGAGATCGCGGTGATCGTCCGTGAGGGTCTGCGCCGCATGTACGGCGAGGCGAAGCCGGGCGAGGACCAGAACGTCTTCTACTACCTGACGGTCTACAACGAGCCGCTGCCGCAGCCCGCCAAGCCGCAGGGCCCCGGCATCGACGAGGGCATCGTCAAGGGCCTGTACCGCTTCAACACCGCCGAGTCCGCAGGCGTCACCGTCCCGGCGAACGCCCCGCGCATCCAGCTGCTGGGCTCCGGTACGGCGATCCACTGGGCGCTCACCGCGCAGAAGCTGCTCGCCGAGGAGTGGGGCGTGGCCGCCGACGTGTGGTCCGCGACGTCCTGGACCGAGCTGCGCCGGGACGCGATGGAGGCCGACGCGGCGCTGCTGCGCGGCGAGGACCGTGTGCCGTATGTGCGTCAGGCGTTGCAGGGCGCCGAGGGCCCGGTGCTGGCGGTCTCCGACTACATGCGCCAGGTGCCGGACCAGATCGCGCAGTGGGTCGAGCAGGACTGGTCCTCGCTGGGCGCCGACGGCTTCGGTCTGTCGGACACCCGTGAGGCCGCCCGCCGCCACTTCGGTGTCGACGCCGAGTCGATCGTCGTCGCGGCGCTGGCCCAGCTCGCCCGCCGCGGCGAGGTGAAGGCCACCGCGGTCAAGGAGGCCCGGGAGAAGTACGGCCTGTAGTCCCGGCCGGTCCTCGCATCCGGGAGGTCCCCGCTTCGGCGGGGGCCTCCTGCTGCATGATGGGGCCATGCGTGCCGCCCGGCTGATCAAGATGGTGCTGCTGCTCCAGTCCCGGCCCTCGATGACCGCCTCCGAACTGGCGCGGGAGCTGGAGGTGTCGGAGCGCACGGTCGTCCGGGACGCGCAGGCCCTGTCGGAGGCGGGGGTGCCGGTCTACGCCGACCGGGGGCGGGCCGGCGGCTATCGGCTGATCGGCGGCTACCGCACCCGGTTGACGGGGCTGCACCGCGGGGAGGCGGAGGCGCTGTTCCTGAGCGGGGTGCCGGGGGCGCTGCGGGACATGGGGCTGGAGGACGCCGCGTCGGCGGCCCGGCTGAAGGTGGCGGCGGCGCTCCTGCCGTCGCTGCGGGACGCGCCGCGCACGGCGGCCCAGCGGTTCCATCTGGACGCGCCGAACTGGTTCCAGGAACCGAGGACACCCGAGTTGCTGCCGTCCGTCGCCGAGGCGGTGTGGGACGACCGGTGCGTCACCGCCCGCTACCGGCGCGGGGAGCGGGTGGTGGAGCGGGAACTGGAGCCGTACGGGCTCGTGCTGAAGGCGGGTGTCTGGTATCTGGCGGCGCGGGTGCGGGA
>NZ_JALLGL010000361.1 GCF_023072675.1 Streptomyces sp. XM83C
CCCCGGAGGGCCCCGCCCGCCGTACGGCCGACGGGGCCCCGCCGCCGTACGGCCGACGGGGCCCCGCCGCCGTACGGCCGCGGCTGTCGTACCACCGCGGCCGTACGGTTCCCCGGCGCCGGGGGCGTCAGCCCAGGGCGAGCGCCTGGACGCGGTCGTACGCCCCGTTGAACTTGTCGTGGTCGCCGACCGTCGGCCCGGACGACGTGTACTGCCACATCGTGTAGTACGACCAGCCGGCCGGCAGCTCCCCGACCGAGGAGGCGTAGCGGGCGACCCACAGCGGGTTGGTGGAGCCGAAGCCGCTGTAGTTGCCGGTGCACTCCTTCCACCAGCTCGTCGCCGTGTAGATCACGGCGTCACGGCCGGTGCGCGCCCTGTACTGGTTCAGGAAGTCCCGGATCCAGGTGACCATCGCGCTCTGCGACTTGCCGTAGCAGGAGGCGCCGTACGGGTTCCACTCGATGTCGAGCGCGCCCGGCAGTGTCTTGCCGTCGCGGGACCAGCCGCCGCCGTGGTCCACGAAGTAGTTGGCCTGAGTGGCGCCGCTGGTGGTGTCGGGGGTGGCGAAGTGGTAGGCGCCGCGGATCATGCCCACGTTGTACGAGCCGTTGTACTGCTGGGCGAAGTACGGGTTCGTGTAGTACGTGCCTTCCGTGGCCTTCACATAGGCCCATTTCACGCCGCTGCCCCACAGCGTGGACCAGGCGACGTTGCCCTGGTGGCTGGAGACGTCGACGCCCTCGGTCTGGGTGGCGTCGCCGGGTACGGGGGTGCCGGCCTGGCCGTCGTGCGCCAGGACGCCCATGCCCATGTACGCGGAGCCGCGGGCCGGGGTGCCGGCGGCCCGGGCCGGCAGGGCGAGGGAGAGGGCCGCGAGCAGGGCCGCGACCGCCGCGAGGGCGAGTCGGGCGCGGGTGTGGGGGAGAGGGAGGAGAGAAGTGCCGGGTCTGCGCACGGGCATGCGTGCCTCCGGAAGCGTCGGTGGGGGAAACGCTGGACGACGTGCTGCACCGCCCACGGCGCCGCTGGCGTGGGCATGTCATTCACTTTCCTGTTCAAGAAGCTACGCACGTAGACCCGGCGGCGGAAGGGGGACTGGGAGCCGCCGTTGGTCTAGCCCTGCGAAATACTGGCAGAGCTGCGAAGACGGCGGCGGCCGAAGGAAACTTTCAGGAACGGGAAACCGGATCAGGGGACTGACGTGCACGAGGACACGAGCGGCGGCGGACGGCAGGGCGAACGCCCGGTGCCGCCGAGTGGTGTGGACCAGGAGTTCCTGGCTCTGGAACGCGAGTTGACGCTGTTCCTGCGCAGGGCCCGGGCCAACCAGGGCGAGATGGCCCGCGAGGTCCATCCCGACCTGGAGTCCGCGGCGTACGGCCTGCTCGTACGCCTGGACGAGTGCGGCGGCCAGCGGGCCACCGACCTGGCGGCCTACATCGGCGTCGGCAAGGCCACCATGTCCCGCCAGCTGCGCGCCCTGGAGGAGCTGGGCCTCGTGGCCCGCGAACCCGACCCGGCGGACGGCCGGGCCTGGCTGGTCCACCTCACGGAGGAGGGCCACCGCCGCGTCAGCCGCGTCCGGGACGCCCGCAGGGCGCGGTACGTGACCCAGCTGTCCCACTGGGACCGGCGGGAGGTGGCGGAACTGGCCCGCCTGCTGAGCCAGTTGAACCGGGGCATGGAGCAGCGCTGACCCGCCGTGGCCCCTCGGGCGGGCCGACGGGGGTCCCCGCGGGACCCCGGGCCACACGGTGAGTGGAGCGAAACCACCGAAGAGAGCGCTTCCAAGCGGCATTGCGGGGTGTCGTACGAGAACAACGCTCCGATCGAGCCGCTCCGCCGGCCACTCCGCTGCCCCCCGCCGCGCCTCCCGGAGCAGCCCCTCCCCCGGCCCAGCGGCGGCTCCTCACAGCTCCGCGTACACCACCGTCGCGTCGTCGTGCGTCTTGCTGCGGCCCAGCACCGGCCGCCCGCCCGCCGCGTCCGCCCGCTCCAGCTCCCGCACCCGGTCCACCAGAGCCCGGCCGCCCTCCTTCGCGATCAGCCGCAGGCAGTCCGCCCAGTCGCCCTCACCGAACCGCTCCACCCACCGGCCCGCCCCGTCCGTCAGCGCCGCCAGCGCCCGCACCCCGGCACGCGGCACCGCCCCCGTCACCGCGCGGGCCGCCACCGACGGATCGGCCGCCGCCGTGAAGAACCCGCCCTCCCGGTTGCGCAGCGTCGCGTCGATCACCGCGTCGCTCACCAGCGCGGAGCGCGGCAGCCGGGCGAGACGGTCGTCCACCACCGGCGTGACCGTCCCGCCCGGGGACTCCAGCAGCAGCACCGAGTCGGACAGCACCAGATACTCCACCGACTCCGCCGACCAGCGCGCGACCACCACCGTGGCCTGAGGAGTGCGCGGGTGAGAAAGGTCACAGATTGACGAGTGAACCTTCGCGGTACGCGAGATGGCCCGGGCGAGCACCTCGGAGAGGGGAACTTCCGGGAGCGAACAGGTCAGTTCGGTCAACGCGCCACCGAGCCGGGCCGTGAACCAGGGGACCGAATGCAGACACCCCGTATCGCCCCGCGGCGGCGTCACCCCGTCCAGGACGACCAGTGATCCACCCTGTCCTGAAGCGGGCAGTCCGACGCTCGCGAAGTCCTCGTTGGCGCGGCGGGGATCACCGGGCTCCGAGACGAGTTCCGTACGCATCCGGTCAGTCTGCACGACCCCTTCACACCCTCCGCGAACGGCTGGCAAACATCCCGTCACCCTCGCACCCGTGCATGCGGGGCGCCGGATTTGACGGCAAATCCGGCGGATCGGGAGCGGTCCGGGAAGGCGTGGCGGCGAATATTGCCAAAGCCCGCCGCAGACGTCCAACCGGCCCGCCGCACAGGGCCGCTGCGCGCCACGCGGCAACTTGCCCGCCAACTCCCCTCCGATGTTCACTCCTTCGGGTGGCGGGTCAGGTGATGCGCGACCAGTGCACACCGGCACTGGGAGGGTCGGAAACCGTACCAGGGGTGCACAGAGGCTGACAGTGCGTCACCTGGGTCCATGGGTACACGAGTCAGGAATGCGAGCACCGGTGCAGAAGACGCGGCCTCGGCGCACAGGCAAGCAGTCGGCCTCCGAGGGGGGCGCGCAGCGCCCACCCGTCGGCAAGGGCCGCCCCACCCATGTGCGCAGCCGGCTGATCGTCGCCGTCGCCGTGGTGGCCGCCGCCATCGCGGGCGCCGGCGCGCCCTCCGTGCTGGCCGCCTCCGGCCGGCTGAAGGACACTCAGGACCTCGTCACGCTGGCCGAGCGCACCCAGGAAGCGCTCGTGCTGGCCCACGCCCTCGCCGACGAACGCGACGACGTCACCTCGTACGTCGCCGCCGGCCGGCCCCGCGCCAAGACACCCGACGAGCAGCGCAGCGCCCGCGTCGACCGCCAGATCGAGGAACTGCGCGCCGACACCGACCTGCCGGCCGCGCTCCGCGAGGACCTCGACGGCATCGCCGCCGTCCGCCGCGCCGCCCTCACCGGCAAGGACGGCGCCCTCGAAGCGCACCGCGCCTACACCGCCACCATCACCGAGCTGCACCGCCTCGCCGAACAGCTCGCCGAACGCACCCCCGACCGGGCCGGCGCCGGCGCCCACGCCCTCGCCGCCCTCGACACCGCCGTCCAGCAGGCCGCCGCCGCCCGCGGGCTGCTCGTCGCCGCGCTCAACGTGCCGACCCGCACCGAGACCGTGATCGACCCGATCACCGGTCTGCCCGAGGAGGTCACCAGCTCCTCCGAGGCCGGCACCAAGGCACGCGGCGCGCTCACCGCCGCCGCCCAGGAGGCCCGGCTGCGCTCCGACGCGGCGCTCGCCGACTTCCACGAGAACGGTCCGGACCCCGCCGTCTCCGCGTACGACTCCACCGTCACCGGCCCCGAGGTGGGAACCGCGGACAAGTACCTGGCCGCCCTCACCGACCAGCCCACCCTCGACGAGGACGAACTCGGTACCAGCGCCAAGAAGGTCGACACCGCGCTCACCACCCGCGTCGACCTGATGCGCGGCGCCGAGGCCGCCCTCTACGACCGCCGTGTCAAGGAACTGGAGTCGCTGCGCGACGACGACGTCACCGCGCTGGAGATCCACATCGCGATCCTGGGCGCGCTGATGCTGCTGGCCGTCGGTATCGCCACCGCCATGGCCCGCAGCCTCACCCGCCCCCTCGCCGTGCTGCGGCTCGGCTCGGCCCGCCTCGCCGAGGCCGAGGACCCCACCACCGAGGAACCGGTGCGCTTCACCGGCCGCAACGACGAGTTCGCCCAGGTCGTCCGCTCCGTCAACGCCCTCCACGAGCACGCCGCCGGGCTCGCCGAACGCATCGCCACCCTGGAGACCGACCGCAAACATCTGGTCGGCCAGCGGCAGAAGATGGCCGACGCCCGCGAGGAACTCCGCGCCGAACTCGCCGAGTCCGCCGCCCAGCTCCAGCGGCTGCGCGGCAGCATCGGCTCCACCTTCGTCAACCTCGCGCTGCGCACCCTCGGCCTGGTCGAGCGTCAGCTCGCGGTCATCGAGACGCTGGAGGAACGCGAGCAGGACCCGGAGCGGCTCGCCACGCTGTTCAAGCTCGACCACTTCGCCACGGTCATGCGCCGGCACAGCGAGAACCTCCTCGTCCTCGCCGGCACCGAACACGTCCAGCAGCACGCGGGTCCCGTACCGCTCGTCGACGTCGTCCGCGCCGCCGTCAGCGAGATCGAGCGCTACGAGCGGGTGCGGATCGCCGCGCTGCCGCCGCACGCGCACGTCGCCGGCTTCGCCGCCGACGACCTCTCCCACCTGCTCGCCGAACTCATGGAGAACGCCACCGCGTTCTCCCCGCCCGACCTGCCCGTCGAGGTCTCCGGCTGGCTGCTGGAGAGCGGCGAGGTGATGCTCTCCGTCCAGGACGAGGGCATCGGCATGACCGACGACCGCCTCACCCGGCTCAACGCCCGCCTCGCCGACTTCGACCCGAACACGCCGTACGACCAGGAAGCCGAGGACGGCCTCGGGCTCGGCCTGTACGTCGTCGCCCGCCTCGCCCACCGCCACGGCGTCCGCGTCCAGCTGCGCGACCAGAAGCAGGGCGGAGTCGCCGCCGTCGTGGTGCTGCCGGCCACCCTCATGGCCGACCCCACGCCCGCGGCCGGACCGCCGGCGTCCGCCGCCTCGTCCACGACCCAGACCTTCTCCCTCCCCGGCGCCGACGCCGAGGCCAACTCCAACGAGCTTCCCGGCCGCCCCAAGAACACCGACCCGGTGGTGGCCCTCGCGGAACGCGCGGTGCGCGCCGCGGAGGCGGAGGCCGGGGCGTCGGCGTCGGCCTCGGCCGAGGGCGAGGCAGAGACCGGGGCGGACGAAGGCGCCGCCACTGCGGCGGAGCGCGACGCGGCCGGTACGACGCCGGAGGCGGCCCACGCCACCGAGGGCGACGAGCCCGCCGCCCAGGGCGCCGAGCCGGGCGCCGACCCGGCCGACGGCGCGGACGCCCCGGACGCCGAGGGGGCGCCGGAGCACGCGCGGGGCGTGGAGGACACCGGTCCGCAGACGCGGGCGCGGCAGGCGGAGAGCCCCGCCGAGACGACGATGGCGCTGCTCCTGCCCTCCCACCGGCCGACCGGCCCCGACCCGGACGACGCGGACCCGGCGGACCCGGCCGAGACGACCGGCCCGGCGGCCACCACCCCGACGGGGACGACCACCCCGGCGGAGGCGACGGCCCCGGCGGAGGCGCCCGCCCCGGAAGCCCAGC
>NZ_JALLGL010000362.1 GCF_023072675.1 Streptomyces sp. XM83C
CTGGGGCGCTGGGGGTACCCCCTCTGGGGGAGGGACCCCCGTGGGCGCCGGGTGGCGTGACCCACCCCGCGCCGACACCCACGCCGGGGGACCCCCGCCCAGCACCGGGCACCGGAACCCCGCGCACGGGCACGGCACGGCCGCGCCGTCGCCCCGGCAAGCCCCCGGCGCGGCAGCGCCGTACGGCTCACACCCGGCGCCGCGCCTTCCGCGCCCGCCGCACCACGGCCGCCGCACCGAGCAACGCCACCGTCGCCCCCGCGGCCCCCGCCGCCGTCGCGTCCTTCCGCCCCAGCCGCCGCCCGGCGACGGTGTGCCGCCCGGCCACCTCCTCCAGCAGCTCGGCGAGCACCTCCTCGTTCGTCCACCCGGGCCGCCATCCCGCGTCGTGCAGCCTGCTGCCGCTGACGACCCACGGGTACATCGTGTACGCGAGGTCCCCGGCAGGCGACGGCGTCAGCCCGATCCGGTGCAGCCGTGCCGCCGCACCGAGCGCGACCGCCGACGGCAGCTCCATCCGCCGGATGCCGCTGAGCTGCTCGACCTCCTCCTGCTCCAGCCACCCGTCGCAGCCGACGGCCAGCTCCCCGTCGACCTTCTCCAGCACGGCGTACTCCAGAGCGCTGCACAGGTCCTCGACGTGGCAGAACTGCCAGGCCGGCCGCGACCCGGCCACCACCAGCAGCCGAGGGGATTCGAAATACCTGGTCAGCGCGGTGTCGGTGCCGCCTACGAGGATCGCGGGCCGTACGACGGTCACGTTCAGTCCGGGGTGCGCCCGCGGCGCCCGCCGCGCGAGCCGTTCGATCTCCAGCAGGTCGCCGACGCCCGTCGCCTCCGCCGTGGCGCGCAGCTCGGCGTCCTCCGACAGCGGCAGCTCGTTGTCCGGCAGCGCGCCGTAGACCATGGCGGAGGTGCACAGCACCACGCGGTGCACCCCGGCCGCCGCGGCGGCGGTCAGCACGGTCTGGGTCCCCCGGACGTTGTACGCCGTCCGCGCGGCGGGGTCGGTCCCGAGGTCGAGGTCGAGCGCCAGGTGCACGACCACGTCCGCGCCGCGCAGCTTGTCGGCGATGGAGGGGTCCCGCACGTCCAGGATGTGCCACTGGGCCGCCGCGCACTCGCCGCGCCGTTCGTCGATGGCGATGACCTGCTTGATCTCCTCCGAGGCGGCGAGCCGCTCGGTGAGCAGGGCTCCCACGCCGGACGCGGCGCCGGTGACCGCGACGACGGGTCCGCGCCTGACGGACGGGGTTGACGGGTTTCGCGCTGCGCGAACCTGCGGATCTGGGGAACTCACCGGGCGTCTCCAGCGGTTGTCTTCATACGAGCGCGAGTGACGCGTACGTACCAGGTGGCATCCATCCTGCCGCAGGCTGTCAGTCGGCGAAGCACCGAGGCCCGATCCGCTTGTGGTGTCTACGCTGGGTGGTGTTGTCGGGCAGTCGCGCCGCCGGAAAGGAACCGGTGGCCTTACCAGCCGAGGAATCCCGTGAGTGACACCCCATTCGGATTCGGCCTTCCGCCGGAGGAGCCGGAGAACGGCGACGAGGGCAAGAAGAAGGACCAGCAGAGCGGTGGTGGTCAGGGACCGGCCAACCCGTTCGGTTTCGGGCTGCCCGGAGCCGGGGGCTTTGGCGGCCCCGGCGCCGACAATCCGTTCGCTGCCATGTTCGGTTCGCTGAACCCCACCGATCTGGGCGCCGCGTTCCAGCAGCTGGGCCAGATGCTCTCCTACGAGGGCGGCCCGGTGAACTGGGACATGGCCAAGCAGATCGCCCGCCAGACGGTGTCCCAGGGCACCTCTGACGGCACCAAGGACGCCAGCGTCGGCCCCGCCGACCGCAAGGCCGTGGAGGAGGCCGTCCGCCTGGCGGACCTGTGGCTGGACGACGTGACGGCTCTGCCGTCCGGCGCGGCCTCCGCCGTGGCGTGGAGCCGCGCGGAGTGGGTGGAGGCGACCCTGCCCGCGTGGCGGGAGCTGGTCGACCCGGTCGCCGAGCGGGTCGGCGGCGCGATGGGCGACATCCTGCCGGAGGAGATGCAGGCCATGGCGGGCCCGCTGATCGGCATGATGCGCTCGATGGGCGGCGTGATGTTCGGCACGCAGATCGGTCAGGCCGTGGGCGTGCTCGCCGGTGAGGTCGTCGGCTCCTCCGATGTCGGCCTGCCGCTGGGCCCGGCCGGCAAGGCGGCGCTGCTGCCGGTGAACATCGAGGTGTTCGGCAAGGACCTGGGTGTCCCGGCGGACGAGGTGCGGCTGTATCTCGCCCTGCGCGAGGCCGCCCACCAGCGTCTCTTCGCGCATGTGCCGTGGCTGCGCTCGCATCTGTTCGGCGCGGTCGAGGGGTACGCGCGCGGGATCAAGGTCGACACGGCGAAGCTGGAGGACGTGGTCGGCCAGTTCGATCCGCAGAACCCGGAGGAGCTTCAGCAGGCGCTTCAGCAGGGCATGTTCCAGCCGGAGGACACGCCGGAGCAGAAGGCCGCCCTGGCCCGTCTGGAGACGGCTCTGGCGCTGGTGGAGGGCTGGGTGGACGCGGTGGTGCACGCCGCCGCCAAGCCCCGGCTGTCGTCGGCGGACGCGCTGCGCGAGACGCTGCGCCGGCGTCGCGCGTCCGGGGGCCCGGCCGAGCAGACGTTCGCCACGCTGATCGGTCTGGAGCTGCGCCCGCGCCGCCTGCGGGACGCCTCCCGGCTGTGGGCGTCGCTCACCGACGCGCGCGGCGTGGACGGCCGTGACGCGCTGTGGGCGCACCCGGACATGCTGCCGACGGCGACGGATCTGGACGACCCGGACGGTTTCGTGCACCGCGAGCACATCGACTTCTCCGAGCTGGACAAGATGCTCGGTGAGGCGGCCGGCAAGCCGGACCTGCACAAGAAGCGGGACGACGTGGGCGAGGACAGCCCGGGCGACGGCGACGGCAAGGGCGACGACACCGAGTGAGCCTGTACGACGACGCGGTCCTCGTCCTGAAGGGGTACGAGGGCCAGGACGAGCTGCGCCAGGCCTACCTGGACCATCTGGCGGCGCACCCGGACGGGGTGTGGAAAGCCTGCACGGCGGGTCATGTCACGGCCAGTGCCCTGGTGATCGACCCCGACGGGGGCCGGGTGCTGCTGACCCTGCACCGCAAGCTGCGGATGTGGCTGCAGATGGGCGGGCACTGCGAGCCGCAGGACCCTTCGCTCGCCGCGGCGGCGCTGCGTGAGGCCACGGAGGAGTCCGGGGTGGCGGGGCTGTCGCTGCTGCCGGGCGGCCCGGTCCGGCTGGACCGGCATCCGATCCCGCCGCCGTGCCATCAGCACTTCGACGTGCAGTACGCGGTGCTGGCCCCGCCGGCCGCCCGGCACGCGGTGAGCGACGAGTCGCTGGACGTCCGCTGGTTCGCCTACGACGAGGTCGCGGATGTCGCCGACGACTCCGTCGTACGGCTGCTGGCCGCGACACGGGCCCGGCTCGGCGTCTGAGACCCGCCGGACACGCGCAGGGGGCGACCGGACCGGCCGCCCCCTCCTTGTGCTGTGCGCGGGCTCAGCTCCAGACGTTGCCCTGGTTCTGACCGCGCGCCCCGTGCTGGCCCATGCCGTACTGGGCGGCGAGGCCCTGCCCGATGACAGCGTTCTGCGGAGGCAGCAGTTCACTCGGCTGGACCAGTGCGATACCGGTGCCCATGAAGCTGAGCTCCCAGCCCTCGCCGGTGCTGCCGCGCCGCCGCCACACGCCGGAGGAGTGCGTCTGGGCCTGCATCTGCACGCGCAGCCCGGTGGACCAGGCGACGATGGCATCGGCGTCGCAGTTGACGTACTTGTCCGGGGTGACGTGCAGCATCAGCGGCATGCCGGACGTCATCAGGGCGACCTTGCCGCGGCCGGTGATGTTCAGCTGGTACTTCCCCGAGCCGGAGATGCCGTACAGGCTGTCCACGGCGATGACCTCGTGGTGCAGGGAGGAGTCCATGGCGAGCACGTACTGGCTGTCGACGGTCAGCCCGTCCTGCTCGACGTCCACCAGGTGGACGTGCTGGGCGAGGTTGGCGAGGTAGACGGTGCCCTGCCCGTGGCAGCGCATCAGGTCCAGGCCCTCGCCGGTGCGGACACGCGCATGTGCCTGCTGGTTGCTCTGGAACTCGGCGTCGAACTCGACCATCCCCTGGTGGGCGACCATGGTGCCCTTGCGGGCGAGGATGTCGTCGTGCCCTTCCAGGGTGACGCGGAGCATCTGCTTGTTCTGCAGGCTCCAGCGGTCCTGGGTCTGCTGGTCGTTGTAGGCGAAAATCGGGCTCTGCATGGCGTTCTGGCTCCCCCTCAGCCCCGGATCCGGAGGCGGTCGGTGCTGTCCTCGCTGGGCTGGACGACGACGATGCCCTGGCCGGAGAAGGCCATCTGGTAGGCCTCGCCGCTGCCCCGGCCGATGAGGGACTGCGCCTTGAAGCTGCGCTTGCCCTTCACCTTCAGGTTCGGCGACCACGCGACCAGCGCGTCCGGGTCGACGTACGTCTCGTCCTCGCCGCCGCCGCAGTCGACGACGATCGGCTTGCCCCGTGAGGTGAGGGCCACCCAGCCCTGCCCGGAGATCTTGGTGTTCCACAGGCCCTGCCCGGCGAACTTGGCCAGGCCCTTGACTCGTTCGACACCCCACTGCAAGTGGGCGTCGAAGGCGAGCAGATTGGTGGCGTTGACGGAGATGCCGTCGCCGTTGAGGTTGATGACGACGACGTTCGCGCCGTAGTCGGCGAGGTAGAGCAGCCCGTCGCCGGAGCACTTCATCAGGGGCGCGCCCTCGCCGGTCATCCAGTCGCGGGCGATCTGGCGCACGGCCGACGGGTTCGGCTCGTACTGGATGAAGCCCTCGTAGGCGACCATCGAGCCGACCCGGGCGAACAGGTCGTGTCCGGTCTGCATGGCGACCTTCAGCATGTGGTTGCCGTGGTTCTCCATGCGGGCGGTGACGGGTGCGGGGGCGTGGCCCGCAAACGGCTGGTTCATGACGGGCTCCCTCAGACCTCGTACGGCTGGACGACGATGAAGTTGCCGGGTGCGCCCCGGAACTGGAGGTTGACGCTCTCCCCGGTGTCGCCCGCGTAGGCGTTGCGGCGCATGCGGACCTGGCTGGAGACGACCACCTGGGCGGCGGACGACCAGGCCACGACGGCGTGGCAGTCGGCGAAGGTGGTGGGGGTGACGGGCAGCACGACGGGCGTGCCGTGGGTCTTCACCACGATGGTGCCGACGCCGGTGAACTGCATCGTGAACAGCGCACCGCCGGGGATGCCGTGGCCCTCGATACGGCGGACCTCGTACTGGAGGCTCTCGTCGAAGGCGAGGACGTTCTCCGCGGAGACGCAGATGCCGTCGCCCTGGAGTTCGATGGGGTGCAGCATCGTGGCGTCCTCGGCGAGGAACACCTGGCCCTGGCCGGTGCAGCGCATGAGCTGCATCTCCTGGCCGGTGGCGTTGCCGACGATACGGCCGGCGAAGCCCGCGCCCTTGTAGCTGAAGTCGACCTTGCCCTGGTAGAGCACCATGCTGCCCTGGCGGGCCAGTACGGGCTGGCCGCCGATGCCGAGGTCGACGCGGATGAGCTTCTTGTTCTGCTGGGTCCAGCGCTGCCCGGTGGGTGTCTCCCGGAACTGCTGCAGGGCGGCGGCGACGCCGGGGCCCTGCAGCAGTTCCGGGAGACACCCACCGGGCAGCGCTGGACCCAGCAGAAC
>NZ_JALLGL010000363.1 GCF_023072675.1 Streptomyces sp. XM83C
GGGCAGGCGGTGGCGCTGTCGGCGGTTCTGGGTGGTGCGGGGAGGCGGGACGGTGGGGTGTTGTCCGTGATGTGCGCGATGTCCGCATCCTGTCTAGCGTCCAGGGGGTTCGCGCGGGGGTCAAGGGCGCCTGGACGCACCAAGGGTGAGGGGGTGTGCGTCAAGGGTGTGCGGGTGCGGGGACCGCGCGCGGCGCGGTGCGCTCCCCGGCCCGACGGTTCTGCACGGTGACTCCCCCAGGTGTGCGACCTGACGGACGGCCCGCTGTGCGGCCGACCAGAAATAGCTTAGACCTGAGCTACTTAGCATCAATCCACTTAGGAGGAAGCTTCTTGCTTGCCACGCACCCGACCCGTGCGGATACTCGGCCCATGCATGCGAAATCCCGGCCCGCACACCCCCCTGCGACGGGCGAGGAGGCCCCCGAGGCGCAGGCGCCCGCCCCGGACGCCGTCGACGCGATCATCGGCCAGTGGGCGACGGTCCGCCCCGACCTCGACACCCGCGCCATGGAGGTGTTCGGCCGCGTCTACCGGCTGGCGCGTGTCATGGGCGACCGCATGGAGAAGACGTACAGCCGGTTCGGGATCTCCCGCGGAGAGTTCGACGTCCTGGCCACGCTGCGCCGGGCCGACACGCCGTACACGCTCTCGCCGCGTCAGCTCTCGCAGACGCTCATGCTCACCACCGGCGGCATGACGGGCCGGCTGGACAAGCTGGAGCGCGCCGGGCTGCTGCGGCGCTCCCCCGACCCGCACGACCGGCGCGGCCTCCAGGTGACCCTGACCGAGGAGGGGCTGCGGCTGATCGACGAGGCGGTCGCCGCCGGCCTCGCCGTCCAGACCGAGGCGCTGACCGCCGCCATGGACGCGGAGCGGGCCGAGGAACTCGCCGGGCTGCTGCGGGAGTTGCTCGCCGGAACGGTACGAGCCGGTCAGGAGGGCGGCATCGCATGACCACGGCGGCCGGACCCGACGGGGCGTCCGCGGCGGAGAGCCGAGAGGCCGACCCCGGCGCGGCGGTCGACCTGGAGCTGGTGCGAGCCGCCGCCGAGGTCGCCCGTACCCGCTGCCGGGGCGACAACCACACCATGGCCGCCGCCGCACGCGCCCGCGACGGCCGGATCGTCACGGCCGTCAACGCCTACCACTTCACCGGCGGCCCCTGCGCGGAACTGGTCCTCATCGGCACGGCCGCCGCCCAGGGCGCCTACGAGCTGGACACCGTCGTCGCCGTCGGCGACCGCGACCGCGGCGTCGTACCGCCGTGCGGACGCTGCCGCCAGGTCCTGCTCGACTACTTCCCCACGCTGCGGATCATCGTCGGCGACGGCGACCGGATGCGGGCCGTGCCGGTCGCCGAACTCCTGCCCGAGACGTACGTCTGGGCCGACCACCAGATGGACGACGTCAGCTGAGGGCGCGGCGCAGCGCACTCAGCTCCGCGTCGACCGCCCAGGCGTCGGCGACGGGGCCGAGGTGGGCGAGCTTGTCCGGGTTGAGCACGGCGCGGACCGTGCGGATGCGCCCGTCGCCCACCTCCAGCGCCACGACGTGCAGCACCTTGCCGTCCCGGTCCCGGAAGACGGCGCCCGGACCGGCGTTCACCTCGCACGGCTCGAACGTCACCCCGATCCGCGCCATCAGCGGATACGCCCCCGCCAGCAGCCGCGCCACAGGGTCGGCGCCGACCAGCCCCCGCGCCGGCGGCGTCTTCCCGCCGCCGTCGCCGACCAGCCGGACGTCCGCGGCCAGCACCGAGCGCAGCGCGGCCACGTCACCGTTCTTCAGCGCGTCGAAGAAGCGCCCGGCCAGCTCGGCGCGTTCCCGCTCGTCCGCCGCGAACCGGGGCCTGCCCTCCCGCATGTGCCGCCGTGCCCGGACCAGCAGCTGCCGGCACGCCGTCTCCGACCGGCCCACCGCCGCCGCGACCTCCGCGAAACCGAACGCGAACACGTCCCGCAGCACAAACACCGCCCGCTCCAGCGGGCTGAGCCGCTCCACGAGCAGCAGTGCCGCCGTCGACACCGAGTCGGCCAGTTCCGCCGAGCGCGCCGGGTCCTGGTAGGGGTCGTCGAGCAGCGGCTCGGGCAGCCAGGTCCCGGCGTACTCCTCGCGCCGCACCCGCGCCGAGCGCAGCACGTCGACCGCGATGCGGGTGACGGCGGCCGACAGATAGGACTTCACGGAGACGGGCCGGGTCACGGAGCGGTCGTAGCGCAGCCAGGTCTCCTGCACCGCGTCCTCGGCCTCGCTCACACTGCCGAGAATGCGGTAGGCGATCGAGAACAGCAGCGGGCGCAGCTCCTCGAACTCCTCGGCTTTCCCCACGGATCGGCTCCCTCGCTCGCCATCGATCGGTCTCGATCGGTCTCAAACGGCTCGGTCGGTCCCGACCGGCCTTCATCGGCTTTCGTCGGCCTTGATCGTCTCGATCAGTTTCGATCGGCCGTCGCCTTGATCCGCCGGCCCGGCCTTCGCTCCCGGCCGGCCGGTGCCGGCGGTCCGGTACCGCCGGTCCGGTGCCGGCGGTACCGGTGCCGCGCCCCCGTCGCGGGCCCGGCGTGGCGCCGGGTCAGTCGAACTGCCCGGCCACGTAGTCGCCGGCGCACGGCCGCCGGGTGATGACGTTCAGCCGGTTCGCCACGTTCATGAACGACACCAGCATCACCAGCGCGGCCAGCTGCTCGTCGTCGTAGTGCTCGGCGGCCCGCGCCCACAGCTCGTCGTCGACGCCGGGCGCCCCGTCCGCGATCCGTGTGCCACGCTCGGCCAGTTCCAGCGCGGCCCGCTCGGCCTCGGTGAAGACCGTGGCCTCCCGCCACGCCGCCACCAGGTTCAGCCGGACCGGCGTCTCTCCGGCGGCGAGCGCGTCCTTGGTGTGCATGTCCACGCAGACCGCGCAGCCGTTGATCTGGCTCACCCGCAGCGCCACCAGTTCCGTGGTGGTGGCCGGCAGCGGTGACGCCTTCACGGTCCGGCCCGCGGCCACAAGGTGCCGGAAGGCCTTGCCCGCCGTCTCGGTGGCGAGCAGATCGAGTCGTGCGTCCATCGTGGTTCCTCCGTCGTGTCATGGTCGCCGGATGGCTCACTCACGGGACGAGACGGCCGGCGCCCCTGTGACACGGGCACCGGCGTGATCCACGTCTCATGACGGGCGGGGCCGGGGGCGGTCTCAGCCGACGTGGGCCGCGAGTGCCGCCTCGATGTCCGCCCGGCCGGCGTCGTCCGACGCCCAGGCCACGTATCCGTCGGGGCGGACCAGCAGGGTGGTGCGGCGGGTGCCGGCCCAGTGGGCGACCGTCAGCCGGTCCTTGCGGGCGGGCCCGGCCTCGTACGGCTCCACGCCGCTGTCCGGCGTGATGAGGACGAAGCGACCGCCGCGCAGGGCCTCGTAGAGCCGGCCGCCGCCGGCGAGGGCGACGTCGGGGACGCGGGCACCGACCAGGCGGTGCGCGCCGCGCGGGGCGGGGTAGCGGTAGCCGATGCCGGTGATCTGCCCGACGGCCTTGCGGCGGACCGGTGCCACATGGTCGAAGGCGGTGGTGAGAGCGGCGCGCAGGGCGAGGGTCCAGGGGCGCTTGGCCATCGCCAGCCGGACGATGCCGCCGCTGCTGCGCAGCACCTCCTTGCCGACCGGGTGCCGCTCGGCCTCGTAGGTGTCGAGGAGCGTGTCCTCGGCGTGGCCGTGCAGCACCTGGGCGAGCTTCCAGCCGAGGTTGGCCGCGTCCTGCAGGCCGGTGTTCATACCCTGGCCGCCGGCGGGGGTGTGCACGTGCGCGGCGTCACCGGCGAGGAAGACCCGGCCGACGCGGTACGCGGGTGCCTGGCGTTCGTCGCTGTGGAAGCGGGACATCCAGCGGGCGTCGTGCATGCCGTAGTCACGGCCGAGGGCGAGCCGGGCGATCTCCTTGATCTCCTCCAGGTCGAGGGGCTCGCTGTCGGGCACGTCGCGCCCGCGGTGCCAGCCGATGATCCGGTACCAGCCGTCGCCGAACGGCGCGATGAAGGCGAACGCGTCGCCCACGGTGTTGACGGTGAGCAGATCCTCCGGCTGTTCCGCGAGCCGCACATCGGCCAGCACCACGGAGCGGATCACCGACTGTCCGGGGAACGGCAGCCCGATCGCCTCCCGTACGGCGCTGCGCATGCCGTCGGTGCCGACGACGTACGCGGCGCGCAGCTCCTCCTCGCCGGCGGACGTGCGCACCCGCACCGTGACACCGTCCGCGTCCTGGACGAGGCCGGTCACCTGCGTCTCGTGGCGGAAGACGACCCCGGCCTCGACGGCCCGCCGCTCCAGCGCCTCCTCCACCTCGTACTGCGGGATGACGAGGAGGTGGTTGAAGCGGGAGGGGAGGGTGGCGAGGTCGACGGTGAGGCGGCCGAAGAGGCGCAGGCGCTGCAAGGGGCGGCCGGCCACTTCGAGGCCGTCGGCGAGACCGCGGGCGTCGAGCTGCTCCAGGGTGCGGGCGTGCAGGACGAAGGCGCGGGAGAGGTTGCTGATCTTGTGGGGGCGCTTCTCGACCAGGGTGACCGGGACGCCGGCGGCGGCGAGGTCACCGGCCAGGAGGAGCCCGGTGGGGCCGGAGCCCACGACGATGACGTTGCGACCGGCGGCCGGGTTGCCCTGGGTGCGGGCGATGCCGGTGGAGTTGCTGGTGGCGTTGCTGCTGCCGTTCATCTGGGCCTCCTGTGCCAGCGGTTGTTGGCCAACACCTGTTGACCAACGCTCGTTGACCAACGTAGGGACACTCCGCGGATGTGTCAACACTTGTTGGCCTACATATGTTGGCCTACAGTTGTTGACATGAACGACAGCAAGCCCCGCAGCAAGTCCGGCACCGACTCCGACAGCACCTCCGGCACCCGTTCCGGCGCCAAGACCGGCGCCACGACGGGCGCCGCACAGGGCGGAGGCAGGTCGCGCGGCAAACGCACGCCCCCCGCCTCCAGCTCCGCCGCCGCCCCCGCCCGTCGTTCCGACGCCACCCGCGCCGCGATCCTCGACGCGGCCCGCGAGCGTTTCGCGGCCGACGGCTACGAGCGCGCCACCATCCGCGCCATCGCCAGGGACGCGGGCATCGACCCGTCGATGGTGATGCGCTACTACGGCAACAAGGAGGGCCTCTTCGCCGCGGCGGTCTCCGTCGATCTGAAGATCCCCGATCTGGCCTCCGTGCCCCGGGACCGCATCGGGGCCACGCTCGTGGCCCACTTCCTCACCCTGTGGGAGGAGAACGAGCAGCTCACCGCGCTCCTCAGGGTCGGCACCGCCGACGCGGCCGGCGCCGAGCGGCTACAGGACGTGCTGCGTGAACAGTTGCTGCCCGTCGTCCGCGCCACCTGCCCCGACCCCGAGCAGATCCGCATGCGCGCCGCGCTCGTCGTGACGCAGACACTGGGGCTCGCCCTCACCCGCCATGTGCTGCGCCTGCCGCCGGTCACCGAACTGACCCGCGACGAACTCGTGGCCTGGCTGGGCCCCACGCTCCAGCGCTACCTCACCGCCCCGCACAGCGCCTGGCCGGAGGCCTGAACCGGCGGCTCACCCGAGCCGCCGGCACCGGCCACCACCCGGCCGCAATCCCGGCCGGGCCGAGCCCTTTCGCGTCCCGGACCGACCCCCGACCACCACCGGAGCCGGACGCCGCCGAGCCCCCGGCCGCCCCTCCGCCCCTGGAC
>NZ_JALLGL010000364.1 GCF_023072675.1 Streptomyces sp. XM83C
GCTTCAACCGCTTGAAGCAGTGGCGCGGCATTGCCACCCGCTATGACAAGACCGTCGAGTCCTACCAGGCAGCCGTCACCCTCGCCTCGCTCCTGATGTGGGCGTGACATTTGAAGACACCACCTAGGGGGGCGCGGGCTCCCCGCCTGCGCGGGGGTCCCGGGGCACGGGCTGCGGGTACGGCGGGGCTCCGGCGTGGCCTGTACACAGGCCAGGCCGGCGCGCAGGCCGGGCCGGATGCACGCGCAGGCCGGAGCCGAGGGTGCCGGGGCTCGCGAGCCGCGAGCGAGGCGCCGGGCGCAGCGGTCCCGTCAGGCCTCGCCCGCTTCCGCCTCCCGGGCCGCCGCGTCGATCGCGGCGAGGGACCGGCGGACCTGGTTGCGGTCGGTGGTGTACCAGAAGTCCGGCATCGAGGCCTTCAGATAGCTGCCGTACCGGGCCGTGGCGAGACGCGGGTCCAGTACGGCGACCACGCCACGGTCGCCCGAGGCGCGGACGAGACGGCCGGCTCCCTGGGCCATGAGCAGCGCGGCGTGCGTCGCGGCGACCGCCATGAAGCCGTTGCCACCGGCGTCCTCCACCGCTTTCTGGCGCGCGCTCATCAGCGGATCGTCGGGCCGCGGGAACGGAATCTTGTCCATGACCACCAGCTGACAGCTGGGGCCCGGCACGTCCACGCCCTGCCACAGCGACAGCGTGCCGAACAGACAGGTCTTCGGATCGGCGGCGAAGTTCTTGATCAGCTCACCGAGCGTCTCCTCGCCCTGGAGGAGGATCGGGAACTCGGGGATACGGCCGCGCAGCTCCTCCGCGGCGAGCTGGGCGGCCCGCATCGAGGAGAAGAGGCCGAGCGTGCGACCGCCGGCGGCCTGGATCAGCTCGGTCAGCTCGTCCAGCATGTCGGCACGGTCGCCGTCCCGGGCGGGCCGGGCCAGATGCTTGGCCACGTACAGGATGCCCTGCTTGCGGTAGTCGAACGGCGAGCCGACGTCGACGCCCCTCCACTGCGGGACGTCGTCGCCTTCGGTGCCTTCGGGGGCGAGGCCCAGGGAGGCGCCGACGCCGTTGAAGTCGCCGCCCAGCTTCAGGGTGGCGGAGGTGAGGATCACCGAGCGGTCGGCGAAGAGCTTCTCCCTCAGCAGGCCCGACACGTTCATGGGGGCGACGCGCAGGGAGGCCCCGAAGCGGTCGTGCCGCTCGTACCAGACGACGTCCCACTCGGAGCCGTTGACGATCCGCTCCGCCACGTCGTGCACGTTCTCCACGGAGGCCAGGGCCTGCTTGCGGACCGCGTCCTCGTCCTGCACGGACTTGTCGCGCGTGGCGCCGATCGCGGAGATGACGGTGCGGGAGGCGTCGCGGAGCGCCATGAGCGCGTACGCCAGATCCTCCGGGATCTCCTCCAGGCGGCCCGGCAGGGCCAGCTCCATCAGCTTCTCGAAGCCCTCGGCGGCGGTCTGGAGCTGGTCCGCGGCCTTCTCGTTCACCAGCTTGGCGGCGCGGCGCACCGCACGGTTGACCTGGCCGGGGGTCAGCTCGCCCGTGGCGACGCCGGTGACCCGGGACACCAGTTCGTGGGCCTCGTCGACGATCAGCACCTCGTGCTGCGGCAGCACGGGCGCGCCCTCGATGGCGTCGATGGCCAGCAGCGCGTGGTTGGTGACGACGACCTCCGCGAGCTTGGCGTGCTCGCGGGCCGTCTCGGCGAAGCACTCCGCCCCGTAGGCGCACTTCGCGGCGCCGAGGCACTCCCGGGAGGACACCGACACCTGCCCCCAGGCGCGGTCGGAGACGCCGGGGGTGAGGTCGTCGCGGTCGCCGGACTCCGTCTCGTCCGCCCAGTCCCGCAGCCGCAGCAGGTCCTGGCCCAGCTTGCTGGTGGGCGCGGCGGCCTCGAACTGGTCGAACAGGCCCTCCTCCTCGTCCTGCGGCATGCCCTCGTGCAGGCGGTGCAGGCACAGGTAGTTGGACCGGCCCTTGAGCATCGCGAACTCCGGCCGCCGGCGCAGCAGGGGGTGCAGCGCGTCCACCGTGCGCGGGAGGTCACGCTCCACGAGCTGGCGTTGCAGTGCCAGCGTGGCGGTCGCGACGACGACCCGCTCGCCGTGTGCGAGCGCCGGCACGAGGTAGCCGAGCGACTTTCCGGTGCCGGTGCCGGCCTGGACGAGCAGGTGGGTGCCGTCGTCGATGGCCTCGGCGACGGCCTGGGCCATGGCCACCTGGCCGGGGCGCTCCGTGCCGCCGACGGCGCCGACGGCGGCATGGAGGAGTTCGTGGAGTGAGGGCTTCGTCATAGCCCGACCACCCTACGGCGCGGCACTGACAAACGGGTGATCGCGGGGAGGCGAGGGGATGGCTCCGGGACCGTGATCGTCCGGACGTGACCGGGTCGGGGCGGGACGAGCACGCGATACGACTGTTCGTACGACGGTTCTGTGCCGGAGTACGACCGCTCCGCACCGATCAAGACCGGCGATCGGCGGCCCGCTCACATCACCGCTCGCAGTTCCCGGTCCCGGATCATGAGCGCGGCCCGCTTGCCGGGCAGCTCGACCTCGGCCTCGAACCGGAACCCGGCTGTCAGGAACGCGGCGACGGACGGTGTGTTCCGCAGGTCGGGTTCGGCGAGGACGCGTGTGCAGGCGGGCCGATGGTCGAACACCAGGTCGGCGACAGCGCGGATCAGGGTACTGCCGAGGCCGCGCCCTCGGTCGGCCCGGCCGCCGATGAGCAGATGGACGCCGGTGTCGTCCGTGCGGACGGGACAGTGGTCGGCCAGCGGGTCCAGGTCGGCGCGGTAGATCTCCCAGTAGCTCATGGGTGTGCCGTCCAGGACGCCCAGGCAGGGGACGCTGTGTCCGTCGCCGTCGAGCTGGGCTCGTACGTGCTGCTCGGTCACGGAGGGCGGGCCCGCCAGCTCCCAGAAGGCGGCCGTCGCGGGATCGTTCATCCAGCGGACCAGCAGCGGCAGATCCCGCTCCACGCGCACGGGTAGGAGCCGGAAGTCCCCGGCGGGCGTGGCAGCCGGCCCCCACTCGCCGATCTCGCCCACCGGAAGCGAGCCCGCCGAGCGGGGGCCGACCGATCGGAGGCCGGCTGATCGGGGGCCGGCCGGCCGCGGACCGGCGGAACCGGAGTCCACCCGCGCGTCGCTCCCCGGGCGCACCGAGCCGTCCGCGCTCCCCTCGCTCGCGCCGTCCGCCACCGTCGTGCTCCCGTCCGCGGTCACCCGTGCAGGGGGTTGGCGATGGTGACGTAGACGGACTGGGTGTCCACGGGGCCCACGAGTTCGTCGAGGCCGTGCAGGCGGGTGAGCAGGTTGGCCTTGCAGCGCAGGACGGGCGAGTCGAGCAGCCGGGCGGGCAGGGAGCTGCGCGTCCGGCCGGGCCCGGCGGCGGCACGGGTGAGGAAGCGGCGGAGCGCGGCGAGCAGCAGCCGTTCATCGGCGAGGCCCTGGGCGCCGAACGCTCCGATGAGGCCGAACACGTTGTTGACGGCGAGGTAGTACGTGAACCGTTCGTCGGTGACGTCGTCGGAGACGAACGTGTCGCTGCGGGTGCCGATGCCGGGCAGCCGGGCGTCGAGGTCGGCGCGGCGTGACGCGCGGAAGTAGTACCCCTGGTTGTCGCGGTAGCGCCCGCCGGCGGGCCAGCCGTCGGCGTCCAGCAGGACGAGGGTGTTCTGCTGGTGGGCCTCCAGGGCGATGCCGGCCTCGCCGTCCAGCCACAGCACGGGGCGCACGATGTGTTCCAGGTAGCGCAGGAACCACTCCGTGGCCACCGCCGTGCGTGGGCGCCCGCTGCGCGCTGCCAGCCGGTTCAGTACGGCGGCGAGACGGGAACCGGAGGGCGTCCGGTGGGGCGCGACGAGTCCGGCGACGCAGGAGACGTCGTCGGCGGGTCGGAAGGGGTTGTGCCGGATCATCACGTCGACGCCGGGCACGGGGTCGCCGTCCGGGGTGTCCACGGCGAGCCAGGCCGGGTCGCGGACGACGTCGAAGCGCGGGTGGGCCTCGTGCCACTCCCCGGCCAGTCCGGTGCGCAGCAGCCGGTGCACCTCCACACCCCGGTGCAGTTCCTTGCGGAGGTTCTCCCGGCGCGAGTTGGTGATGCGCAGGGCGAGCGACAGCTTGAGCATGGCGGGGGCGCCGGACCGGTAGACGGTACGCACGGAGGAGGTGGGGTGCCAGGGCGCGCCGCCTTCGCCGAGATCGCGCAGGAGTCCGGCGTCGAGCAGTTCGGCGACGGCGGGTCGGTGCCGTACCTCGCGCCACTGCCAGGGATGCAGCGGGAGCAGGGCGTGTCCGTCGGGGGGTGCGTCCGGTCCGGTGCCGGCGAGCCGCGCGGTGAGCCGGTCCGCGGGGACGGGTCTGCCGCGCTCGGTCCACGCGGAGTCCGTGGCGAGCACGGAGGGGGCGACCGCGATCCAGTGCAGGGGGAAGGTGCCGCGGGTCTCGGGCGAGTACGGGTGGTTCTCGGCTTCCGTGAGACCTTCGCGGCCCTTCGGTGCCGGGTGAAGGGGATGCCCGAGGAGGAGTGCCTGTTCCGCCGAGAGGAAGCGGTCGGGGCCGTCGTCCGGGTGCCGCCGGCGGTCGCGCAGGAAGACGGCGGTACGGCGGACGGAGTCGGCGACGCGCGCGACCAGGTCGTTGGTGTGCGCGTCGGGGGCGCCCCCGCTGGCTTCCCGGCCGAGCAGGGCCGCGACGGTGACCGCGTCGGCCGGGCCGGACCCGGCGGGGGCGCCGGCGAGCCGTGCGCGCCCGAAACGGTGGTGTCCCGTCGGGGACCAGTGGAGGACGGGGACGGTCAGGGCCGCACCGGAGGCGGGCAGGGGGATCCTCAGCTCACCGTCGGCGGGCGCGACGAGCCCCGTCTCGCGGACCCAGCAGCGCAGCAGGTTCTCCACGGTGGCGGCGTCGGCCAGGGTGTCGGGGTCGGTGTCGGGGCCGGGATCAGGGGCGAGCCCGGAGACGGAGTCGGGGCCGGTGCGGACGGCCGTCGCGCCGCACGGTGGCTGCCCTCGCCCCGCGCGCCGCGGCAACTGCCGGGGGACGGTGGGCTCCGGGGAGCCGAGCCCTGTCCGCTGGTCGCCGGACTGCGCGGAGCCGGGCCCTGTCCGCGAGTCGCCGGACTGCGCGGAGCCGAGCCCCGTCCGCGAGTCGCCGGACTGCGCGGAGCCGGGCCCCGTCCGCGAGTCGCCGGACTGCGCGGAGCCGGGCCCCGTCCGCTGGTCGGTGGGGTGTGCGGCGCCGGTCCCGGGGACGGTGTTCACAGTGCCTCCTCGGAGGGGGTGCGCAGTGCGGCGGCCTGGACGGCGTCGGCGAGCCGGTCCAGCACGGCCGTCGCCTGTTCGTCGGTGATGGTCAGTGGCGGCAGCAGGCGTACGACACCGCCGTGCCGCCCGCCCAGCCCCACGATGAGCCCGCGTCGCAGGCACTCCCGCTGCACGGCGGCGGCGAGTTCGGGGGCCGCGGGCCGGGGCGCGGACAGCGCGCGCACCGAGGACGGCGACGCCACCGGGGACGCCGTACCGGACGCCGGGGCGGCGACGGCGCCCACCGCGCTCGTCGTACGCCCGTCGGTGTGCGCCCGGGCGCGCGGCACCGGGTCACGGCCACCGCACGCGCGACCGGGCGCACACCGACGGGCGTACGA
>NZ_JALLGL010000365.1 GCF_023072675.1 Streptomyces sp. XM83C
GCACTCGGCCGTCGATGGCCGGCCGGGGGCGGTCGCGACGGCCGAGTGCCGGTCGACGCGCGTTGACCTCCGGTCGTCCGCGGGTCGTCCGCCGGTCGTCGGCGGAGGGCGTCCGCGGCCCCCGTCAGCGCGCGGCGCCCGGCGTGCCGTCAGTGCCCCATGCCGGCACCGCCGTCCACCGAGAGGACGGCGCCGGTGACGGCGCCCGCGTCGGCGGAGGCGAGGAACGCGACCGCCGCGGCGACCTCCTCCGGCCGGACCAGCCTGCCGACGGGCACGCCCGCCACGATCGCCTCTCGCCTCTCCTCCGGGAGCGCGGCGGCCATGTCGGTGTCGGTGAGGCCGGGCGCGACGACGTTCACGGTGATGCCGCGCCCGCCGAGTTCCCGGGCCAGTGAGCGGGCGAAGCCGACCAACGCCGCCTTGGACGCGGCGTAGTTGGCCTGCCCCGCCTCCCCCGAGAGGGCGACCTGGGAGGACAGCAGGACGATGCGGCCCCACCGTCGGCGCAGCATGCCGCGCACCGCGCGCCGGGTGACGCGGTAGGCGCCGGTGAGGTTGGTGAGCAGGGGGAGGGCGAAGTCCTCCTCGGACATGGCGTACAGCAGCCGGTCCCGGGTGATCCCGGCGCTGTGGACGAGCACGTCCACGGAGCCCAGCAGCTCCTCGGCCCGGTCGAACGCGTCCCGCACGCTGTCAAGGTCTGTGACATCGCAGGGCACGCCGAGCAGTCCGGCGGGCGGCGGTTCCTGACGGTAGGTGACAGCGACGTGATGTCCTTCGTCGGCCAGCCGCCGGGCGACGGCCAGTCCGATGCCCCGGTTGCCTCCGACGACCAGCGCGGTGCGCGCCATGGTTCTCCCCCTGTCCGTGCGGTTTCCGGGCGGTCGGCCGGTTTCCCGCATGATGTACGCGTGTGCGAATGGCGGTGTTCCCCGAGGAGGAGAAGGCGTCTCCTCGGGTCCATCGATCGATGTGGTGCGAACTCATCCGGTGGGCTGACGCCGCTCGATCGACCCTCTGCCTATCCTGACCAGCGACTGGTCAATTGGCCTTGTGTACTTGCATCGATCCCTGAGGAGACCGAGCCCGTGGCATCCCCCGCAAAGAACTTCACCGAAGGCATCGTCACGTTCGGCGTCGGGCTCGCGCTGCGTCTGTTCACCGAGGATGTCCACATCCCGGTGTTCACACTCACGAAGGTCGGCGTCGTGCTGATGGTGATCGGCGGCATAGAGATCCTCTACGGCTTGTACCGGGTGATGAGCGGCCGGGGCGACGAAGCCGGCTCCTGACAGAGCCTGCCACGAGAGTCACAGGAATGACATAAATTGACTTTGCGTGACTGCCGGGCCAAGATACCCCACAGTCACATGACGTGAACGGGGTGAGGAACGTGGTGCAAGGCAACGCCGGTACCGGCGACGGGACAGGCGGCCCGCTGCCCCGCCTCGCCCTCGCCGCGACGGAACCGGCGGTGTCCGTGTGCGCCGCCGTCGCCGCGCGGGCCGGCGCGGGGCTCGTCGACGCCCCGTCGGTGCACGCCAAGCCCGTGGCCGCCGTGAGCGCGGCCCTCGACGCGGCGTTCGCCGCCCTGCCGCAGCCGCTTCGCGACACCGCCCCCCTGTATGTGCTGTGCGACGACTACAGCGTGCTCGCCGCCCGGCGTCTCGCCGCCCGCTGCACGGACCCCGGCCGCCGGCTGCGGCCGTCCGACTCCGTCGCGGCGGAGACGTCCGAACTGGTACGCCCCTGGCTGACGGAGTCGGGCCGCACCGGACGCTGCTGGCTCCTCGCGGCCACCCCGGCCCGCACCGCGCTGCGCCTGGCCGCCCCGGAGAGCCGTCAGGCCACCGTGGTCTGCGAGTTCGTCCTCGTCCCCGGCGACGGCCCGCACGCCCCCGGCCTGGTCGCCGTCACCGCCGTATGGGGAGCCGACGAAGCCGTACAGGCGGCGGACAGGGCCGTACGAGGAGCGGACGAAGCCGTACGAAGGGCGGACGGAGCCGCACGAAGGGCGGACGGAGCCGCACGCGGAGCGGACGGAGCCCTCGTATCGCCGCCGGAAGACTCCGGGCCTCCGCCCTCCGCCCTGCTCACCGCTCTCCTGGAAGAAGGGACCGCGGCCCGTGTCTGAGGTCGTCATCAGCGGTACGGGTCTGGTGACCCCCTTCGGCCGGGGAACCGGCACGTACTGGCGGGAACTGGTCGCCGGCCGTACCGCGCTCGCCCCGGCCGCCCGCTTCCGCTCCCCCGCCTACCAGGGCGAACCCGTCGGCGAGGTACCCGACTTCGACCCCACGGGCCGCCCGCGCAAGCAGGCGTACGCCTCGGCCGCCGTCGAGGAGGCACTGCACGCCGCCGGCCTGCCGGGCACCCCCGACGGCACGCTGGTGATCACCGTCGGCCAGGCGCCCCTGCCCGCCGACGGCTCCGGACTCGGCGCGGAGGAACGGGAGTTCCTCGGTCCGGGCGCGGAAGGGATCACAGCGGGCGGCGACAGCGTGCACCTCACACACGCCTGCGCCTCCGCGCTCTTCGCCGTCGCCTTCGCCCACGAGGCGCTGCTCTCCGGGTCCGTGCCGGCCGTGCTGATCGTGGGGGCGACCGCGCTCAACCACTACGAGTACGCCAGCATGGACGTCGTACGGGCCGTGGACCGTGCCGCGTGCCGGCCGTTCGACACCGCGCGCGGCGGCATCTCCCTCGGCGAGGGCGGCGGCGCCCTGCTGCTGGAGACGGCCGACCGGGCCCGGGAGCGCGGGGCACGGCCCGAGGCGGTCGTCGCCGGTACCGCCTGCCGGGTCGCCGCAGGCAAGTCCGTCGCCTCGGACACGGACTCCGTCGCCGACTGTCTGCGCGAGGCGGTGGACGCCGCCGGTGCCTCCCGCCTCGACTACGTCCACGCGCACGCCACCGGCACCGCGCAGGGCGACACCGCCGAACTGCTCGCGCTGGAGACCGTGGCGGCCGAACGCGGCTGGACCGACGTCCCGGTCAGCTCCCACAAGGGCGCCGTCGGCCATCTGCTGCACATCTCCGGCGCGGCCGGCATCGCCGCGACGGCCATGACCCTGCGCACCGGGGTCGCCCCGCCGACGGCCGGGCTGCGCACCCCCGAGGAGACGGACCGGCTGACACTGCCGACGACGGCGCTGGAGACACCGCACGCCGAGGTCGCCGCCGTCAGCAGCTTCGGCTTCGGCGGCAACAACGCCACCGTGGTCCTGCGCCGGCCCTGACCAGCGGCGCAGGACCAGCCGGCAGCCCTGCGGGGCCGGCCGGAAACGCCGCCGCGAACGGGCATACCGACATCACCGCCCCACCCCCACCCGACCGCCGGGTCGAGCCGCGTCCGACAAGGGCGCGGCCCGACCCGGCGGTCGTTCTCGCGTACGCCCCCGATACGGTCCCCGCCGCAGGAAGGGACGTTGGACCCCACCCCCGGGCCGCCGAGGGGACGTTGGGCCCTAGAGGCACCCCGTACCCCTCCGCAGATCATGAAGCGCGGCCGGGGAGGCCCATCCGTTACCCGTGTCGAGTGCTTCCCGGCCGCGCCAGTGACATGAGCACAGCGGAAGGGACGTCGTCCGGTGGACGAGGCACAGATACGACAGGCGGGGGGCGCCGAGCCGGACCCCGCGGTCCCGGCGACCGGGAAGACGGCAGGGAGGGCCGTCGAGGAGGCGGCCGGCGGGACGGCCGGTGAGGCCCGGCCGGCCGGCCGGGCGGCGTGGGTGGACTGGCTGACGACCACCGACCACAAGAAGATCGGGACGCTGTACCTGGTCACCGCGCTGGTGTTCTTCATCGTCGGCGGTGTCATGGCGCTGATGATGCGGGCCGAGCTGGCGCGCCCCGGACTGCAGATCATGTCGAACGAGCAGTTCAACCAGGCGTTCACCATGCACGGCTCGATCATGCTGCTGATGTTCGCGATGCCGCTGTTCACCGGCTTCGCCAACTGGATCATGCCGCTCCAGATCGGCGCCCCCGACGTGGCGTTCCCCCGGCTGAACATGCTGGCCTACTGGCTGTTCCTGTTCGGCTCGCTCATCGCCGCGTTCGGTTTCCTCACGCCGGGCGGCGCCGCCGACTTCGGCTGGTTCCTGTACGCACCGCTGTCCGACGCGGTGCACTCGCCGGGGCTGGGCGCCGACCTGTGGATCATGGGTGTGGCGCTGTCCGGTTTCGGGTCGATCCTGGGCGCCGTCAACTTCATCACCACGATCATCTGCATGCGCGCCCCCGGCATGACCATGTTCCGGATGCCGATCTTCACCTGGAACGTGCTGCTGACGGCGCTGCTGGTGCTGATCGTGTTCCCGGTGCTCGCGGCGGCCCTGTTCGCGCTGGAGATGGACCGCAAGTTCGGCTCGCACATCTTCGACCCGGCCAACGGCGGCGCCCTGCTGTGGCAGCACCTGTTCTGGTTCTTCGGCCACCCCGAGGTGTACATCCTCGCGCTGCCGTTCTTCGGGATCGTCTCCGAGGTCGTCCCCGTCTTCTCCCGCAAGCCGATGTTCGGCTACATGGGTCTGATCGGCGCGACAATCGCGATCGCGGGTCTGAGCGTGACGGTGTGGGCGCACCACATGTACACCACGGGCGGGGTGCTGCTGCCGTTCTTCTCCTTCATGACGTTCCTGATCGCCGTGCCGACGGGGGTGAAGTTCTTCAACTGGATCGGCACGATGTGGAAGGGCAGCCTGTCGTTCGAGACGCCGATGCTGTGGACGACCGGCTTCCTGATCACGTTCGTCTTCGGCGGTCTGACCGGTGTGATCCTCGCGTCGCCCCCGATGGACTTCCATCTGTCCGACTCGTACTTCGTCGTCGCCCACTTCCACTACACCGTGTTCGGCACCGTGGTGTACGCGATGTTCGCCGGGTTCCACTTCTGGTGGCCGAAGTTCACCGGCAAGATGCTCGACGAACGCCTCGGCAAGATCACCTTCTGGACGCTCACGGTCGGCTTCCACAGCACGTTCCTCGTACAGCACTGGCTGGGCGCCGAGGGCATGCCCCGCCGGTACGCCGACTATCTCGCGGCAGACGGCTTCACCGCCCTCAACACCGTGTCCACGATCGGCTCGTTCGTGCTCGGCCTGTCCCTGCTGCCGTTCTTCTACAACGTCTGGAAGACCGCGAAGTACGGAGGGCCGGTCGAGGTCGACGACCCGTGGGGTTACGGCCGCTCCCTGGAGTGGGCGACGTCCTGCCCGCCGCCTCGGCACAACTTCCTCACCCTGCCCCGCATCCGCAGCGAGTCCCCGGCGTTCGACCTGCACCACCCGGAGGTCGCCGCGCTCGAACTCCAGGCGTCGAGGTAGACACCGTGTCCCACGCTGTTCTCGCCCTCGGGACCGCGGTACTGACCGCGTCCGGCTGTGTCTGGTACGTGCCGGCGCTCGCCGATCTGCGGGCGGGCGCCGACCGGCCCCTGTCGCGGCGCAGCGCGGCGGCGTCCTGTGTGACCGGCTGGAGCACGGCCGCGCTCGTCGCCGCGCTGCTGCTCCTGGCCGAGCCGTGGTGGATCCCCTGCGCGGCGGCGGTCGCCGGCGGTGCCGCGGCGGTCGCCCTGCGCGTCCACGCGGCCGTCGCCCGCCGCGCCGAGCACCGCGAGGCCGCCCGCCAGTGGCGTGGA
>NZ_JALLGL010000366.1 GCF_023072675.1 Streptomyces sp. XM83C
GGAGATTGTTAAAAGGGACAGGCCTTGCGCGGGGCGGGCTTGCCGGCGGACTTGCCGTTGCCACCGCCCTGGAAGGCGTCGGTCAGCTTGCGTACTACGGGTGCTTCGATCGTCGAAGACGCCGAACGAACAAATTCACCGAGTTCCTGGAGCTTGGCCATGACGACCTTGCTCTCCACACCGAACTCCTTGGCGAGTTCGTATACCCGGACCTTAGCCACTTCGCTCCTTTGAGGTCCGGGTTGCGGCCGGACCGTCGCTAGTTCATGGGCGTACTCATCGCGTACTCATCGAGTGCTCATCGCAATCTCGACCTGCTTTCGACTCGCGAGGTACCTACACCGCACGGGGTTCCGTGCGGTACGTCTTTCCTTACCGTGTTGCCTGCTCGGCAACTGTTGTCCGCTCGACGTACTGGCGCAACGCCTTTGTGTCGAGCGCTCCCGGGGCGCGCAGTGCCCTCGTGAACGCCCGGCGGCGCACCGCCTGGTCGAGACAGACCTGGGCGGGGTGGAGGTATGCACCCCGGCCGGGCAGCGTACCGCGTGGATCAGGGACGCACTCGTCCTTGATCGCCACGATCCGCAGCAGATCCGTCTTGGCCGCTCGTTCCCGGCACCCCACACAGGTGCGTTCCGGGCATGCTCGGGCCCGTGTCCGGCCAGACACAGCTAAGTCTACCTCCCCGTACGCACCTCACCCCTTCGGGGCAGATGTCGAACACCTGGCGCGTACAAACCTGTCGTGATCTCAGCGCCCCGCGGCCGGGATCTATTCCCCGCCGCGCCGGCCCGCCTGCTGACCTGCCTGGGCGCGGCCCTGCGGCTGCCCCGGCTCGCCCTGCTCGGTGTCGGGGCGGATGTCGATCCGCCAACCGGTGAGCCGGGCCGCGAGACGGGCGTTCTGCCCTTCCTTGCCGATGGCGAGGGAGAGCTGGTAGTCGGGCACGGTCACCCGGGCGGACCGGGTCGCCATGTCGACGACCTCGACCTTGCTCACCCGAGCGGGTGACAGGGCGTTCGCGACCATCTCCGCCGGGTCGTCCGACCAGTCGACGATGTCGATCTTCTCGCCGTTCAGCTCGCCCATCACGTTGCGCACCCGGCCGCCCATGGGGCCGATGCAGGCGCCCTTGGCGTTCAGCCCCGCGCGCGTGGACCGTACGGCGATCTTCGTGCGGTGGCCGGCCTCGCGGGCGATCGCGGCGATCTCGACGGAACCGTCGGCGATCTCCGGCACCTCCAGCGCGAACAGCTTCTTCACCAGGTTCGGGTGGGTGCGCGACAGCGTGACGGACGGCCCGCGCACGCCCTTCGCCACCCGGACGACGTACGAGCGCAGCCGCATGCCGTGCGGGTACTGCTCGCCGGGGACCTGCTCCTGCACCGGGAGGATGGCCTCCAGCTTGCCGATGTCCACGAGCACGTTCTTCGGGTCGCGGCCCTGCTGGACCACACCGGTGACGATGTCGCCCTCACGGCCCGCGTACTCGCCGAGCGTCGCGTCGTCCTCGGCGTCGCGCAGCCGCTGCAGGATGACCTGCTTGGCCGTGGTGGCGGCGATACGGCCGAACCCGGACGGGGTGTCGTCGAACTCGCGGGGCTCCTGCCCCTCCTCCAGGTCCTCCGGGTCCTCCTTCGCCCACACGGTCACATGCCCGGTCTCCCGGTTCAGCTCCACGCGCGCGTGGCGGCGGCTTCCCTCGGTGCGGTGGTAGGCGATGAGGAGGGCGGACTCGATCGCCTCGACCAGCAGATCGAAGGAGATCTCCTTCTCCCGTACCAAGCCCCGCAGGGCGCTCATGTCGATGTCCACGGCTACGCCTCCTCCGCTTCCTCTTCGTGCTTTTCCTTGCGATTGAACTCGACCTGCACGCGCGCCTTCGCGATATCCCCGAAGGCGAGTCTGCGCGCGGTGGGCCTGCGCCCCTTGACCCCGGGCACTTCCAGGTCGAGTCCCTCGTCGTCGACCGCGGTGATCCGGGCGACCAGGTCGCCGCCCTCGCTCAGCTGGAACTTCACCAGACGGCCTGTGGCGCGGACATAGTGCCGGTGCTCGGTGAGGAGGCGTTCCGCGCCCGGGGTGCCGACCTCGAGGGTGTACTCGCCCTCGCCCATCGCGTCCGTCTCGTCGAGCTTCGCCGAGAGCGCACGGCTCACATCGGCGATCTTGTCCAGGTCGGCCCCGGTGTCGGAGTCGACGACGACGCGCAGCACACGGCGGCGTCCGACGGAGTCCACGGCGATCTCTTCGAGGTCCAGGCCCTGGGCGGCGACGAGGGGTTCCAGCAGGTCTCGCAGCCTCTCGCTCTGGGTGGTGCTCATCCGGGTGACTCCTCGGCCGCGTGTGCTGTTGTGGGATGGTCGCGTGTCTGGTCAAAGGGTATCCGGTCGCGGAGGGTGTTGCCGTCCACCTGTGCACGGAGGGTGGCGGGACGTGGCTTCGGGTCGCCGGTGGCCGGCGCCGGCCACCGTGGCTGCTCGTGACCACCGCGTGACCCCCGCGGTGCCGATGAGTGGCCGCGCGGGCGGGCGCGGGTACGGTGATCACGGACCCTGCGGTCCGCCGTCCCCTCCGTACGACTTCCCCGAGGACGCCTGCCGTGCCGTTCCCCGCCCCGCCGCGCATCCCTCCGGGGCCGCGCAGAAGATCCCTGCTCGCCACGGCCGCGGGTGCCGTGCTGCTCGCCGGCTGCTCGGACGCTCCCGAGGGCTCCGGCGGCCACACGGCGGGCAGCCCGTCGCTCGGCGAGCGCACACGCGCGCGTGCCGCGCTGGACAGCCGGGGCCTGGTGGAGCAGTACGACGCCGTGCTCGCCGCCCGTCCCGCGCTGACGGCACGGCTCGCGCCGCTGCGGGCGGAGGTCGTGCGGCACGTGGAGGCGTTCGGTGGCCGTACGGCGCACGGGGCGCCGGCATCGGCCTCGCCGAGCGGGTCGGCCTCCGCTTCCGCATCGCCTTCCGCTTCGGTGTCGCCCTCCGCTCCGGGGGTGCCGGTGCCGGGTGACGACAAGGCCGCGCTGGCCTACCTGGCCGGCGCCGAGAAGGAGCTCGCCGACCGGCGGACCGCCGCGCTCGACGGCCTCGACGGGGAGCTGGCCCGGCTGCTGGCGTCCGTGGCGGCGGCCGGTGCGGTGCACGCGTATCTGCTGACGGAGGCGGCGAGATGAGCGGGGCAGGGGTTCCGGAACAGCTGGAGGCGCTACAGGCCGCGCTGGCCGCCGAGCACGCCGCCGTGTACGGGTACGGCGTCGTCGGCGGCCGGATCGACGCCGGGCGCCGCACGGAGGCACGGGCCGCGTACGACGCCCACCGGGCACGCCGGGACGCCCTGACGCGCGAGGTGCGGGACCTGGGCGGCACGCCGGTCGCCGCGGCGGCGGGGTACGCGCTGCCGTTCCCGGTGCCGGACGCGACGGCTGCCGTACGGCTCGCGGCCCAGCTCGAGCAGCGGGTCGCCGGGGTCTACTCCGACCTGGTGCGGGCCACGGCCGGGAAGCGGCGCCGGGAGGCGGCGGGTGCGCTGCGGGAGGCCGCGGTGCGGGCCGTGCGGTGGAGCGGGGAGAGCGTAGCCTTCCCTGGGCTCGCGGAACGGGCCACGGAAGGAACGGCCGCACCGACGCCGACGGCGTAGCGCCGCGGAGCTGAAAGAGAAGGGGATCGACTCGCGTATGGCTTTCGAACCGCCGCAGCGTCTGGTGAGGGCGCTCGGTGAGACGGCACCGGACGGTGACGCCTGGCTGGAGCAGCTGCCGGAGGCGGCGAGCCGGGCGGTGGCGCAGCGCGAGTTGACCGTGGAGCGGGTGCAGGTCCCCGGGGGCCGCAGCAGCCTCGTACTGCTCGTACGGCGCCCGGACGGCACGCCGGCGGTGCTCAAACTGGCGCCGCCGCGCGCCCGGCCGGAGGCGGAACACGCCGCGCTCGCGCACTGGGGCGGGCGGGGCGCGGTACAGCTCCTGGACGCGGACCCGGCGCGGGGGGTGCTGCTGCTGGAGCGGCTGCACCCGGACGTGTCGGTGCGCTCGCTCCCCGAGGCGAAGGCGCTGCTGGAGGCTGCGGGCACGCTGAGGCGGCTGTGGGTGGAGCCGCCCGCCGGCTTCGCCTTCGAGACGGTCGGGGCGCGAACGGGCCGTCAGGCGGAGGCGATGCGGGCCACGGCGGAGCGGGACGCCGAGGTGGCGCCGCTGGTGGAGGAGGCTCTGCGGGCGCGGGAGCTGCTGCTGGCGGACCCGCCGGAGGCTCGGCTGTTGCACGGCACGTTCCGGCAGAGCAAGGTGCTGTCGGCGGACCGGATGCCGTGGCTCGCGGTGGGCCCGGACCCGGTGGTCGGGGAGTGCGCGTTCGACCTGGCCCGCCTGGTCCGCGACCGAGTGGAGGACCTGATCGCCTCCCCCTCGGGACCGGGCACGACGAGACGCCGGGTGAAGAGGCTGGCGGAGTCCCTGGAGGTCGACCAGGAACGCCTGCGGGGCTGGACGCTGTTCCGAGCGGTGGAATCCGGAGTACGGGCACGACGGGTCGGACGCGAACGGGACGCGGAGCTGCTGCTGGAGTTCGCAAGCTGGCTGTGAGGCGGCGGGGGACGTCGATGCGGCCGCAGGCCGGCAGGTCGGCGCACGGGCCGCCCGCTTGACGGCAATTGTCGCCCAGGAGCGGGCGGCCCACGCGGCAAGTCCGGCCCCCGGCAGCGCGCCGCACTGCCGGCCGGTCGGCCCGGTTCACGCCGTGAGTCGGGCCACCGCTTCCTCTGCCGGGAGTTCCTCGCGTTCGCCCGTGCGGCGGTTCTTCAGTTCGAGTACGCCTTCGCTCGCGCGGCGGCCCGCGACCAGGATCCAGGGGACGCCGATCAGTTCCGCGTCGGTGAACTTCACGCCCGGGGACACGCCCGCCCGGTCGTCGACGAGGACGCGTACGCCCGCCGCGGCGAGCTTGTCGGAGACGTCGAGGGCCAGTTCGGTCTGAAGGGCCTTGCCCGCGGCGACGACGTGGACGTCGGCGGGGGCGACCTCGGCGGGCCAGCACAGGCCCTTGTCGTCGGCGGTCTGCTCGGCGAGGGCGGCCACGGCGCGGGAGACGCCGATGCCGTAGGAGCCCATGGTGACGCGGACCGGCTTGCCGTTCTGGCCGAGGACGTCGAGCTTGAGGGCGTCGGTGTACTTGCGGCCCAGCTGGAAGATGTGGCCGATCTCGATGGCGCGGTCGAGCTTCAGTCCGCTGCCGCAGTTCGGGCAGGGGTCGCCCTCCTGCACGACCACGACGTCGACGTACTCGTCGACCTCGAAGTCGCGGCCGGCGACGACGTTCTTGGCGTGGGTGTCCTGCTTGTTGGCGCCGGTGATCCAGGCGGTGCCGGGGGCGATGCGCGGGTCGGCGACGTACTTCACCTTCTCGCTCAGCCCCTGCGGGCCGACGTAGCCGCGTACCAGGTCGGGACGGGCGGCGAAGTCGGCCTCGGTGACCATTTCGACGACCGCCGGGGCGAAGTGGGCCTCGACCTTGTCCATGTCGACCTCGCGGTCGCCGGGGACGCCGACGGCGACGATCTCGCCGTCCACCTTGACCAGGAGGTTCTTCAGGGTGGCGGAGGCCGGGACGCCGAGGGAGGCGGCGAGGGTCTCGATGGTGGGGGTGTCGGGGGT
>NZ_JALLGL010000367.1 GCF_023072675.1 Streptomyces sp. XM83C
GTCCGGCGCGGGGTCGGGGAGGAGGCAGGGGGCGGCGCCCCTTCACCCGCCCGGCCGATGCGCTCACCGACTTGCCAGCCGTCGGCGCCAGGTGTGCTCTGGTAGGCGGGGGCGAGGAGAGAGGAGTGCTCTCATGGCTCATGCGGCACCGGCGCCGGGCGTCGGCAGTCCCTACGGTCCGCTCGCCGGGCGTCCCGACGGCCCGCTGCGCATCGGCCGGCCGAAAGCCGGCAAGCGGCCGGGAACCCTGCGCATGCCCGACGTGTTCGACGCGCGCATGCACACGATGGCCCGGTTCGGCGTCCCGATCGTGCTCGGCCTGATCTACGGCTACTGGGCGGCGGCCAACCGGCGCGCCGGAGGGCCCATCACCGGCTGGAACCTGCTGTTCGGCTTCGTCACGTCGTTCGTGTTCATCGTGCTGTGCATCGCTGTGGCGCTGTGGGCGCCCAAGTTGCAGCGCGAGTTGCACTCGGCGGTGAAGTCGGCGTTCGCCGGCGCCGCGTTCGGGTTCCTCTACAGCCAGACCGGCGCGTCCGTGCTGCGTTCCATGGCGTTGGGTGCGCTGGTCGGAGCGGCGATCTTCGTCGTGTTCTTCTACCGGTACTACACGCGTGAGGACGCGGAAGGGAACCGTATCCGCTGACCCTGAAGCGCCCTTGAGGCGCCGGCCCTGACAGGGCACAGCCGTGGGCCCCGGTGTTCGTGCACCGGGGCCCACGGCTTCCCTCATCCCTCCACTCACCGGAGCGGCCGGACACCGTCCGTCCCGGCCGCCCGACGAGGTCTCAGGACACCGTCCAGGTCCAGGACCCGCTGACGGTGACGGACACGGTGGCCGTGACGGCCCAGGGCTGGTTCCACTCGGGGTCGGACGAGTCGGCGTTGCGCCAGCCGTCCCGCCACTGCGGGCAGGGGTCGGCGCAGGTCGGCACGCGCGCCCCGCGGACATCGACGAAGGCGGCGCTGGCCCATCCCTGGGTGCCGCTCAGCCAGTACCAGTAGGGGTTTCCGTTGACGCTCTGCCCGAGAACCTTGCACTGCACCCGGACGTGGGTGCCCGGGTCGAGCGAGGCGACGACGGACGAGTGGGTGGTGGGTTGCTGCCGCACGTTGAGTTCGGTGCGGGTGGTGACAGTGCCCCATACGGGACCGGAGCCGTTTGCGCCACCGTTTCCTTCGTGTCCTTCGGCGAAGGTCGGCGGGGCTGCCGCCGCTGTGGTACCCGTCGTCGCGACGGCGAGGGTGCCACCGGTGAGCAGGGCCGCGGCCAGGATCCGCAGGGCCGGAGTGGTGCGCATGATCGGCCTCCTTCTCCCCAGCACCAGGAAACACCCGTTCGGGTGAACCCTCCACCGGAGGACGGAACGGGCAGGTGGCGGCGCCCCTCCCGAAGTCGGCGCATGCGTCTGGCATATTCATCACACGCTCGCCGTGTGCTCACCGAGGTCAGGCCCACCCGTACGGCCCCGCCCGCTGGCGGCACCCCCCGCCGGACCGTTGCCTTGAGATGTGTCCCGACGCCTGCGGACCGCCGCCTCGGCCGTCCTCATCGCCCTGTCCTGCCTGCTGGTGCCGTTCGGCGCACTCGCGGCGTGGGTGACGTACGGCCTCGCGGACACCGGGCGTTACGTCACCACGATGGGCCCGCTCGCCTCCGACCCGGCCGTGCAGGGCCAGATCGCCGACACCGTCGGCTCGGGCATCCTGCGCCACGTCGACGGCGGCCCCGCGCACGGCGCGCTCGGCCCGTTCGTGCACGACGCGGTGCGCTCGTTCACCCGCACCGAGGCGTTCCGCACCGCGTGGGACACCGCCAACAGGGCGGCGCACGACGCGGTGTTGAGGTCGCTGCGGGAGGGCGACGGCCGCCCCGTCATCGTCGACCTGGCGCCGGTCACCGCCCGCCTCAAGGAGGAACTGGCCGCCGACAACGTCCCGTTCGCCCACCGCATCCCCGTACGGCACACGCAGGTCGCGCTGTTGCCGCCCGGGGAGCTGGCCCGGCTGCAAAAGGGGTACGGCGTGCTGGAAGTCGCCGGTTTCTGGCTGCCCGCCGGCACGGTCGCCCTCGCCGCCGCGGGCATCGCCGTGGCCGCCTGCCGGCGCCGCGCCGTCGTCGCGACCGCTCTCGGCACCGCCGTCGGCGGCGCGCTGCTGGCGCTCGCGGTCGCCGTGGGCCGCCGACTCACCCTCGCCGACCTGCCCGCCGAGGTGTCCGAACCGGCCGCGGGCGCCGTCTACGACGCCCTGACGGCGACACTGCGGACCACGGCCTGGCTGCTGTTCGGCACGGGCCTGGCCGTGGCGCTCGCCGTCACACTGACCGCGCGGTGGGCGGCGGCCCGCCGGGACCGCCCGCCGAACCGCCCCCCGAACCGCCCTCCGGGCCGTCCGCCACTACGGCCGACAGAGTCCGCAGCGCCCGCGCCAGATCCGGCTCCGCCGCCGTGGCGAGCCCGAGCCTGACCGCGTCCGGCGTACGGCGCGGATCGACGGCGAAGGCGGTGCCCGGCGTGACGGCGATGCCGTGCGCGGCAGCGGCTGCGGTGAACGTGTCGGCCCGCCACGGCGCGGGCAGCTCCCACCACGCGAAGTAGGCGCCCGGGTCGGCCCGTACGGCGAACCCTGCCAGCTCCTCGCGGACGATCCGCTGCCGCCGGGCCGCGTCGGCACGCTTGGCGTCGACGAGCCACGCCACGGTCCCGTCGCCGATCCACCGCACGGCCGCCTCCAGCGCGAACCGGCCCGCCGTCCACCCGCCCGACCGCAGCGCGGCGGCCACCGTCTCCACCCGGTTCTCCGGGACGACGAGCAGACCCACGGTCAGCCCCGGCGCGACCCGCTTGGACAGCCCGTCCACGACATGCGTGAGGTGCGGGGCGTGCACGGCGAGCGGCTCGGCGGCGGTGTGCAGGAAGGACCAGATGCGGTCCTCGACGACCGGGATGCCGTACGCGTCGGCGACGGCCGCGATCTCCGCGCACCGCTCCCCGGTCGCCGTGACCGAGGTCGGGTTGTGCAGCGTCGGCTGCACGTACAGCGCGGACAGCGGCGCGCCGCGATGCGCCGCCATGACGCTCTCGGGCCGCAGCCCGCCCTCGTCCACCGCCAACGGCACCAGCGTCACACCGATCCGCGCGGCGATCTCCTTCACCAGCGGGTACGTCAGCTCCTCCACGCCGACCCGGCCGCCCGGCCGCACCAGCGAGGCGAGCACGGCGGCGACGGCCTGCCGGGCGTTCCCGGCGAACAGCACCTGCCCGGGCCGGGGCCGCCAGCCCCCGGCGGCCAGCAGCGCGGCGGCGGCATCGCGGGCGGCGGGCGTACCCGTGGCGGCGGCCGGGCGCAGCGCGTCGGCGAGCACGTCGGGCCGGGTCAGCGGGGCGAGCGCGGCAGCCAGCAGCTCCGGCTGACCGGGCGCGGAAGGGTAGTTGAGCTGGAGGTCGACGGGAGGGCCCCCGGCCCGCTCGACCAGCGCCGACGCCCCGTCGGCAGGGGCGGCGGCCCGCACGAACGTGCCGCGCCCGACCTCGCCCACCACCAGCCCGCGCCGCACGAGTTCGCCGTACACACGCCCGGCGGTGGACGCGGCGATGCCGTGCCGCCGGGCGAACCGCCGCTGCGGAGGCAGCCACTGACCGGGGCGCAGCCGCCCGGCCTCGATGTCGGCGGCGATGCGGTCGGCGATACGACGGTAGTCGGTCATGGGGGCTGCCCTCCGAGTCGGACAGGGGTCGAAAAGCCGGCAGCCAAACGGCCGGTGGCCGAACGGCCGGTGGCCGGACAGCCGGTGGCCGGACAGCCGGTGGCCGGACGACCGGTGGCCGGACAGCCGGTGGCCGGACGACCGGTGGCCGGACGACCGGTGGCCGGACAGCCGGTGGCCGAACGACCGGTGGCCGAACGACGGGCGGCCGAACGACCGGTGGCCGAACGACCGGTGGCCGGACGGCCTGATGAGCGTGCCCCCGCTCAAGGCCTGAGGTGCCGACCCGGAATTGCACCGAGGGCAAAGATTTTATTGCACCGAGATCGGCGCCCCGCCTAGCCTCGACGACATGACCCCCTTCCTCGCATACGAGGACAAAGGCACCCATACACCACCCACGCCCACGCCCACGTCCGAGTCCGAGTCCGAGTCCGCGCTCCCCCTCGTCCTCGTCCACGGCCACCCCTTCGACCGCACGATGTGGACCCCGCAGATCGAAGAGTTCTCCCGCACCCGCCGTGTGATCGCCCCCGACCTGCGCGGCTACGGCGCCTCCCCGGTCGTCCCCGGCGTCACCCCGCTCGCCCGGTTCGCGGCGGACATCGAGGAGCTGCTGGACGAGCTGAAGGTGGGCACGTTCGTCCTCGCGGGGCTGTCGATGGGCGGGCAGATCGCGATGGAGTGCTGCGCCCGCCTCGGCGACCGGGTGCGCGGCCTGGTCCTCGCCGACACGTTCCCCACCCCGGAGACCCCCGAGGGCAAGGCGGCCCGCAACGCGATGGCAGACCGTCTGCTGCGGGAGGGGATGCGCGGGTACGCCGACGAAGTGCTGGAGAAGATGGTCGCGCCGTACGCCGCCCCCGAGGTGAAGGCCCACGTGCACCGCATGATGACCGCCACCCCGCCGGAGGGCGCGGCGGCGGCCCTGCGCGGCCGGGCCGAACGCCCCGACTACCGCCCCCTGCTGGCCCGGCTCACCGCCCCGGCGCTGGTGGTGGTCGGCAGGGACGACGCGTACACGCCGGTCGCGGACGCGGAGGCGATGCACGCCCTGTTCCCCCACTCCACGCTGCACGTGATCGAGGGCGCGGCGCACATGCCGAACCTGGAACGCCCGGCCGAGTTCAACGCGGTGCTGGGGGAGTTCCTGGACCGGGTGGACGAGCTCGGCTGAGGCGCCGTGACGGGCGCCACGGCTGCCGTACGGTGGCGGTCATGACGTTGGTGATCGTCGGCGGTAGCGGATTCCTCGGCGGTGAGCTGGTCCGGCAGGCCGTGGCGGCGGGACGGGAGACCGTCGCGACGTACGCCTCCCGGCCCGGCGACGCCCCGGCGTCCGACTGGCGCCCGCTCGATGTGCGCGACACCGGGCAGCTCGACCGGCTGCTCGCCGGCCTCGCGCCCTGCACGCTCGTCAACGCGGCCGGCGGCCACGCCGACTGGGCGGTCACCGCCGACGGGGCCGCCCGTGTGGCGCAGGCCGCCGCCCGGCACGGCTGCCGCCTGGTGCACGTCTCCAGCGACGCCGTGTTCTCCGGGGACCGCGCCGAGTACGACGAGAGGTGCCTGCCCGACCCGGTCACCCCGTACGGCGCGGCGAAGGCGGCAGCGGAGACCGCGGTACGGCTGCTCACCCCGGACGCGGTCGTCGCCCGCACCTCGCTGATCCTCGGCGACGGCGACTCCGTGCACGAGCGGCACGTCCACGATCTGGCCACCGGCCGCCGCACCGGCGTCCTCTACACCGACGTCGTCCGCTGCCCGGTGCACGTCGCCGACCTCGCCGCCGCCCTGCTGGAGCTGGCCGCCTCCACCGCGTCCGGCGTCCACCACCTCGCAGGCCCGGACGCCCTCACCCGCTACGACCTCGGCATCCTCATCGCCCGCCGCGACGCCCTCGACCCCGCCCGCCTCCCCGCGG
>NZ_JALLGL010000368.1 GCF_023072675.1 Streptomyces sp. XM83C
CCGAACCCGGAAGCTAAGCCTTACAGCGCCGATGGTACTGCAGGGGGGACCCTGTGGGAGAGTAGGACGCCGCCGAACGATTTTTCCGGGGAGCCCCGCACCATTTGGTGCGGGGCTTTCCGCATTTCAGGGACCTTTCAAGGACCTGGGCGAGAAGGCCGGCATTTGTCGGAGCGAGGATGCGGGCCTGCCTTCGGCAAATGGCCCGCAGTGCCTCAGAGACGCCCTCGGGCCTTGAGATCCAGATATGCGTCGGCCAGTGCCGGCGCCAGTTCCTCCGGCGCCGCGTCCACTACCGTCACGCCGTGACGGCGGAGCTGTTCGGCCGTGCGATGCCGTTCCGACTGTGCGTGAGCCGCTGCGGCGGCCTCGTACACCTTGTCCGCCGTGCCGCGAGAGCGAGCCATCGCGGCGACATACGGATCTGCGACGGACGCCACCAAGACCGAGTGGCGCTGGGTGAGTTGCGGAAGAACAGGCAGGATGCCCTCCTCGAAGGGAGCGGCGTCGAGCGTGGTGAACAGGACGATCAGCGAATGGCGCGGAGCCGTGCGCAGCGCGGTCGTCGTCAGGCGTCGCGCATCCGTCTCGACCAGTTCCGGCTCCACCGTCGCCATGGCGTCCACCAGTGACGGCAGGACGTCGCCGGCCGAGCGCCCCTGCACAAGAGCGCGGACCCGGCGGTCGTACGCCAGCAGATCGACGCGGTCGCCTGCCCTCGATGCCAGCGCGGCCAGGAGCAGGGCGGCATCCATGGCGGCGTCGAGCCGCGGAGCGTCGCCTACGCGGCCGGCCGAGGTGCGACCGGTGTCGAGGACGAGAAGGATGTGCCGGTCACGTTCGGGACGCCACGTGCGTACGGCCACCATCGACTGCCGGGCCGTGGCGCGCCAGTCGATGGAGCGGGTGTCGTCGCCGGGGACGTACTCGCGCAAGCTGTCGAACTCCGTCCCCTCGCCGCGCTGCAGGACACTCGTCCGGCCGTCCAGTTCCCGCAGGCGGGCCAGCTTCGACGGCAGGTGCTTGCGGCTGGTGAACGGTGGCAGGACGCGTACCGTCCACGGCACACGGTGGGTGGCCTGGCGGGCGAAGAGACCGAGAGGGCCGTACGAGCGGATCGTTACACGGTCGGCGTGACGGTCTCCGCGTCGCGTCGGGCGAAGTCGGGTCGTGACTCGGCGGCGTTCACCCCCCGGGACGGCGATGCGGTGCCGGGACGCGGACACCTCTGTGCCGGGCTGCCAGCTGCTCGGCGGCCAGGCGTCCCGGAGACGGCCGCGCAGCATGCGGCCGGAGGGGTTGGTGATCGTCAACGTGACGTCCGCCGGGTCACCCAGGCGTACGGACGTGTCGCCGGAGCGAGTGAGGCGAAGACGTCGTACGGGCGCCGCCAAGGCGTAGTCGCAGGCGCAGGCCACGGCGAGGGAGCCGTTGACCGCGAGGATGCCCGTCCAGCTGGGGTCCCAGAGGCCGACCGGGAGGGAGCCGAGTGCCGCGAGGAGCGCGGCGCGTCCGGTGAACGCCATCAGCGGGGGACGGGGACGTGGGTGAGGATCGCGTTGATGACCGAGTCGGCGGTCACGCCCTCCATTTCGGCCTCCGGGCGGAGCTGCACGCGATGGCGGAGGGTGGGCAGAGCGAGGGCTTTCACATCGTCGGGGATGACGTAGTCGCGGCCGGTCAGCCAGGCCCAGGCGCGTGCGGTGGCGAGCAGGGCGGTCGCGCCGCGGGGGGACACGCCGAGGGTGAGCGACGGCGATTCGCGGGTGGCGCGGCAGATGTCGACGACGTACGCGGTGATCTCGGGGGAGACCGTGGTCTTGGCGACGGCGGTGCGCGCGGCCTCCAGATCGGCGGCGGTGGCGACGGGGCGCACTCCGGCGGCGCGCAGGTCGCGCGGGTTGAAGCCGGCGGCGTGGCGGGTGAGGACGTCGATCTCGTCCTGGCGTGACGGCAGAGGGACCGTCAGCTTGAGGAGGAAACGGTCCAGTTGGGCCTCGGGGAGGGGATAGGTGCCCTCGTACTCGACTGGGTTCTGGGTCGCGGCGACCAGAAACGGCTCGGGGAGCGGTCGGGGGGTGCCGTCGACCGTGACCTGGCGTTCCTCCATGGCCTCCAGGAGGGAGGACTGGGTCTTCGGCGGGGTGCGGTTGATCTCGTCGGCGAGGAGCAGGTTGGTGAAGACGGGGCCGGGCTGGAAGGAGAACTCCGCGGTGCGGGCGTCGTAGACGAGGGAGCCGGTGACGTCGCTGGGCATGAGGTCAGGGGTGAACTGGACGCGTTTGGTCTCCAGTTCGAGTGCGGATGCGAGGGCGCGGACGAGCAATGTTTTGGCGACCCCGGGGACTCCTTCCAGAAGAACGTGTCCGCGGCAGAGCAGAGCGACGACGAGTCCGGTGACGGCGGGGTCCTGGCCGACCACGGCCTTGGCGATCTCGGCGCGCAGGGCTTCGAGGGCGGCCCGGGGGTCGCCCGGATGCCCGGTCTGCCCGGCGTTGTCAGTGGTCGGGTCCATCATGGACGGCGTACCTCTCTTTCGAGGGCGTCGAGTTGGTCGGCGAGCGTGATGAGGGCTGTGTCGTCGTGCGGCGGCGGCCCGAAGAGGAGGGTGTGCAGGTGCTGTCCGTCGCCGTGGAGGTGAGCGGACAGGGCGGGCAGCAGTACCTCGGGCGTGTGGTGGAGCGCAGAGCGGTGGCCGCGCGGTCGCGGGCGTTCGCCTTGCGGTAGAGGCGGGCGCGGCCTTCGGCGGTTTCGGAGGCGCGGATCGCCACGGGGAGTTTTTCGGGGACGAGGGGGCCGAGTCGGCGTGCCCGCCACAGGGCGGCTACGGCTGCGGCGATGAAGAGTTGCAGGGTTCCCCACAGCCAGCCCGACGGCAGCAGGTCCAGGAGGCCCTGTTCGTCGTCGGGATCGGTGGCGGTGGTGTCGGACAGGGAGGGGAGGTACCAGACCAGATGGGGGCGGGAGCCGAGGAGTTGAAGGGCGAGCGAGGCGTTGCCGTGCTCGTCGAGGCGGTCGTTGAAGAGGATGTCGGGCGCGCCCAGGACGATGGTGTCTCCGCCTGCGGTGGCCGGCAGGCGCAGCAGGGTGGCGAGGCGTCGGCTGGGGTAGCACTCGTCGGCGTCGAGGCGGGTGGTGGTGTAGCGGATGCCACCGGTGTCGGCGTTGCCCGCGCGGCGTGCGGCGGGCAGGTCGCAGGCGGGCTCAAGGGTGGAGTGGGCGCTGTTGGCGGGGTCCGCGGTGACCCCGGGCGCGAGGGTCTCCACGGAGGTGACGCCGGGTGCCACGAGGAGAGTGCGGCCACCGGAGTCCGCTGTGGCCTCGTGGAGTTGCCGCTGCTGATGTGCCGTCAGCAGGTCGGGTGCGGCGACCAGGAGGGTGGTGTCCGGGCCGGTGGCGGCGCGTGCCTCGTCGAGTGTGGTGATCACGCGGGTGCTGACGCCTCGTTCGTCGAGGAGCGCGGCGACGGCGCGGCTGCCCTGCGGGTCGACCGAGCGTGGATCGAGCGTGCCGTGCCGGTCGCCGGAGCGTACGACGGCGATGGCGATCGCCCCGGCCAGAAGCAGCAGCAGGGCGATGGCGATGCCGCGGCCGCGGGTGAGGATCTGGCGGGCGGTCGGGGAGGCCGAGGTGGCCGGGAGCGGGGCCTCGGTCGTCATCCGGCGGCTCCCTGGCGGCTGTTGTGGGTGGTGCTGGTCGTGCTGCTCGCGAGGTTGGGTCTGGTGCGTTCGAGGTCGGTGTCGAGTGCGGCCATGCGGCGGTACGCCTCCTCGGTCGCGGCGCGTCCGCCGTATGTGACGTCGTCGAACTCCCGTGCCGCGGCGCGCAGTCGGTCACCGTGGGAGGGCAGGCTGCGGGCGGCTTCGGCGGCGGCCTCGTCGGCGGTGCGGCCGGGCCGGATGTCGAGGAGGGCGCGTTCCTCCAAGGCGCGGACGATGGCGCGCATGCGTTCCTGGAGGGCTTGGTTCCAGTGGCCCTGGGCGGCGTGGGCGTCGGCGGCGGCGCGGTGGTCGGCGGCGCTGCGGGGGCGGTCGTCGAACAGGACGGCGGAAGAGACGGATCGGCCGCCCGGGGTGCCCAGTCGCCACCAGAGGGCGGCCAGGACGGCGATGACGGCGACGACGATGACGACGAGCCCGGTGGTGCCGCCGGGTGCCGCGGTGGATGCGGCGTCGAAGACTCCCTCGAGCCAGTCCCAGAACGCGTTGAGGGCGCGCTCCAGGAGGCTCGGTTCGTTCTCGTGGTACATGCCCTTCGACAGCTCGCGGCGGGCCGCCTCGCGGGCGGGGTCCCGGTCGACGACGACCGGGGGGCCGTCGTCGCCGCGCACCAGGGACAGGAAGTCGCCGGCGCGCAGCAGCGGTCGTACGGCCGGGCCGGTGGTGAGCGGCGCCGAGACCGCGGTGAGGACGTCCCCCGTCAGGCTCACCGCATCAGCTCCCGGGGGCGGGGTCGGTGGGTGCGTAGCCGGGGAGTCCGGCGGCGCGGCCCAGTTCGAGGTCGAGGGCCTCGCGGCGGATGCGCTGGTCGATGTAGAGGAGCACGGTCACGCCGGCCGAGATCGGGAACGTGATCGTGGATCCGATCACCGCGCCGATGCCGCTGATGATCAGGAAGGCCCAGCTGAGGCCGCCGTCGCCCTCGACGAAGCCGGAGAAGCCGTCGTCGCTGGTCGCGGCGCCGATGAGGGTGAACGGGACGACGACGATGGCCGCGACGATGTTCGCGATGATCGTCGCGAGCAGTTGGATGCCGAAGACACGCCACCAGGAGCCGCGGACGAGTTTCGTGGAGCGGCGCAGGGACTTGCCGATGGTCTGCTTCTCCAGCATCAGCGCCGGGGAGGCGAGGGAGAAGCGGATCAGCATCCACAGGGCGACCACGCCGGCGAGGAGGGCGCCGATGACGATGAGACCGGCTCCCGCCTCTGTCTGGCCCGCGACCACCACGAGAATGCCGGGCAGTACGCCGACGGCGCCGATGCCGACGCCGATGAGCAGCAGCAGGAAGATCAGGCCGAACAGCCTCGGAACCTGGGGGCGGGCGTCCTGCCAGGCCTCGCGGGTCGTGACGGACCGGCCGAGGACGGCGCGGCTGGTGACCGTGGTGAGCAGGGCGGTCGCGATGACCATGCCGATCATCTGGACGAGGGAGACGACCGCGCTGCTCAGCAGGACGTCGCCCATCGCGCGGGTGACCTCGCTGAGGGGGGCGCTGGGGTCGTCCAGGGCGTCCGTGCCGGCCCGGTCGTCGAGGACGAAGCCGCGCAGCAGCACTGTGACGACCTCGATGACGACGGCGACGGCCAGCGAGATGCCGAGGACGGTGCGCCAGTGGGCGCGCATCGTCGAGACGGCCCCGTCGAGGATCTCGCCCATGCCGAGCGGGCGCAGCGGGATCACGCCGGGCTTGGCCGCGGGCGGGGGCCCGCCCCAGCCGGAGCCCCAGCCCCGGTAGCCGGCGGGGCCGCCGGCGACCGGGGGCGGGGCTCCGGCCCTGTCCCTTATACACA
>NZ_JALLGL010000369.1 GCF_023072675.1 Streptomyces sp. XM83C
CCCCTACGGCCGGGCGGGCCGGGCACACCGCGAACCGCCCCCTCCCCCCGGGCGGGTGCTCAGCGGATCACCCCCGCCCTGCGCAGGAGGACCCTCTCGGCCCGGGTGAACGTGGGCCCGTCCAGGGGCCGCCGCAGCGGCCCGAGCAGCGCCGAGAGCAGCGCGCCGGGCTTCACGAGCGTGGCGGGCGAGGCCTGAAGGGCGAGTACGTCGGTCAGCGCGGTGGCCGCGTGGAAGGAACCCGTGGCCGTGCGGGACAGACGGCCGACATAGCGGTGCAGGAGACGGTCGGCGAGGTTCGGGCTCCTGCCCGTCGTGGTGTGGAAATGGATGTCCTGCCCGGTCGCCAGGGCCCACGCCCAGTCGACGGGACGGGCGATCGCCCGCTGAGCCGCGCGGGCCGCACCCGCGGAGAACCCCCCGGCGAGGATGTCGCGCAGCGCGAGCGCCCCCTGCGCGGCGACCGAAATGCCCTGCGCGTACACGGGGTTGAAGGTGGCGACGGCATCGCCCAGCACGACGAGGCCGCCGGGCCAGTGCCGCAGCCGCTCGTAGTAGTGACGCCGGTTCGCGGTGCTGTGGGTGACGCTGACACCGGTGACCGGTTCGGCGCGCGCGATCAGGTCGGCGAGAAGGGGGTGGCGCAGAGTCCGTGCGAAGGGCTCGAAGGCGTCCGCGTCCCGGGTCGGCTGCCCGCCGGGGCCGCCCATCAGGCTCACGTGCCAGCGGTCGCCCTCGATCGGCAGGATGCCGCCCGCACTCACGGGGCCCGGCAGACGCGGATCGGCCTGCACACCGACCATGGGCCAGTCACGGCTGGGCACGGGGGCGCGGTAGACGCGGCTCGCGTAGACCAGACCGGAGTCGATCTCGTCGTGCCGGAGACCGGTGACGCCGAGCCCGGCGAGCCACACGGGCGTACGGCTGGACCGGCCGGAGGCGTCGACGACCAGGTCCGCGCGCAGATCCTCCTCCGTGCCGTCGGCGGCGCGGACACGCACCCCCGTGACCGCGCCGCGGTCACCGAGCAGCCCCACCACCCTGGTGTGCGGGCGCACCCTCACCCGGGGATCCTTCAGCACCTGCTGGCGGACGACGGAATCGGTCAGGTCCCGGCTCGCGCTGATGACGTAGTGCGTGGAGCGCCGCCAGCGGCGGTACCAGCCCTCCGGGGAGCAGATGACCATGTGGCTGGTCACCGGTATGCGGTGGGCGCCCGCGGCCAGCAACAGGTCGACGGTGCCGGGCAGCAGGGTCTCGATCGCCTCGGCGCCGCCCGTCTGCAGCATGTGGATGTGCACGGCCTGGGGAACGCCGGTGCGCGGCTCGGGCCCCTCGGGCAACTCGTGCGCCTCGACGATCTCGACAGCACCGGCGTGATCCTTCACCGCGGCCGCGGCGAGGACGCCGGCCATGCTGCCTCCGACGATGACGACCCGGGCGGGACCGCGTCGGGGGACCTCACTCATGATGGGCTGCTTTCTGTGGGGTTGCGAGTCGGTTCAGCAGATACGGCAGAGAGGGCGAGGCCAGCGCCGACGACAGGGGAAGCAGGTCCCACGCCTGACGCACCGGCATGCTCGGGGTGCCGGCCGGCTGCGGCAGACCGGCGCGCTGCCGGTCCCGGGCGACGAGAAGCATGGCCGCGTCGGCGGTGGCCGCGGCACGCGCCCCGTCGCCGCCGTGGAGCAGCGCCGCCCGGTAGGCACACTCACGGACCTCCGGGTCGCAGTACGGGGCCAGCGCGAGGATGGCGTCGTACAGGGCGGTCTTCCGCCCGGTGAGCAGCACCGCAGGCGGTGTACGCCACCACGGCAGCGGCGCACGGACCGCGCCCGGCGTCGGCACATGCCGCAACGCCCGCCACAGAGGCGCCAGTTGCCGAAGCTGCCGGAGCACCCGGACGGTCCGCGCCAGACGCGGCCCCGCCAGCGGAAGAGCGAACCCGACGGCACCGAGCACGGCGACGGGCGTGGCGATCAGGACGGACACCGGGTCCACGAGGAAGTCCAGATCGCGTCCGGCCCACCGGGCGGCCACCGCCACCAGCCGGAGGACGTCGTAGCAGACGATCAGCAGGTAGGCGGGCGCGAGGACGCGCAGACCGGCCCGGAGCGCGCCGTGCACCTGCAGCGACCACCGCAGGCACAGCACGCCGGCGGCGGCCATCGCCACGCCCTGCGCGACGAGATAGGTGACGATCATCTCGCGGATGAAGGGAGTTGTGGCGTAGTGGACGTCGAACAGCGTGACCTGCTCCACGGGGGCGTCTCCCGCCCAGAACAGCGCGACGACGGCCACGACGACCGAGCTGTAGGCCGCCACGCACCAACGCGACCAGCGCCGGGTCAGCCCGGGCGGCCCCGGCCGCCAGTTGATGATCAGCAGCAGGCTCGCGCCGGCGAACGTCGTCGTCACCGCATACACGGTCGGAGCCGCGACGTTGGCGATGCCCGTGACCCGGTTGAGCGTGACGATCGAGCGGGGAGCGGCGAGGATCATCTGGCAGCCGCCGGCGAAGAGCAACAGGCAAGAGGCGCGCAGCAGCGTGTCGTGCCTCCTGCGGGCCAGCGCGGGCAGCTTCGCCGCGCACACCAGCAGCAGCACGAACCCGCAGACGTAGAAACCGAGATCACCGGGGCCCGAGGTCACCGTGGCCGCTGCCGCTTCGGCGGGTGACGCGGCTAACGGGAACGCGATCACAGCGGGCGGACGCGGTGGGCCATCGACGCCTGGATGCGTCCGGCGAGGTCCGCCGGATCGACCGCACCGCGCGCCTCCGCCAGCACGGTCTGCATGTCCGTGGCGAACCGGAAACCGAACCGCTCCGCCTCCACCTCCTCGTCCACCGCGTGCGCGTCGGCGCGGGCGGCGACATGCAGAGCGGCATCCGTCCGCACATCGGGGGAGAGTCCGTCGCCGTCGGCCACGGCCGGCAGGACGGCCGCCAGTGCCGTCGGCACGCCCGCGCCCGGCTGCCCGGCCGCACGGGCCGCGGAGGCCTCAGGACCCGTCCGGCCCGCACCCTCGCTGCGGAACATGTGCCACGCCTCATGACCGATGATCACCAGCTGATGCTCGGGGTCGGTGTTCTCCTCGTAGACGATCAGATCGTGATCCGCGCGGTCCACCCACAGCCCGCTCGCCGTCGCCGGCGGGAACGCCGCCTTCCGTAACCGGACCGGCCGGCCGCGCACCTGGCCGAGCGCCCGCCCCAGCGCGGGCACGACATCCTCGTCGGCCGACACCCGAAGACTTCCGACGAGCCGGGCACTGAGCCTGCGCATCGCTCTGGATCCCGCGTTCATGAGTGTCCTTCGTCGTCGAGTGCCGCCAAGACCTCCCGCGTCACGCGGGCACGGACCGGCTCCACGACGGTGCCGGCCGCCGCCCCGCCCACCGCCGTCCCGCGAGGCGCGAACGGAGAGCGAAGCCACGGAGGCAGGACCGAGGCCCCACAGTCCCCCGAGAGCGGACGGTCGATCAGATCGGTCCGCGACTGGGACCTTATCGGTCCACTTCATCACCATCAACGATCATTTATGGCCGACCGATCGACCACGGACACCCCATGGATCATGTTCACGCCATTCTCCTGGCCCACGCACCGGCCGTCCTGCCGCGACATCACCTGAAACACCGTCACGCTGAAGGGGTTTCGGACACATCCCCGAGCCGCCGGTCACACCACGCCCCTTGCACCAAGATCATCTCCGACCCTTCGTTCCCACCCGTCACACAGGCGGTGCACGGTGCGCACGCGAGCTCGAAGATCAGCCGCCGCCCTCCTCACCCTGTCCCTGCTGGCCGCCGCGGGCGTCGTCCCCGCCTGGGCCCTCCCCACCGGACCCGCCACGACAGCGGTGCAGAGACACACACCGCGGCTGACCTCCCGAAACCACCGAAGGCCATGACCCCGGCCGACCGCCGCGAACAGGTCGAACACTCCCGGGGCCGACGGGCCCCGGCGCACGCCTACGCGAGATCGCCCACAGCCCACCCGGCCGAGGAGACGCCGAGCGCGGACCCGCCGCCCGAACCGACGCGGCGCCGAAACGCTCCCCCGCGGCGACCGCGGACCCGGCCTGGGTGTCCTCCTGGGCCACGGCCTGCCCGGGCAGCCTGTCCATCGGCGGACAGATGAAGCCGGGAGCGGGCACCGGCACCTCGTACAAGGACATCTGGCTGTACGTCATCGACGAGGCGGGCAACTTCGTACTCCAGCAGGAGATCGAACGGACCGCCGCCGACGACCCCGCCGGGGCGGCCGGCCGGCTGACGTTGCACGACAAGGTCGGCAACCGCCTGACCTCCACCCGCGGCGGCACGACCACCGGTCACACCTACGACGCCGCCGACCAGCTGACCTCCACCACCACCGGCACCACGACCACCGCCTACGCGTACGACGGCGAAGGCAACCGGACCAAGGCAGGCACCGACACCTACAGCTACGACCTGGCCGGACACATCGCGCCCGCCACCGTCGCCGGCCACACCTGCACCTACGATCACGACGCCGCCGGCAACCAGATCGCAACAGCCGAGAACGGTACGGTCACCGGCCGCAACCAGTGGCACCCCAACGCCCCGCTGCCCCTTCTGGCGGGCGAGTACGACGGCGTCGGCGCGCTCAAGCAGTCGTACCGCTACGACCCGCTCGGGCAGCCCGCCGCCACCGAGAGCGGCTCGGGGGCGCTGTTCCACTACCACCACGACACACAGGGCTCCCCGGTCGATGTCACCGACAGCACCGGCACGCTCCTGCAACGGTGGGCGTACGCCCCCTTCGGCACCCGGGTGCTGGACACCACCGCCGACGGCGCCCCCGACACACCCCGTCCGCCACGGGCGCCCGCCACGAGCCCACGACCGGCTACCTCGACCTGCACGCCCGCCAGTACGACACCACCACCGGCCGCTTCGACCGGCCCGACCTGTCACGCGGAGCGCCGGCAGCCCGTACGTCTCCGCGTACGCCTACGCCGACAACCAGCCCACCGCTCTGACCGACCCCAGCGGGCTCACCCCCGGCGATCCCGACGACGAGCGGGTCGACAGCATCGGTGAGGCGCTCGGCATCTTCGGTCAAGGACGGCGACCTGGCAGGTGCGGACAAGGAGTCCCAGGAGGTGTCCATGCTCGCCCTGCACCTGCTCCAGTCCGCCCTCGTGCACGTCAACACGCTGCTGATGCAGCAGGTCCTCGCCGACCCGAAGTGGGCCGACACGCTCACCGACGCCGACCGGCGGGCCCTGTCCCCGCTGTTCTGGAGGCACATGAACCCCTACCTTGATCTTTAACCTCGGGGTCCGAACGGGGCCTCGTACTTGATCACTCGGACTGGTAACTGCGGTATGTACAGGCGGCCTTCGGCCGAGCATGTGATCCGACCAAGGAACACACAAGCTCAGCACG
>NZ_JALLGL010000036.1 GCF_023072675.1 Streptomyces sp. XM83C
ACCCGGCACCGGTCCCGCCCCTCGACGCGCCCCACGAACCCCCGCACGATCCCGGCCCGCTGGTCGTCGACCGCCGCACCCGCCAGGTATGGGTGGGCGCATCGCCCGTCGTGCTCACCCCCAAGGAGTTCGAACTGCTCGCGCTGCTCACCGAGGACCCGGGCGCGGTCTACTCCCGCCAGCAGATCCTCGACCGGGTGTGGGACCCGCACTACACCGGGCCGACCAAGACCCTGGACGTCCATGTCGCGGCGCTGCGCCGGAAACTGGGCCATCCGGCGTGGATCCAGACCCTGCGCGGGGTCGGGTTCCGGCTGGCCGTGCAGAGCGCGCCCGGCCCGCACGGGGCCACGTCGTCATGACCGGACGGCTGCTGCTCACCTACTTCGGCCTCGCCCTGCTGGTGCTGCTGTGCGTGGAGATCCCCCTCGGCCTGCGGTACGCCGCCGACGCCCGCGACCGGGTCACCGACGCGGCACGGGCCGAGGCCGAGTCGGCAGCCGCGTACGCCGCGCTCAGCCTCGCCACCGGGCACAGCGGCCCCGAACTGCACGAACGCGCCGTCCACTGCGCCGAGCGCGTCGGCGGACGCATGGTGATCGTCGACAGCACGGGCCGCGTCCTGACCGCCACCCACCCGCTCACCGCCGAAGCCGCCGCCGCACTCGACCGGCGGCCCGGCATCGCGGCGGCACTCCACGGCTCGGACACCATGGACGTGCGCACGGCCACCGTCGGCGGCACCGAACAGCTGTCCGTCACCGCGCCCGTCGCCGGCGGGACGCGCGGAGCCGTGTGGCTGACGGTCCCCGTGCAGAACGTACGGGACCGGGTCGACCATGTGTGGCTGCTGCTGTGGCTGGGCGGGCTCCTGGTGCTCGGCGCGGTCGCCGTGATCGGTCTGGGCCTCGCCCGCTGGGCCGGACACCCCCTCCGTGAACTGGAGCGCGCCACCCACGCGCTCGCCGACGGCGGCATGCCCGCCCCGGTGCCGGTCACCAAGGGCCCGAGGGAAGTACGCAGGCTGGCGGCGGCGTTCAACCGTACGGCGGCCCGCCTCGCCCATCTGCTCGCCGCGCAGCGGGCGTTCGCCGGTGAGGCGTCCCACCAGCTGCGGACACCGCTCGCCGCGCTGCGGCTGCGCCTGGAGAACCTGGAGCCCGACGTGCGCTCGGCGGGCCGGGGCAGCCTCACCGCCGCCCTCACCGAGACCGACCGGCTCGCCCGCATGGTCGAAGGGCTCCTCGCCCTGGCCCGCCTGGAGGAGGACGCGCTCACCCCGCACGCGGTCGACGTGGGGGAGATCTGCCTCGAACGGCACCGGACCTGGCAGCCGCTGTTCGCACGCGAAGGCGTCGACCTCGTGCTGTTCGCGGGCAGCGTCGGCCCGGTCCTCGCGCTGCCCGGCGCGGTCGAGCAGATCCTGGACAACCTGCTCTCCAACGCCCTGCGGGCGTCCCCCGCCGGCAGCACCGTCACCGTCGAGCTGCGGCTGTCCCGCGGCACACGACCACTCCGCGAGGGCCGCTCCTGCTGGGTCGATCTGCACGTCACCGACGAGGGCCCCGGCATGAGCCCGGAACAGCGCGAGCGCGCCTTCGACCGGTTCTGGCGCGCCCCCGGCGCCCCCAAGGGCGGCACGGGACTCGGCCTGTCCCTGGTCCAGCGGCTGGCGATGGCGAGCGGAGGCTCGGCCGCCCTCCACGAGGCGGCGACCGGCGGCCTCGACGCGGTGATCCGCCTCCCGTCCGCGCAGGCCCCGCCCGGCACCCGCTCCGCACGCGGCAGGCCGGGCGTCCGGCGCCGGCAGGCCCCGGCGCTCCGGGCGTGAGAGCCCCCCTCGCGTCGCCGCGCGAACCGCACCGGCTCCTCGCGTCGCCGCGCGAACCGCACCGGCTCCTCGCGTCGCCGCGCGAACCGCACCGGCCCCTCGCGTCACCGCCCGACCCGCCTCACCGCGTGCCTGCCGCAGCCCGTGCCCGCGGCGCATCACACCCGCGGGAGCATCCGGCTCGGGCGGACGCGGTGCACGTACAGCAGCACGTCCGCCGACCGCAGGACGTTGACCGCGTCCGGGGACCGGGGCCAGTCGGTGCCGATCTCCCGCTTCGGCCGTACGGTGTCCAGCCAGGCACGAGCGGCGGGCGGAGCGGCACGCAGGTCCATGAACCAGTCGGTGCGGCCCACCTGCTCCAGGGTCTCCTCGACCGAGCCGGGCACGACAGGACCCGAGGAGAACGTCTTCACGTCCTCGTCCCGGGGGTCGGAGACACCCGCGTCGGTGGCGAGGAAGGACCCCTCGCCGAACGCCGTGCCCACGACCCGATAGCCGTCACCGAGCGCGCGGCGCAGCAGCCTGCCCTGGATCACCGGGTAGTCGGGCAGGAACTCCGTCAGGTAGGTGTGGCCGTTGGCCGCGGCCAGCACCGCCCGCGTACCGGTCCGCTCCAGCCACCACAACGTGTTGTCGGCCATGAGCGTGTCACGGTAGGCCATCGCGGCACGGGCTCCGTCCGGGTCGTCGTAGTCGAAGGCGTACTGCCGGGCCACCTGATCGACCGCGGTGGCATTCCGCACCGCCCAGGCATGGTCGTCCCCGGCATCCTCGTCCTGCGCGTGCTTGCGCAGCAGCTCCAGGACCGCGCCGGTGCGTTCGGCCTTCTCCCGCCGCACCTCCAGCGGCTCATCGATGTACGCCAGCATGTACGCGTCGGCGGGCAGTGTCGGCCGCAGCCCCCGGTACAGCTCGGTCACCCGGGCCAGCAGACCCGGATGGGCCCTCCGCACGTGCTCCACCACCCGGTCGTACAGCTCGGGCCCGGCATAGCTGCTGTCGTTCCCGGCGAAGCGGAGCCGGTCCCCGGGGTGGGCGACGTTGTACGCGCGCATCCAGCGGACCAGATCGAGGATCTCGCGGGTGTGCATGAACAGATAGGCGTTGTGCAGCTCCTGCGACATGATCCGCGCAGGGTCGCCGCGTCCCGTGCGCAGATAGTCGTCCAGCCGGAGGCCGGTGCTCCAGGGAGCCTCCAGGACCAGGGAACGGAACCCCTTCTCCGCGACCAGATACCGGAACGTCCGGTGCGGCAGGGCCATGAACTCGTGCGCCCCGTGCACGGCCTGCCCCACACCCACCAGACGGGCATCGCCGAGCGCTCGCCCCAGAGGCCGCAGATCGTCCAGGGACCCGGTGGGCTCCACGGTGCGCAGCGGACGGGCGGCGGCCCGCAGCGCGGGCAGCGGTCCGGGACCGGGCGTCCCGCCGGGCGCCGCCCGGCCCGCCGCGGACGCCGGCAGCCGCTCCAGTCTGCGGCTGGGCCCGATCTCGTGCAGATGCACCACCAGATCCGCCATGCGCAGCAGATTCACCTGGTCCACGGCCGGGGGGTAGTCGGTGCCGATCTCCCGCTTGGGCCGTGCGGTGTCCAGCCACGCGCGGGCGGCGGGCGGCGCGGTCCGCAGATCCGCGTACCAGTTTGTGTGGCCGACCCGGTCCAGGGTGTGCTCGACCGTGCCGGGAGCGGCGGGCTCCACCTCGAAGCGGCGGACGTCTTCGTCACGCGGGTTCTGCAGATCCGCCTGTGTGGCGTGCACGGCACCCCGGTCGAAGGAGAGAGCCACCATCACATAGCCGTCGCCCAGCCGCTCACGGAGAACCTGACCCTGGGGGAGGGGAAGACCCGGGGAGGAACTGAGCGTGTACAGGTGGCTGTTGTGCCCGCCCACCACCACACGCTGCCCGGTCCGGCGGTGCCACCACAGCACGTTCTCCGCCATCACCGTGTCCCGGTACGCCATGGCCTGCGGCGCGACCACCGGGTCCGCGAAGTCGAACGCGTACAGGCGTGCCACCTGATCGACGGCGGTGGCGTGCCGCACGGCCCACGCATGGTCACCGTCCGCGCCGGCCCGGCCGTCGGCGGCGCGCAGCAGCTCCAGCACCTTCCCGGTGCGCTCGGCCCGGGCCCGCCGCTCGTCCAGCGGAGCGGCCATCGCGTCACGCACCCACTCGTACACGGGCACGGTCGGCTCGAGCCCCCGGTACAACTCGCTCACCCGGGCGAGCAGTTCGGGATGGGCCCGCCGTACGTGCTCCACGACCCGCTCGTACAGCTCCGGACCGGCGTAGCCGTTGTCGACGCCGACGAAACGCAGCGGATCGCCGGGGTGGGCGACGTTGTACGCGCGCATCCAGCGGATCATGTCCAGGTAGTCGCGGCTGTGCAGCAGCACATGGGCGTTCTGGAACTCCTCGGACATGATCCGCGCCGGGTCACCGCGCCCGGTGCGCAGAAACTCGTCGAGACGCAGCCCGGCACTCCAGTTGGCCTCGAGGGCGAACGCCCGGAACCCCTTCGTCTCCACCAGGTACCGCAGCACCCGGTGCCGGAAGGCGACGAAGTCCGCCGAGCCGTGCGCTGCCTCGCCGACCCCGACGACCACGGCGTCACCGACCGCCCGCCCGAAGGGGCGCAGATCACCGGCCGGCCCCGACGGGTCCACGCCCCGCAGGGGCCGCGCGATCCGCTCCAGCGCCGGCAACGGGTCCTCGGCGGTGCGCCCCGGGGGCGGGGACAGGGCGAGGGTGCCGGGGACGACCACGAACAACACGAGCAGGGCGGCCACGAGCCGCTCGGCCAGGGTGAACCGCCCGGTCAGGGAAGCTGCCATGACGTCAGCTTCCCTGACCCGGCCCCGCACCGTCCCCCGAGGTCACCCGGCCGGATCCGGAACACGCGCACCGGAACCACCCGGGCGGAGCAACACGGCACGCGACGCGGCCCGTCGGCGCACCGGCGGGCCGCGTCGCGCCTGTCGTCTCCGCTCAGCGGCGCAGGGTCAGCAGACCCGGCCGGTAGGGCAGCAGGTTGTAGTCACCGCCCGAGTCCGGGCTGCGCCCCTGGTACAGCAGTTGCAGATTGCACGGGTCGACCGTCATGGTCTGGTCGGCGCTCGTGCGGATCAGCTCGCCGTGGCTGATGTCGTTCGTCCAGGTGGCGCCGCTGTTGGCCTTCCCCGCGAACGGGTTGCTCTCCGTCGCGGCCTGCGGCGTCCAGGCGCCGTCGAGGCTCGTCGCCGTGAAGGAGCGGAAGTAGCGGCCCTGGGAGCCGATCGCCTCGACGATCATCAGATAGCGGTTCTGGCCCTTCAGCCTGTACACCTGCGGGGCCTCGAACAGGTTGTACGTGGAGTCGCTCATGACGACCGTGGCGGAGGAGCCGAAGCTGCCGGGGAAGTTCCCGATGGGCATGCTCGCCCGGTAGATCTTGCCGTTGTCGCCGGCGAAGAACAGATACATGTGCGTGTCGTCACCGATGATCGTCTGGTCGATGGGGCCCGTGGAGGAACCGGAGATGCTGCCGGAGAACAGCACCTGCTCCGACGACCAGCCGTTCGGGTTCGTCGGGTCGGTCGACGTCCGGTAGGAGAAGGCCGTACCGCCCCACTGGTAGGTCAGCACCCAGATGTTCTTCGGCGCGAAGTAGAAGAGGCTGGGCGCGACGGTGGAGCTGTTCATCGCGTTCTGCGGGGCGGAGGCCATCTCCGACCAGTCGCCGAACAGGCCGAAGTTCATCGAACCCCACCGGGTGCCGGTGTCGTGCGTGGTCGCGTACACCAGCTGCTTGCCGTTGTACGGGGCGACCGTGAAGTCCTTCAGGGACACCCAGCCCTGCCGCGGCTGCGCCAGCGCGCCCGTCGACGACCACCGGTAGCTCGACGGGAGCTGGCAGGCGCCCGGGTCGCCGGGGTCACCGGGGTTCTGCGAGTCCCCGACCTTGACGAGCCGCCACTGCTGGTTGGCGCCGCCCCAGTCGTCGTACTGGACGATGTTCGCGTTGTCGGCGGTGGAGCCGCCCTGCACTTCGAGCGCCTTTCCGCTGTGCCGGGAGATCAGCCGCACATAGCCGTCGGAGCTGTCGGCGAGCCGCCACTGCTGGTTGGCGCCGTTGAGATCGGACCACTGGACGATCGATCCGCCGTTCGCGGTGGACCAGTTGTAGACGTCGAGGACCTTGCCGGAGTGGCGGGACTTGATCCGGTACCAGCCGTTGCCGGAGTCGACGAACTGCCACTGCTGCTGTGCCTGGTCGTTCCGCGTCCACTGGGTGATCCGGGCGCCGTCGTTCGTCGCCAGGTTGTACACGTCCAGCGCCTTGCCGCTGTTGCGGTTGACGAGCACGTACCACGAGCCGGTGTCCACGGTCGCGGCTGCGGCCGGCTGGGCGCCGAGGAACGTGGCGAGCAGCAACAGGGGTGCGAGGACGCCGAGCCATCCTCTCGGCAGGACCGGAAAGGCATGGCGGAGCCGCATCGAGGGCCTCCTGAGGTGGGGGGCGAGGTGTCGCCGGTGAGTGGGGGAGCGGCAGCCGCGCGAGGACCCGACAAGTCGAAACTTTCGAGGTAAATCCCGGTCGTGTGACGCCACAAACTAGGGATGTGACGGAGTCCGGTCAAGACCTGGGGCCGATGTGGCTCTGATTGAGGGGTGCCTCTATCCGCGTATACAAGGGCTGAGCAGGGGGTACGTGCAGGTGGGATGCGACTTCGGTGATGGCGACATTGATGCGGAGGATGACAAGGATGTCCGAAACATTCGAAGCAAATGTGGAAACATTTTCAGCGAAGAGGGTTGACGGGCTGTCAGCGACCCCCCACCATCCTGTCTGGAAATCCGACCGTCGTTCGAAACATCGAACGATCCTGATTCGTGCAGAAGTGCCACCCGCAGCCGCGCACCGCAGCACGACAGATCCCGTACGACGGCACCCGCAGAGAACCGGCTGCCGGCCCGTCCGGCCGCCGGCGGGACAGGGCTGCCCGCAGCGCCGCGAGGCGCCGGCGGCCCCGTCCCGCCCGTACCCCCTGGAGGCACACTCTTGGCCCCGCACGCCCATCCCAGATCCGCCCCCCGGCGCAGACTCCGCGCCCTCCTTCCGGCGCTGCTCGTCGGCGCCCTCGGCTTCACCGGCGCCCTGACCGCGCCGGCGTCCCCGGCCCAGGCGGCCGAGAGCACCCTCGGTGCCGCAGCCGCCCAGCACGGCCGGTACTTCGGCGTCGCCATCGCCGCCAACAGGCTCAACGACTCCACGTACGCGTCGATCGCGGCCCGCGAGTTCAACATGGTGACGGCCGAGAACGAGATGAAGATCGACGCCACCGAGCCGAACCGCGGACAGTTCAACTTCACCAACGCCGACCGCATCTACAACTGGGCGGTGCAGAACGGCAAGCAGGTGCGCGGCCACACGCTGGCCTGGTACTCCCAGCAGCCCGGCTGGATGCAGAGCCTGAGCGGCAGCGCCCTGCGCCAGGCGATGATCGACCACATCAACGGCGTGATGGCCCACTACAAGGGCAAGATCGCGCAGTGGGACGTGGTGAACGAGGCCTTCGCCGACGGCAACTCCGGAGGCCGCCGCGACTCCAACCTGGAGCGCACCGGCAGCGACTGGATCGAGGTCGCCTTCCGCACCGCACGCAACGCCGACCCGAACGCCAAGCTCTGTTACAACGACTACAACATCGAGAACTGGAACTGGGCCAAGACCCAGGGCGTCTACCGCATGGTGAAGGACTTCAAGCAGCGCGGCGTCCCGATCGACTGCGTCGGCTTCCAGTCCCACTTCAACAGCGGCAGCCCGTACGACAGCAACTTCCGCACCACGCTGTCGGAGTTCGCCGCCCTCGGCGTCGACGTCGCGATCACCGAGCTGGACATCCAGGGCGCCTCCCCCAACACCTACGCGGCCGTGGTCAACGACTGCCTGGCCGTCTCCCGCTGCCTCGGCATCACCGTGTGGGGTGTGCGCGACAGCGACTCCTGGCGTTCCGAGCAGACGCCGCTGCTGTTCAACAACGACGGCAGCAAGAAGCAGGCGTACACCGCCGTGCTCAACGCCCTCAACGGCGGCAGCTCCGGTGACCCCGGCGACCCGGGCGACCCGGGCGACCCGGGCAACGGCACCGCCCTCCGCGGCGTCGGCTCCGGCCGCTGCATCGACGTGCCCAACGCCAGCACGGCCGACGGCACCCGGGTCCAGCTGTACGACTGCCACGGCGGCAGCAACCAGCAGTGGACCTACACCGACTCCGGTGAGCTGCGCGTGTACGGCAACAAGTGCCTGGACGCCGCCGGCACGGGCAACGGGGCCGCGGTCCAGATCTACAGCTGCTGGGGCGGCGACAACCAGAAGTGGCGCCTGAACTCCGACGGCACCATCGTCGGCGTCCAGTCCGGCAAGTGCCTCGACGCGGTCGGCGCCGGCACCGGCAACGGCACCCAGATCCAGATCTACTCCTGCTCCAACGGCAGCAACCAGCGCTGGACGCGCAGCTGACCGACACCTGACGCTCACACCGGGCGCGAGGGACCCCGCTCGACCGGCGGGGCCCCTCGCGCCCGCGTTCGATGCGGCCGGGGCGCGTCTCACGACCCCCCGGACACCAGCCCCGTCCGGTAGGCGAGCACCACGGCCTGGACCCGGTCGCGCAGGCCGAGCTTGGCCAGGATGCGGGAGACGTACGTCTTGACGGTCTCGGGGGTGATGAACAGCGCCGCGGCGATCTCCGCGTTCGACAGCCCGTCGGCGATCTGCCGGAGCACCTCCAGCTCCCGGGGCGTGAGCGTGCGCTCGATCTCCTGCCGGCGCGGCGCGTCGGTGTCGGCCGGCCGCAGATGCTCGGCGAAATGACCGATGAGCCGGCGGGTGACGGCGGGCGCCAGCAGCGCCTCGCCGCGCGCGACGGTCCGTATGCCGTTGACCAGTTCGAGCGGCGCCGAGTCCTTGAGCAGGAAGCCGCTCGCCCCGGCGCGCAGCGCGTCATAGACGTACGCGTCGACATTGAACGTGGTGACCACGAGGACCTTCGGCGGGTCCTCCGACCCGGGGCCGGCCAGCTGACGTGTCGCCTGGATCCCGTCGAGCAGCGGCATCCGTACGTCCATCACGACCACGTCGGGCCGCAGCCGCCGCGCGGCCGCCACCGCCTCGTGGCCGTTCTCCGCCTCCCCGACGACCTCCATGTCGGGCTGGGAGGAGAAGATGGTCACATATCCGGTGCGTACGAGGGCCTGGTCGTCGCAGACGAGCACACGGATCGGCGGCGGCGCTTCACTCACGAGGTCACTCCCGGGCGGCGGGCTGGGCTGGCAGGGTGGCGCGGACCTCGAACCCGCCCTCGGCACGGGGTCCGGCCACCAGTTCACCATCGAGCATCCGCACACGTGCACGCAGCCCCGCCAATCCGCGACCACCACCCGCCGCGACGACGTCCCGCCCGGCGGAGCGCGCACCCCCGGCCACGGCTCCCCGCCCTTGCGCCCGGCCGGCGGGCCCGTCGCTGGTCACCTCGATCACGAGGTCCTCGTCCCCGTGCCGCACCAGCACCCGCGCAGGGTTCCCGGCCGCGTACTTCATGGCGTTGGTGAGGGCTTCCTGCACCACCCTGTAGGCGGCCAGCTCCACGTCCACGCTCCGCTGCCGGCGTTCGCCCTCCTCACGGAACTCGACCGGCAGCCCCGAACGACGGGCCTGCTCGACCAGATCCTCCACCCGCCCCAGCGCGGGCGCCCGGCCCGCACGCGCCGGCTCCCCGGACGCCGACTCGCCCGTCGCCTCCAGCACACCGAGCAGATACCGCAGTTCCGTCAGCGCCCGCCGGCCGGTGTCACTGACCGCCGCCATGCCCTCCCCGGCACGCTCCGGAGCGGAGGTGAGCAGGAACTGCGCCGCGTCGGCCTGGACCACCATCGCCGTCACATGGTGGGTGACCACGTCGTGCAGCTCCCGCGCGATCCGCGCCCGCTCCGCCGCCGTGGCCGCCTCCGCCGCCAGCCGGCGCCGCTCCGCCTCCTCCGCGCGCCGCATCCGCACCGTGTGACCCACGGCCCACACCGCGGCCAGGACCAGCCCGAACGCGAGATGGTCAGGCAGCCGCGTCGGGGACCCGAGCCGCTCCAGCACCCCGACCAGCACCACGTACGCCGCGACCGCCACGACCGCAAGACCGCGGCGGAAACGGACCTGATGGGCCCCCACGGAGTACAGCGCCGCATACAGCCCCAAGCTCGCGAACGTCGTCGCATACCCCGACGCCTGATGCACCGCGAACGCGCACCCGACGACGGCCAGACACCCGGCGGGCCACCTGCGCCGCACCGCCAACGGCAGAGCCTGCGCCACGACCAGCGCGACCCCCGGCAGATCCGCCGGCCGCTCCGGCAGCTCACCGATCTGCGCACCCACGGCGGACAGCGTCGGCACGAAGGCCATCGCCGTCAGGGCCAGGGCGAGGACGCCGTCCTTCAGGACGGCGTCCCGCTCCCGCCACCGCGCCACCGCCCCCCGCAGCAGCGCGAGCCCCCCGAGCATCCGACGATCCGTCATCCGCGCGACTCCTCCAGGCGGCCCTTGTCACGGCCACGCGCGGCGGCGGGCCTCGTACGGCCGCCGCGGTGGGCGAGGACGAGCATCGGGACCGCGATGGCCGCACCGATCAGCACGGGCAGGACGGACGCCTCCAGCCCGAACGTGCCACCGGTCAGCGCGGCGGAACCGTGCACGTCGACGGTGAACAGACCGTCGGGGGAGTGCCCGGAGACCGGCACGCCCAGCAGCTGCTCCGTGGTGTTCCACGCGAAGTGCAGGCCCACGACGAACCAGATGTTACGCCGCCACAGGAACGCCGCCCCCAGCAGCACACCCGCCTCCACCGCGATCGCCACCGCACTCCACGCGTTCGCCCCCGGCGAGCCCAGATGGGCGACACCGAAGAACACCGAGGTGACCAGAAGCGCCACCCGGCTGCCCCACCGCTGCTCCAGAGCCTGCAGGGCGAACCCGCGGAACATCAGCTCCTCGGAGACCGCGGCACCGATCTGCACCGCGACCGCCCCCCACAGCACGGACCACACACCGTCGCCGGCCCACGAGAACGAATATCCACCGAACGCGGTGATCAGCAGGGCGGACACCAGGATGAACCCGAGCCCGATCCCGCCGCCCCGCAGGAACTCCCGGACCGCCCCCGCCCGGCTCAGCTCCGGCGTGGCACGCCGCGCCACCCGGCGCATGACCCACCAGTACACACCCACGGCGGCGACGGCCCCCAGCAGCGGGAGCGGACCGGGTCCGGTGGCCGTCAGCCCGGAGACGACACCGACCCCGGCCATCCCCGCCACCGTCCAGCCGAGCGGCGACCGCACGATCCGGGCGAAGCGCCCCCCGCCACCGCCGCTTCCCGGCCGGCCCGCCCCGGCTTCCGGCCCCTGCCCGGCCGCGCCTGTCGTACGCATGATGACCTCCCCTTGTGTGATCGCACCCCTGGCGATCTGACGACCACGCTAGAAATCCGGGGCCTTCCGCGAATCACCCCCGGATGGACAACCCCTGTAGCTCTCACGGGGGATGCGCACCGGCGCGCGGCAGGCTCCACCCGGGCGCGGCCGGAGAGGGACGCCCGCCGCAGGGTCACGTCCCGGCAGCGTCACGCACGGCCCGGTGCACGGCACGGGCGAGCCGCGCACCCCACAGCGAGCGGGGCCCCGCGAAGGCGTGGACCTCCTCGCCGGCGCGGGGGGAGGGCGCGGCGACGCACACGGCGTCCGTAGGGGTGCCGGAACAGTCGAACCCCGCGTCGAGCAGCGCCTGCACCTTGGCCTCCGTCGCAGTGGCCACGGCGTTGACCAGCGCCGCGTCGGTCAACGGCACGGGCACCAGCGCGACGATGTTGATCGTCCCGGCGGGCAGCGCCACGGCCGCGCCCTCGGCAGGGGAGGCCGCCCAACCGCGCACCCCGAGCCCCGCGGTGGCGACGGCCTCCACACCGCCGTCACGGGCGGCCCCACGGGCGCGGACGTCGGCAGCGGTCATCAGCCCGACCCCCGGACCGCACAACCCGGCACGGCGCGCCAGGTCGGCCAGGTGCCGGTCCGGATCGACACGCCGGTACCCGTGCGCCACCTGCGCGTTGAGGACCCAGGCGCGCTCACCGATGCCCCCGCCGAGGACGGCGCTGCTGACCGCCCGCCAGCCGTCCCCCAGCCGCCACAGCAGACTGTGCAGCCGCTCACCGTCCTCGACCCGGCCGAGGCAGCGCACAGGGGGCAGACCGGCACGCGGCCGGCCGGAGGGCTCGGGGACGGTCACGGGAAGGGACTCCTGCGGACGGCGGGACGAGAACGGGGACCGGCGGATCACCGATCCGGGTGATCGTACGCGGGCGGGCGCGCCCCAGGCGGCGGGGGAGCCGGACGGGGCCACGGCCGGGCGGTGCCGGAGCAGAACGCCCGCTCCGACACCCGGACGCACTGCCGCGCGGCCGTCGAGGACCGGTCGGGCCAGGTGCCGGCGAGACCGGCCGCACGCTCCGTCAGAACCCGAGTGGTCCCGTCCCGGGAGCCGGATACGAGACCTCGACCACGCCCGAATCCCGGAACGGTGCCGCCCCGCCCCGGCCGTCGATGTGATCAAGGACATGGACAGCGGCGAAACCAGCCGGGACGAGGAGCCCGGGTACCGGGCGCGACGGCGCCCCCCGGCCCGGGAGACGGCCCGCGCGCCGGGGCCAGGGGGCCCGGCGGCTCAGGCCGGGCAGAGGGCCATGCCCCTCGGCCGACCCGACCCGACGCGACAGCCGTCGACGTACATGCCGCAGGACGTCGGCCGGACCGTTGCCCGATGCGCGCCGCGGGGGCGTCGACGCCCGGGCTCGACGGTCACCGGCGGTCCCGCCACCCCACCACTTCGGACGCTGCCCCTCCCGTCCCACCCGTGTACACGGCACACTGTCTGCCGGATACAACAGCACACGGGGGAGAGCGAATGGGAACGACAACGGTACGGGAAGTGGTGGCGGACGTCGTCGAGGAGGCCGCGCCGCAGGAGAAGCTCGTACTGGCGGCGCTGGCCCACGTCGACGAAGCCCAGGTGTTACGGGCGTTCCGCGCGCAGGAGCACCGCCGAACGGAGCAACTGGGCTTCGGACTGGCCGAGTTGACGGCCGTGGTGACGCCCATCGTCTGGGTCGCCGTCGACGAGGCCTGCCGGAACGCGGTGCAGTCCTCGGCGGAGGCCGTAGGCGGCCGGATCACCGGGGCGGCACGCAGGCTTTTCGGCCGCCGCCGCCCGGCACCGGCGGCGGAGACGCAGATTCCGCCGTTCTCCCGGGAACAGCTCGCGCACCTCCACCGTCGGGTCCGGCAGGACGCGCAGAGCGCGGGACTCGACGAGCCGGCCGCCACAGCACTCGCCGACCGTGTGGTGGCCAGGCTGCTGCTCGCCGCCGGAACGGACGGCAGCGGCGACGGGGAGGACGGAGCGCAGGCGTGAGCCGGCCGACGGTCGCGCCCCCGCGGCCCGAGCGCGGCGCACAGGACCTGTTCGACAAGGCCGTGCCGTCCGGCACCCTCCTGCGGTTCGCGCTTCTCGTCATCGCCGTGTTCTCGGCGTCCCTGGAGATGTCCGACATCGCGACCGCGGTGCTGTTCTCACCCGACGGGAAGGGCCTCGGCTGCTGGTTCGTGATCGGGGACGACAGCGCCTTCTGGCGGGAGGCGCTGGCCGGGCACACGCCGCTCGGCGAGGTCGGGCGGGTCTGCCTCACCGAGCCGGTCGTCGGACAGCCGTATGCCCGGGGCTTCATGGGCGCCGCTGTCGTGTTCGCCGTCGCCGCAGTCGTCTACCGGATGCTGCCGTGGTGGCGGAGCCGACGGCGCGGACTGGTGCCCGTGGAGGAACTCGACGACGCCTTCCGTCCCGCAGCGCTCCGCGCCGAACTCGACGCCCTGGTGGAGCAGATGTGGGCCGACGGGGCATGGCGCCCCGTACCGCCCCGCTTCGTCGTGGACTGCGGCGCACTGGACGCGGGCGCCGTGGTGTTCGGGCGGCTGAATGCGCCCGTGGTGTGCCTGCACGCAGGACTGCTCGTGCTGCGCGACACCGAGCCGGAGCGGTTCCGGGCGGTCGTCCTGCACGAACTGGCCCATATCCGGGCCCACGACGTGGGGCCGGCGTACTTCGTCCTGGCCCTGTGGCGCACCTTCGTGACGCTGATCCTCTGCCCGTACCTCCTGGTCATGGGCGGCGCGTTCACCGTCGCCGCCCTCAGCGGCCGATACCCCGGCCTCGCCGAGGGGTTCTGGCCCGCCGCCATGCCGGAGATCACCCGGCAGACGGTCAAGGGCCTGCTGCTGGCGGCGGTGGTCATGCTGGTCCGGGCGGACGCTCTGCGTCATCGGGAGCTGGTCGCGGACCACGAGGCGGTGCGGTTCGGTGCCGACAGCGCGGTGTGGGAGGACGCGGCGATGGCGGAGTCGGCGGCCGAGCGCGGGCAGGGGCGGTGGGGGCGGGGCCGCCTGCCGCGTGCGGCAAGGCTGCTGCGGTCCCACCCCTCGTGGGCGCAACGGCTGCGGGCGGTCCGCCGGTCCTTCACGGAGGACGCCGTGCTCGCGACCCGGTGGCGGTCGTCGGAGGCGGGCCCGCCTCCCGTCATGTACGAGCTGACCCTCCTGCAGTTCTTCCTCATCGGATGCACCGTGCTCATCACCGCGAACACGGTCGCGCGGGCCTGGGGCGAGCATCTGGGGGTGTCGGTCGTCGAGACGGTCGCCTCGGGAATCGTGCTCCTCGCCGCCTGGCATGCGCTGATGCGGGCCTGGCTCACCGGCAGGAAGCCGTCCTCCGGGCTCAGGGAAGGACTGTCCCTCGGCTGCGGTCTGATGGTGGGGCAGCTGGCGGCGGGCATCGGCACCACGAGCCGCTGGTGGCCCTCCGACTCGGCACCCGTGCTGACCCTGCTGGTGCTGCCCGCCGTCTCCGTCCTGTGGACCACGTGGATCATGCAGAGCGGGCACCTCTCCCTGCTCCAGGGCAACCGGCCCGCGTCCACGCTGCTGGCGCTGACCCTGCCGGGCTGGGTCCTGGGACTGATGTTCATCGGCTGGTGGCAGACGACCGGGTACGCGGCTCTGGCCGGCCATCCCACCGCGTCGCCCCTCGCCGTGTTCGCGCGGGAGATGCCCGACCTTCTCCACGCACACCCGGCCACCGCCCGGGTGATCGCCTGGGCGGGTCAGTACCTCGACTCACCGGTCAACGGCGAGGGCTGGGCCATCACCGGGACGATGCTCTGGGCGTTCCCCGTACTCGTCCAACTGCCCCGCGTCTTCGGCGACGTGACCCGGCGAACACGCACCCGGACCCTCATGCACCAGGAGGGGGTCACCTTCCGCGGCGTCGCCCGCGCGGGCATCGCCGGAGGGCTGCTCGCGACCGCCGGCATCCTCTGCACGCTCTTGCCGGGCGGAGCGCTGTCGCCGGATCCCCGGCTCACCGACGAGGCCCGCCTGATGCTCACGGTCTGGTGGTCCGCCGCGTTCGTGTGGGGCGGTGCGCTCACGGCGGCCGTGCTGACGGCGTTGAGGCCGAGCCCGGTGTGGGTGTCCCGGGCCGCCGTGGCCGCGGCTGTCGCGCACAGCGCGGGACTCCTCGGCTTCGTCTCGGCGGCGTATCTCGGCGGCTGCGGCGACAGCGCGCACGGCACGGCGCAGCCGGGGTGCGGCACGCTGCCGCACCAGCTGTGGCGGAGCCTTCCGACACTGATCTCCCTCGCGACCATGAGCACCGTCGGCGCGGTGCTCGCCGCAGCACTGCTCACCCTCGCGATCCACGGCATCCGGCGGGCCGTGCGCCGCACCGCCGGCCCGGCCGCACCGGTACGGCCCAGCCCGGCGACGCGCAGTCGGCTGAAGCAGGCGGCGGTCGCGGCACTGCTGGCCGTCACGGTGGGGTCGTGCACCGCGAGCCAGGAGATCGCGAAGTCGTACGACTCCTTCACCGAGCTGCTGGACGCGCGCAGCCTGAGCGAGCCCGTCCCCTCACTGTCCACGGCGGACCGGACCCGAGCCTTGCAGACCCTGGCCTGGAACCGCGCCGCGGGCAACGGCGTCATGGACGTGGTCGCCGCCCACAACGCCGTACACCGCCACCTCGATTCCACCTCCCCGGACATCGAGTCCCTGCACGCCGCGTGCTCCCGCCTGCGCACCCAGGCCGAACGAGCCCTGAGCGCCCGCCCGTTCCCACAACCCGACCTGCGCAGACGCTGGACGGCCACCCTCCGCGCCACGACGTCGGCGGCCACGACCTGCCTCACCTGGCCCCGCGCCCCCGAGGCGTCGACCCCCTCGAACCTCACTGAGACCCGCACAGCCACCCTCACCCTCGTCGAAGAGTTTCAGCTCCAGGTCCTGGACGCCGAGCGGTACTGGAAATGACCACCGAAACCGACCCGCCCCGGACAGCACCGTGCGTCGCGCGTTCGCCATCGGCGGTCTCGCCCTCGCTCTCGCCGTGCCCGTCGTCGCCCCCTCTCCCAGCGGGTCCCCCGAGGTCGTCTCCTCGCCGTCCAGCTGGTCGCCCCCTCCCTCTGGGCGGTCGACACCCGCTTCGACGTGCAGCCGGGACCGGACGTCGAGCACGAGGTCGTGTCCGTGAAGCGCTGATCACCGGCCCTGGTGCGCGGTACCGGACCGGTGCTCCGCACCAGGACCGCACCGGCCCGCGGGCCGCCGTCGCCCCCGGCACCACGGGGTGGACCGGGTCCGGAGCGGGGACAGGGCGGTGCCGGCCGCTGCAAGCAGGGCCCGGACAGCGCCGGGGACACGCCCCATCGCCCCACGCTTGCACACGTGTGACCGGGATGCGGAGAACGGATGGACACGGAACGACAGGTGATCCGGGAATGGCGGCCGGAGGACTCCACCCGGCGCCCCGACTCGCACAGACGTGTGTTCCGGAACGCTGCGGTCTGCCTCGGCCCGCTCGGCGACACCCCCGACATGGCACACCTCACCCCCGAGAACTCCCGGCGGCTGCGCACCCTCGCCACCTGGTCCACACTCCAGGGAGACGGGCGGGAAGGCCACCGCGAGACCGTCGAACGGTGCGTCAGGAACGCGCGCCGGCCGGGCGATGCCATCGAGGCGATCCCGGTCCGCGCCTGCTCGCGCCGTGCGCCTGCACGTCGTCCGGCCGGCGGTGGCCGCCGCTCAGCCGTCGCTCTCGCGAGGCGCGTTGGGGAGGCCGTCGTCGAGGACGATGCGCACCGTCTCGCCCTGCCCGCAGACTTCGGCGAGTCCGGCGGCGATGCGCTGGTAGGAGGTCACGGCCAGGGGCCAGTCGCCCTCCAGCGCCGCGGCGGTGCAGCGGGTGTTCCACAGCCCGAGCAGCAGAGCGATCAGACTGCGGCCGGACAGGACGGTCCGGATGCGGCCCGCCCCGAAGTCCTCGACGGTGTGCGACATGCGGAAGTGGGGCTGCCCGATCGCCTGAACGAGCAGCCACTCCCAGGTGTGGTGATGCGCGATCAGTTCGACGGAGGACACGCCGGCGGCCTTCAGCAGCAGGCGCCCGTGCTCGACCTGCGGGTCCTGCGCGACGCTCGAACTTTGCGCGCGGTCTCCGTCGGGCGGGACGTCCGAGCCGCCGGGGTCCTCGCCTCCGGTCTCGATGGCCCGCTTGAGCGCGAGATCCTGGTCCGGGGTGTGCTCCCGGCCCTGCTCGGCCCGGGACGCCTCACTGTTCTCCATGGTTCCCCCCTGGGAGGCGGTGTCCGATGAGTCGGTCGGGCGTGCGGCGGCGGAATCGTCGCCGTCGTCGGCGGGTTCCGGCTCAGGTGAAGGAGAGCTCCGGCTGTCCGCCGCCACCAAAGGGCGCAGACTTTCGACGAGTTCCCGCAGCCCGCGCAGCTCGTGCTGGATGCCGTTCAGGCCGCTGTTCGTCAGGTCCAGACGGTGACGGGCGGCCTCGTCCTCGCTGCGCAGTTGGGAAACACCATCGTCGATCCTCCCCAGGAGGCGCCGATTGTCGGTGACCGAGTCGTGCAGTGCACGCAGTCCCAGCATCGGGTCCTGGTCGAGGCACCGCAGTTGTTCCCTGCGCTCCTTGAGTTCCTGCAATGCCTCAAGGACGTCTTTTCTACACCTCATGTGCCCCCCTGACGGTCAGAGATGCGACCGCACGAATCTCCCCAGGGGAACATCGGGTGATGCGATGATTTTCAGCCCTTTTGGATCATCGCACTGTTTTTCGGGGTGAATCCGGTAATCATATAGATGTCTCGATCCGGCCGGGTCCGGCCCCTGCCCCGCGATCATGCCGCGCCGAAGTCGGCCCAGCGGTCGATCAGCCCTTCGGCGCCCGTGCCGGCGGTCAGGGCGGAGACGATCGCGGTGCCGCGGCCGTGCTCGTGGGCAGGGCGGGAGGCGGCCCCGCCGGACGGGGCGGGCCGGGGGCCCGCCGTCACCGACGTGGATCTGCACCCAGCCGTGCGAGTCGGCAGCCGCTCGCAGGTGCAGCACGACCGGGGCAGGGCGTGGGTGACGGCGTTGGTGACCAGTTCGGAGATCACCAGCAGGGCGTCGTAGACCTGCTGCTCGTCCGGTCCCCAGGGGGCCGGCACAGGGCGGGCGGCGGGGCGTGCGACGGCCGGGGCCTGCGGGCGGTGGTCCAGGAAGAGGCAGAAATCCCGCCGGTCGTCTGCGGCCACGCGCCGGCTCGGCCGGCTGCGGAGGAGCGTGTGTGGGGTCACCCCAGTGTGGTTGCCGCTCGCTCTGTGTGCGTGAAGTGGAGGGTTGCTTCGTGGATGTGGTGCCGCTGCGGCGTGAGGCCGGGAGGCAGGGACGGTGATCCTCAAGAGAGCGACCACTGCAAGTAGCGATCGTCGGTCTCGGTCCGGGGCACCAACGGCCTCGACTTCGCCGTCACCGCACTTCGCGGTCGTACCCGCATCTTTTCAGTCGATGTGATCATGACACCTTGACGTGACCGTGCGTCATGACATTGGGTGTCGCGGAAACTTGTGACCTTGTTGCTCAGGGGTGGGGATTGTGAAGAGACGGGGGACGCTCCGGCGTGTCCGCGGATCGGTGGCCGCGTTGTCGGCCTTGTCTGTCCTCCTTGGGGCTTTGGTGCCAGCGGCACAGGCCGCTGTGCCTGCCGCAGAAGGCCCCCCGCAGGAAGAGGCGCAGCGTGCGCTGAAGCTGGCCGAGGAGACTGGGCAGAAAGGTGAGGTCGAGTCGGAGCGCGGTGAGCGCACGAGTGTGTTCGCCAACCCGGACGGCTTCTCCTTCACGCTGGAGCATCACTCGGTGCCGGTCCGGGTGGCGGAACCGGGGGGCGGCTGGCAGAGTCCGGACGCGACTTTGGAACGCCGAGCCGACGGCACGATCGGCCCGAGGGCGTCTTCGGCCCGTATGGCGTTCTCCGGCGGTGCCGATGAAGCGCCGCTGGCCCGGATCTCCGAGGGGGGGAGATCGCTGGAGCTGGACTGGAAGGGCGAGCTTCCCACCCCGATCCTTGACGGGGCGAGCGCGGTGTACCGCGAGGTGCTTCCCGGTGTCGATCTGAAGCTGACGGCCACGGCGGAGAGTTTCCAGCAGGTTTTCGTCGTCAAGACGCCCCAGGCGGCCGCCAACCCCGCCCTGGAAGAGCTCACTTTCGATCTGAAGACGGAAGGACTGACCGTCCGCAAGGGCGCGACGGGCAACCTCGTGGCCGTCGACGGTGGCGGCCGTACCGTCTTTCGCTCCCCGCCGGCCCGGATGTGGGACTCGGCCGGCACGGACGGCACCGCAGTGGGTAAAACGTCCCTCGACAGCGCCACCCCGGGGAGCGGTGTGGCCACCCGGCCGCGGCAGGTTTCCGCGTCCGGTGATGGGCCGGCGGTGTCCGGTGATCCGTCGGAGCAGGCGGCCTCGGGCACGAGCCTGGAACCCGGGCAGGGCGACAACGTCACCCGCATGGACGTCAAGGTCACCGGCAACGCGCTCTTGGTCGTCCCGGACGCGGACATGCTCACCACGACCCCGGCGGACGCCTTCCCAGTCTTCATCGACCCGACGGTCACCTGGGGCGAGTCGGAGCGCACCCTGCTGCGCTCCGACGGCTACGAGTCCTACGGCTGGGGCAACGGCAGTGACAACAACGGCCAGGGCGTCGGCAAGTGCGGTTCGTGGAACGGGTACTACTGCGGCCCAGGCTATGTGCAGAGGCTGTACTTCGAGTTCGCCCCGGACAGCCTGAAGGGCAAGCGGGTGCTGGATGCCACGTTCGCGGTCACCGAACCGTGGGCCTTCCAGTGTTCCGCCCGCCTGGTGGACCTGGTCCGCACCGGCAACATCTCGTCGGCGACGACCTGGGCGAGCCGCCCCAAGGAGCTGGACTGGATGGTGGACCGGTGGGTCTCGGCCGGACGCGGTTCCTTGTGCGATCCGGACTCGCCCGACGCGCCGATCGAGTTCAACGACAACCCGGAAGAGCCGAACGAGAACCTGACCCCGACCGTGCGGGACTTCGCAGCCGGCAAATTCTCCCGGCTGACTCTGGAACTCCGCGCGAACGACGAGAGCGACACCTCCGCCTGGAAACGGTTCCGCAACGACGCCGTGCTCCGGGTCGTCTACGTCGCCGTCCCTGCCAAGCCGACAGGCGTCGGCATCCTCGGAGGCTCCGGCACACCCCTGTGCCTCACCGACGCCAAAGCGCCCGCGGTCATCTCCGACCCGACCCCGGCGCTCACCTCCACGCCGCAGACCGCAGCCGGCGGTGAAAGCGGCGCCAAGCTCAGGGCCTGGTTCCGCATCGAGCAGCAGGCGAGCGGCGGTTCCTGGTCCGGATCCGGCATCGCCGGCCCGTCCACGGGCTTCGTCGGGGACAACATCAAGGTCACCACGTCCTGGCCCGACACGCTCCAAGAAGGCGGGCTGTACCGCTACAGCTCGCTCACCCAGGTCTTTTACGACAACGGTACCCACGCCCAGTCCTCGGGCTACACCAACTGGTGCTACTTCAAGGTCGACCCGACCGCACCGAAGAAGCCCACCATCGCCTTCGGCGGCCCCTGCATCGCCTGCGTCGACGACTGCACGGCCGCGGGCGGCCCGGGTGTGGCCGGCTCGTTCACCTTCGGCCCGGCAGCGGAAGATGCCGACAACAAGCAGTACGAGTACCGCCTGAGCGCCGTGGACGTGGACTCCCAGCCTGCCTGGACTGCCCTACCGCCGGGCACGGTGACCGCACGGGTCGTTCCCCCGATGGCCGGCACCTATGTGCTCTCGGTGCGGGCGAGGGACGTCCTCGGCCGCCTCGGTGAAATCGAGAGCGTGAAGTTCAAGGTCGCCAAGGGCGACGACCCGGTCGGTCTGTGGCACTTCGACGAGACCACGGGGCTGGCAGCCGACAGCGCCCCGTCCGGCGGCGCCGCCGACGCGGTCCTGGCCTCGCCGGCGACCCGCGACGACCGGGGCCGCCGGGGCCTGATCACCCGTGACGCCCAGGGCCTGCCCCTGGCCGACCCGGTTACCGACCAGGGCCTCGCCCTCGACGGCACCACCGGCTACGCCGCCACCGGCAAACCCGTCCTGGCCACCGACGCCTCGTACACCGTCTCCGCCTGGGTGCGGCTGACCGACGGCACCCGCAACGCCACCGCCCTGGGGCAGGACCCCGCGATGAGCGGCGGCTGGTACAGCGCCTTCTACCTCGGATACCGCGCCGACTCGAAGAAGTGGGAGCTGCTCACCTCACCGAAGGACGCCACGGACGGAAACATCAGCACGCAGGTCGTCCGCTCCGTGCAGCCGGCCGCCCTGGGCGCGTGGACACACCTGGCGGCCGTGTACGACCACACCGGCAAGGTGATCAAGCTCTACGTGAACGGCGAACTCCAGGGCACGCAGGCCGTTGCTCCGTCCTGGTCGTCGACCGGCCGCCTCCAGATCGGACGCGTCTGGTGGCGCGGTGCGTATCACGACTACTGGAAAGGCTCGATCGACGAGGTCACCGCGTGGCAGAAGGCCCTGACCGACGAGGAGATCGCCGACGACGCCGACCTCGTCTCCGCCGACGGAACCAAGGCGGTCGAACTGGTGGCCGCATGGTCTGCCGCCGGTGCCGCGGACGGCGCGGTCTCCCTCGCAGACACCATCTCCGGTTACGGGCGCACACTCGCCCTGCAGGGGGGAGCATCCGTGCACGGCGAGTTGGTCACCCTCGACGGCGTCAAGGGCGCGGCTTCGGCCGACGCCCCGGTCATCGATGCCACCGGTTCCTTCACCGTGACCACACAGGTCGCGGTGGACCGCGCCGTCCTCGCAGACAAGCCCGACGGTTTCACCGGGCAGGTCGTGGGCGAGCGCGCGGCGAACGGCTCCTCGTGGGGACTGTGGTTCAAGAAGACCGGCAGCAGGACCGCGCTGAACGACGACCTGGAGGAGGTGACGGTTCCCGAGGGCCGCTGGTACTTCGGCCGGCTGAACGGGGACGGGACCCTCACCGCGGTCCAGTCGGACGAGACTGCCGCGCTGGACGCCCCCGTGCGCCTGACCGGCATCTTCGACGCCCACACCGGAAAGATCGCGCTCCGCGTCGGCACCGGGCAGAACGACGACTGGCAGCAGTACACCGCCAGACCCGGCACGGGCGAGATCACCGTCGGCGCACAGAGGAACGGCACCACCTTCGACCACTGCCTGGCCGCCAGGGTGTCCGACGTCCGCATCTGGGCCGGCGCCATGAACGACGAGGATCAGATCAGCGACCTCATCGGTTCCTGATCCGCTGTGACCGGAACCGGGCCGAGGGCCATCGCCGCACACAGCGGCCCCCGGCCCGGCCCACGGCCACGACCACACCCACCACGCCACGCGCAGCCCGCTCGTGGTGTGCCGTCACACCCACAGCAAAGGACGGGTAGAACCACCGTGATATTCGGCAGATCCAGCCGGCCCTCACGGCCGGGAAGGTTCTGGCGCAGACGCCGTCGGGCGCTCGTCATCCCCCTTGCCCTGATCCTGTCGGTCCCCGCAGGTCTCACTCCGGTCGTGGCAGCCGAGAAGGCACCGGCCGGCCTGGGGCGCCCCGACCTGCCCGCCCAGCGCGTCAGCAAGGTCAAGCCGGTCACCGGCCTGGGAGCCAAGCAGGCCCGCGACCGCGTGGCAAGGGAGGAGAAGGACAACGCGGACCGCGCCCGCCGCGCCCGCACCGAACAGCAGCAGAAGGACGCCTGGCCGACGCCCGGCTCAGCCGGCCTGCGCCTCACGGGCGGCACCCCCGCCAAGGCCGCCCCCGGAAAACTGCCCGTCACCCTTGCACCGGCGGCCGGCAAGCGGGCCCTGCCCAAGGGCACCGATGCCACCGTGACCGTCCTGGACCAGGACACCGCCCGACGCCTGGGCATCACCGGAGTGGTCCTCACCGCCCAGGCCGACAAGGCGGGCACAGCCCGCATCGGCGTCGACTACACGGCGTTCGCCTCCGCCATCGGCGGCGGCTGGGCCGGCCGGCTTCAGCTCGTGCGGCTGCCCGAGTGCGCGCTGACCACCCCGGACAAGGCGCAGTGCCGCACCCGGACCCCGCTCGCCTCGCACAACGACCCCGCCGAGCAGACTGTTGCCGCGGACGTCAGCCTTCCAGCACAGCCCGAGGGCCATTCGCCGCAGCGCACCTCCGGCGCCACTGCTGTCATGGCCCTGACCGCGTCCGGGGAGGGCGGCCAGGCATCGAACGGCACGGGCGACTACAGCGCCACCCCGCTGTCCTCCTCGTCCTCCTGGGCGGCCGGCGGCAGTTCGGGCGCGTTCACCTGGTCGTACAACCTGCCGACGCCGCCCGCCGCGGCCGGTCCCGCGCCGGAGCTGGCGATCTCCTACGACTCGGGCAGCGTCGACGGCCGTACCGCCACCACCAACAACCAGCCCACCTCCGTCGGTGAGGGCTTCACGCTCACCGAGTCCTACATCGAGCGCGGCTACGCCGACTGTGACGACGACGGCCACACGGACGTCCACGACCGCTGCTGGCTGTACGACAACGCACGCCTGGTCCTGGACGGCAAGTCGTCCCGGCTGGTGAAGACCTCCACGGCGGGCGTGTGGAAGCTCGAGAACGACGACTCCACCACGGTCACCCGGCTGACCGGCGCCGACAACGGCGACAACGACGGCGAGTACTGGAAAGTCGTCACCGGCGACGGCACCACCTACGTCTTCGGCCAGGACAAACTCGACGGCGCCACCACCCAGCGCACCAACTCCACCTGGACCGTGCCGGTCTTCGGCGACGACGAAGGAGAACCCGGCTACACGGCGGGCAGCACCTTCGCCGGCCGCGCCGTCACTCAGGCCTGGCGCTGGAACCTCGACCACGTCGTCGACACCCGCGGCAACGCGGCCACGTACTGGTACGACAAGGACACCAACTACTACAAGAAGAACAAGGCGTCCAAAGCGGATGCCGAGTACGTGCGCAGCGGTCGTCCGAAGGAGATCACCTACGGCCTGCGCGCCGGGGCACTCTTCACCGACAAGGCCGACGCCAAGGTCACCTTCGAGTACGCCGAGCGGTGCACGGCCGCCGACTGCTCGTCGCTGACCAAAGAGACCGCGGACAACTGGCCCGACGTGCCCTTCGACGCGATCTGCGCCAAGGACTCCACCACCTGCACGGCCCAGTCCCCGTCGTTCTTCACCCGCAAGCGCCTCACCGGCATCCACACCTTCTCGTGGAACGCGGCCACCGGCACCTACGACCCGGTCGACTCCTGGGCCTTCACCCAGCGATTCCTCGACGGCGGCGACATCGGCGACACCTCCGACCAGGTGCTGACCCTGCAGTCGATCAAGCGGACCGCCAAGGCCGGCACCCCAGTCACGACCTACCCGGTGTCGTTCACCTATCAGATGCGCCCCAACCGGGTCGACGCCACCGACGACATCCTGCCGATGACCCGGCCCCGCATCTCCACGATCACCTCCGAGACCGGCGCCATCACCACCGTCACCCTGTCCGCGCCCGAATGCCTGCGCAGCCAGGTCCTCACCGCGCCCCAGGACAGCAACACCCGCAGCTGCTACCCGAAGTACTGGAACATCAACGGCGCCGAGAACGCCTCCGTCGACTGGTTCCACAAGTACCGCGTCCTCGCCGTGGTCACCACCGACCCGGCCGGCCACAACGACGCCGTCGAGAGCGAGTACGCCTACAGCGGCGCGGCCTGGCACTTCGACGACGACCCGTTCACCCCGAAGGACGAGCGCACCTGGTCCGACTGGCGCGGCTACCGCCAGGTGACCGTCTACACCGGCTCCCGCAACGCCCCTGCGCGCTCGAAGACGGTCTCGGTGTACATGCAGGGCATGGACGGCGACCGCAACAAGAACGGCACCGTCAAGTCCGTGTCCGCCGCCCCGCTGAGCGAGCCCCAGCTCGGCCTGTCCGCGCTGAAGGACAGCGACCCCTACAGCGGTTTCCTGCTCCAGCAGGTCACCTACGACGGCGCCACCGCGATCTCCGCCACCAGCAGCATCCCCTGGTCGAAGGAGACCGCGCGCCAGAGCACGGCCGCAGGCGCCGGCGACCACGTGGCGCGCATGGTCCGCACCCGGAAGACCACCTCCTACACATACCTGACGGTTCCGAAGACCTGGCGCTCCACCGCGGCCGAGACGGTCGAGTTCGACGCCCGCGGCCGGTCGGTGAAGGCCCTCGACACCGGCGACACGGCGAAGAACGGCGACGAGACCTGCACCCAGACCTGGTACGCCGACAACGACACCGCCGGCCTCACCGCTCTGGTCTCCCGCACCCGCACCGTCGCCCTCGGCTGCGGATTCGCCGAGAGCGACCTGACCCTGGCGAACGCCGACGGCAGCCGCGGCAACGTCCTGTCCGACACGGCCACCGCCTACGACGGCCTCACCTGGTCACCCGGCATGCGGCCCACCAAGGGCCTGGCCACCTGGACCGCCCGCGCCTCGGCCTACGCGGCCGACGGCACCGTCACCTGGGACAAGCGCTCCACCACCGAGTACGACACGCTCGGCCGTCCGGTCAAGGCCACCGACGCGGCCGGCAACGCCACCACGACCGCGCACACCCCGGCGGACGCGGGCCCCCTGACCAGGACGGTCGTCACCAACGCCCTGGGCCACCAGAGCATCACATTCATCGACCCGCGCCGCGGACTGCCCACGAGCGTGTACGACGCCAACCGGAAGGGGACCGCCCTCGCCTACGACGCGCTCGGCCGCATCACGGACGTCTGGCTGCCCAACCGCAACAAGAACACGCAGAGCCCGAACCAGAAATTCACCTACAGCCTCAGCAACACCCGCCCCTCCTGGGTGTCCAGCGCCACTCTGAAGGCCGACGGCGACACGTACAACACCAGCTACGCCATCTACGACTCGCTGCTGCGGCCCCTGCAGACCCAGCAGCCCACCCCGCAGGGAGGCAGGCTTCTCACCGACACCCGCTACGATTCGCGCGGGCTGGCCTACGAGACGTACGCGGACATCTTCGACAGCACCAGCACTCCCGACGGCACCTACACGCGCGCCGAGTACGGCGAGGCCCCCGTCCAGACACTGACCACCTTCGACGGTGCCGGACGGGCGACCTCCGGCACGCTGCTCGTCTACGGCGTGCAGAAACAGAGGACGACCACCGTCTACACCGGCGACTCCGTCGCCGCCGGCGCACTGGCGGGCGGGTCGGCCACCCGCACCATCACCGACGCGCTCGGCCGCACCGTCGAGACCCGCGAGTACGCGGGCACCAGCCCCGCCGACCCCGCCTTCGGCGGCGCGGGTGCCGCGCAGTACACGTCGGTGAAGTTCACCTACACGCCCGACGGCAAACAGAAGACCATCACCGGCCCGGACGGCTCCGCATGGAGCCACACCTACGACCAGTACGGGCGCGAGAGCCGGTCCACCGACCCGGACCAGGGCACCACCAGGACCTGGTACGACATCCTCGACCGGCCGGTGAAGACCACCACAGGCGACAACACCGTCGTCACCGCCTACGACAGCATCGGCCGGCCCACCGCCACGTGGAAGGACGAGGCCAGGCCGGCGAACCTGCTCACCAAGCGCACCTACGACGCCCCGTCCTACAAGGGGCTGCCCGCGACGTCCACCCGCTACGTCGGCGGTGAGAACGGACGCGCCTACACCAAGGCGGTCACCGCCTACGACGACCTGGGCCGCCCGACGACGACCCAGCTCATGCTCCCGGCCGGCGACCCGCTGACCGCGGCCGTCCCCGGCGGCACGCTGACCTACACCACCGCCTACCGCCTGGACGGCACCGTCCGCACGGCCTCCGAACCGGCCCTGGGCGGATTGCCCGCCGAGACACTCCAGTTCGGCTACGGAGACCTCGGCCAGCCCACCTCCCTCAGAGGCGCCACCGGTTACGTCGAGAACATCGACTACACAGCGCTCGGCCAGGCCGCACAGCTCACCCTCGGGTTCGGAGGCCCCGGCGACCGTGACGTGTACCTCACCAACACCTACGAGGAGGGCACAGGCCGCCTGACCGACAGCAGCGTCACGGACGACACCCACCCGTACGTGCTGCAGGACCTCGTCTACGGCTACGACCAGGCCGGCAACGTCACGTCGGTGGCCGACCCGACCAGCCTCAGCGGGGCCGGCAAGCCGGAGACCCAGTGCTTCTCCTACGACGGCCACCGCCGCCTGACCGACGCGTGGACTCCGGCCACCCGCGACTGCACGGACACACGCGATGCGGCCGAGCTGGGCGGCCCGGCCCCGTACTGGACCTCCTGGACCTACAACGCCGCGGGCCAGCGGCAGACCGAGACCCGGCACACCTCCTCCGGCGACGCCACGACGCGGTACTGCTACGACACGGCGCAGCAGCCGCACGCCCTGCGTTTCATCACCACCCGCACCCAGTGCGGCACGCCGGACCCGGCCGGGGACAGGGTCTACGAGTACGACACGGCCGGCAACACCACCGGCCGCCCCGGTGACACGGCCCGGCAGACCCTGACCTGGAACGTCGAGGGCCGTCTGGAGAAGCTCACCGAGCCGGGCAAGGCGACCACCGAATACGTCTACGACGCCGACGGCACCCTGCTGATCCGCACCACCGACACCGGCGAACGCGTCCTGTACGCCGGCGTCACCGAACTCCACCTGCCCTCCGACGGCAGCGGTGCCTGGGCGCAGCGCATGTACACCGCAGGCGGCACGGCCGTGGCGCTGCGCACCGACCAGGGAGGGACACACAAGGTGTTCTTCCTGGCCGGCGACGACCATGGCACTCAGTCGCTGATGGTCACGGCGGACAGCCGGCAAGCGATCACGAAACGGTTCATGAGCCCCTTCGGCTCCGAACGCGGCGGATCGATCGGCGCGTGGGAGACGGACAAGGGCTTCCTCGGCAAGACCCTCGACGCCACGACCGGCCTGACCCACATCGGGGCGCGTGAGTACGACACCTCGACGGGTCAGTTCATCAGTGTCGACCCGCTGCTGGAGACCGACAGGCACCAGACCCTCAACGGCTACAGCTACGCCGCCCAGAACCCGCTGACCTACAGCGACCCCAGCGGCATGGGCCTGGCCTGCGGCGGGCACGGCGACAGCATCCCGTGCCCGACGCGATGGGACGGCACCCCGGGCAACGGCCGCCCCGCCGAGGCGGCTGTCCCCGGCGCTGCCCAGCGCCACCACCACCCCTGCAACAGCAACTGCGGGGAGAAGAAGGGCACGGCGGCGGTGGAGCGGGCCAAGGACGGCCAGCCCATGGTCGGCGGCATCCGCGTTCCGCCGCAGAAGGAACTGGAGGCCAGGTACGCCGGCTCGTCGTCGTACGGGCAGATGCTGTCCAGGTGGGCGCAGGACACCTGCTACATCCCCGGGCAGAACGGGGAGTTCTGCGAGATCGCGGACCAGGCCGGCCTTCTGCCGGAGAAGGGCAATGATCCGTGGGGCATCAGGGCCACCTACCACTGCCTGCGCGGCCGAGGCGACTGCGGCGAAGCCATCGCCCAGGGCATCATCACTCTCGCCACGATGGCCTTCGGCTCCGTGACCAAGGCACTGATCGCACGATCCGGTGGCCGTCTCGCCGCCGCAGAAGCCGAAAGTGCAGCAGCATCCCTCTACAAGGCGGCCTGCAGCTTCACCCCCGACACCCCCGTCCTGCTCAAGGACGGCAAGACCAAACCCATCAGCAAGGTCGAGCCCGGTGACGAGGTCGAGGCAGCCGATCCCGAAACCGGCGAGCACGAGGGCCCCCGCACAGTCGAAGCCCAGCTCATCCACCACGACGACGACCTCGTCGACATCACCGCCCGCACCGCCGACGGCCGTGAGGCCGTTCTCCATGCGACGTCCGACCACCCCTTCTGGAACGCCACCGACCACACCTGGACCCCCGCTGGCGACCTCCGTCCCGGCACCCGCCTGACCACCCCGTCAGGCACCCCGGCCCAGGTCACCGCAGTCACCGACCGCCCCGGCGACGCCTGGATGTACAACCTCACCGTCGCCGACCTGCACACGTACTATGTGCTGGCGGGCGAGACGCCGGTACTCGTTCACAACAGCGGAGCGGGCCCTGACCCCACCTCCTTCTCGAACTTGATTCCGGCAGATACGCCGGAGTGGTTCAAGCCGATTGCTCCCGGCACCGTTCTCTCTCGCTCGGGCAACTATGCATACGTGGTGACCGGCGATGGTGAGCTCGTCATTGGAAAGCGAACGGCCGGCCATGTGAGCCTCGCCCAGGGGAGGGACGTGCTGGCCGCCGGAGAGTTCAAGACCAAGGGTGGTCAAGTCGTGTACCTCGACAATAAGTCTGGCCATTATCAGCCTTACGGTGCCCACGCTCAGAAGGCGGCAGTGGATGCCTTCAATAGAAATGGACTTGGTGCTGATGGGAAGTACATCGAGGCGTGGCGGCCTAGCTGCTGATCCGGTCGCAGAGTTCATGCAGGTCGTTGAGGGGGTCCTAGCTACTGCAGAGGAGACCTGCGGCGTCGAAGAACTCGAGCCGGGATTGGAGCGTGCTCTCGCGATTCTGCAGAAGAACCCTGAACTGAGAGGGCAATTCGAGAGTCGCGTAATCGCTCTGATCGATTCCCTCCAGGAAGGTGTCGTTGAAATGGTTTCGTTCCTGATGCATGTGCTGCGTTGGGAAACTGTCCGAGAGGCAGTCGAAGAAAGGATCAGGCACCCCCGAGGGGACGTCAGCAATATTCGGCTTTACGAGGCCATGGTGGACGCCTTCTCCGATTCCTGGCGCGACCGTGATCTCTTTGCGAGATTCTCTGAGGCGTGAGGCCGTAGCTCTGCAGCGTGCGAGCAGGTAGGTCGCGAACGCAAAGATGAAGCCCCGTCAGGTGCGTCCTGGCGGGGCTTCTGCGTGGGGTGACGGGAGTAGTTGACGGCAACGTCAGCGGCCGAGGGCGGTGCAGGGTGGTGGTTCGTCGCCGTCGGAGCTGACCGTCTTCGTGGTCTCCGGGCCGCCGAGCGCGGTGCTGAGGGTGTTGATGGCGTCTCGCTGGAGGCGGAGTCGGACGTGGGCGTAGACGGTGGCGGTGACGCCGATGTGGGCGTGGCCGAGGAGTTCCTTGATCACGACGAGTTCGACGCCCTGTTCCAGGAGCAGGGTGGCGGTGGAGTGGCGGAGGTCGTGGAAGCGGATGCGGTGGAGGCAGGCCGTGCGGAGGAGCGTGTTGAAGGTGCGGGTGAGGTTGGTCGGGTCGATCGGTCTGCCCTGCGTGGTGGTGAAGATGTGCCCGTTGGGCTGCCACGCGGTGTCTGCTGCCTCGTGCTCACGCTGCTGCTGTTCGTGGTGGCGCTTCAGCGACTGGATGCAGCGGGCGGGGAGAGCGATGCGGCGTTCAGAGGCCCGGGTCTTGGTGGGCAGCGTGGTGAGCCCGCCTGCGCTGGTGCGCTGAAGGGTGCGGCGGATGGCGGCGGTGCTCGAGCCGAGGTCGAGGTCTTCCCAGCGCAGGCCGAGGAGTTCGCCCTTGCGGAGTCCCGTATGGAGGGCGAGTTCGAACAGCGCGTGCAGTCGATGATCCTGGGCCGTGGTGAGGAATCGGCGGGCTTCGTCGGTGGTGAGGGGTTCGAAGCGTCGGGGCCGGGGTGTGCCGGTGCGGACGTTGCGGGCGACGTTGCGGGGGATCTCTTCCTCCCGGACGGCGTGTTCAAGTGCGGATTTGAGCACGGAGTGGATGTAGGTCAGCGTCAGCGGAGAGAGCCGCTTGGAGCAGCACGTTCCGACGGCGCAGCAACGGGGCTCAGGTCGGCTCGTGTCGATGTCGCGCGCGCAGCACTGGCAGGTGGTGCGGAGCTGGTTGAGCCAGGTGCGGACGTCCTTGGCGGTGAGCTTGGCGAGTTTCTTCTTGCCCAGGCCGGGGATGAGGTATCGGTTGACGCAGGCGGTGTAGCGGGTGTGGGTGTTCTCGCGGAGGTGGTGGACGGCGACGTTCTCCAGCCAGTACGTCGGGTACGCGCCGACGCTGCCCTGCGCGGAGGGGACGGGAAGACCGCGGTTGCTGTTGGCGATCTTCTCGGTGAGCTTGGCCAGGGCTTCCTTGCGGGTGGTGCCGTAGACGCGGACGCGGCGACGGGTGTTGCCGGGGGCGAGGACGTATCCGGCAGCCTCCCAGCGGCCGTCCTTGCGCTGGTAGACGGTGCCGTCGCCGTTGGCGCGCACGCGGCGGGAGGCGGGGGTGTCTCGGGGCGTGGTCATCAGGCGGCGGCTTCCTGTTCGAGGCGGGTGCGGATGAAGTCGGTGAGGGCGTGGGCGGGGATACGTCGGGCGCGGCCGAGGGTGATCGAGGCGAGCTGGCGGGTGCGGAGCAGGTCGTAGACGGCGGAGCGGCCGAGTTGGAGGCGGGCCATGACCTGGGGAACCGTCAGCAGGTCCAGCGCTGGCTCTGTCTCCAGGTGGAGGACGGTGGGCGGGGGCGAGGTCATCAGCAGCCCCCTTCGGCGATGAACTGGCGTTCCAGTTCTCTGCGGTGCCAGACGTGGGCTGCGAGGAGCGCGGCGCCGGGGCTGTAGCCCGAGCCCAGGTAGTCCCAGCGACCGACGACGAGAGTGGTCGTCGGGTCGGGCTCGGGCAGGCCGGCGTGGGTGCGGGCCCGTTCGGTGCGCCAGGCACGGCGGGCGGCGCGCAGCGCGCCGAGGGTGGTGGAGTAGCTGCGGGACTTGGTGGAGAAGTGGCCACGGAAGCCGAGCATGTGTGCCCACTTCCAGAGCTTGAGGTGGGCGAACTCGGGCAGCTTGCCGAGTTCCCAGCAGGTGCGGATCATCTGCCGCACGTGCCGGGCGACGGCGAGCCGGGGCAGGGGCCGGGACTGTCCGGTTCCGTCGCAGGCGGTGCACGGGAGCGGGGTTCCGTGGGGGAGGACGGTGGCGCCGCGTCCTTGGCAGGGGCGGCAGAACAGGGCGCGGTCGAGGGTGCCGGAGGTGTCGGCGGATTTGGTGGCGTACTTGGCGACGTAGGCGGCTACGGCCTGGTCGGTCAGTTCGGTGTCGGTGCCGAAGGCTGCGATCTCGCGTACGTCGAGTTGTTCTCCCCAGGCGAGTTCGCGTTCCCCGACCGCGTCCGACTCGACCGTGACACGAACCCGTGCGGCGGCGGCGCGTACGGCGTCGGCGAGCATGGCGGCGGTGGCGTACGGCGGCGGGGGCTGGGTGCTGCCGTCGGGGCCGTCAAGGCGGATGACGGCGTGGAAGTGGACCAGGCCGCGCTGCTGGTACTCGGCGACCTTGGCGAAGGAGACCCGCAGGACGGTGCGGGCGGCCTTCTGGGTCATGCCGAGCCGAGCGGCGAGCTCCCGACGGAGGTAGGTGGTGAAGCGGGCCCACAGGGCGGAGGCGTGGGCGTTGAAGAGAACCGCGCCCGCGTAGTCGTACGTCGCCGGATTGAGAGGCGTACCGAGCAGGACGTCCGTGGGTTCGTGGCGGGTGCCGCAGCGGCAGGGCCGGATGTCGCCATCGGGGGTGGTGGGGCGGTTGTGGACGGGGCCGAAGGAG